>JAITUY010000161.1 GCA_031286095.1 Treponema sp. | reverse complement strand
CATTAGAGTTGTTCGGAAGCTTCAGTTTCTGAACAACTTCATATAAAAAATGCGGTTTTGTCGAACTTTCGGACTAAAGTCCGCGTTCGCAGGCTTATAGCCTGAAAAACCACAAGACTTGTAAGACAACCAACTCGAACCGAAGGTTCGCAGTTGTCGAACAAGTCCATTACATATACTGCTTCAATTGGCGGTAGGCTTGCTCCGCAAGACCAAAGCCTGCGTTTTTGGTTAAATCTTTGGCGTATTCATCGTAGAGCATATCTTCGTAGATTTTTCCTGCAAAACCTTCGTCGATTAAGCCGGATTTCTGCACTGTGTTCCTCATACCTGTTAAAAGATTCTTAACTAAAAAAGTTTCCAGTTCAAGGCAAAGTCCGTAGAGTTTATCGGTTTTATCAATGTTTTCATTGGCAGGATTGGAAATGCCTGTCTTGTCTCTTTCCGCGCCGGCTTTTGCCATAATTTGCGCAAAATCAGGAGCGCCCTGCCCCGCTAAAGCGGAAGATGAAACTGAAGATGAATTGAAACCTTTTTGAAAATCATCTAAATACGCCATTCCAAGACCAGTTACTTCCATTTATTTACCTCTTTAATGTAGTCGCTGTTCCAAGCATATTGTCGCTTGTCTGAATTGTGCGGGAATTAAATTCGTATGCGCGCTGGGCGACAATCAAATTGACCATTTCCTGCACTATCTGCACGTTCGCCATTTCCAAAAACTTGTGCTGAATTGTACCCATGCCATCGTAACCCGGAATGGCGGGAATTGCGTCTCCTGACGCATTGCTTGTCTTAAAAAGATTTTCACCTACCGCAGTAAGACCAACCGGGTTCGGAAAGCGATAAAGCTCTATCCTGCCGACATCGACTTCCACAACATCGCCGTCCCGCGGGACACGCACGCTTACCCTGCCGTCTTTTGTAACATTAATAGTTTCCGGTAAAAAAAGTTCCGGCATAATTATATCGGGTACAAGCCAATAGCCGTTGCTGTTAACCATGCGCCCGTCTGAATCGACTTTAAAGTTTCCGTTGCGCGTATACGCCATACTGCCGTCGTACATCTGAATTTTGAAAAAACCTTCGCCCATAATCGCCATGTCGGTCGGAACTTCGGTCGTCTGTAAAGACCCCTGAGAAAAAACACGCTGTGTGTCGGCAAGTTTAACGCCATGTCCCATCTGAATTCCGACCGGGACAACTGTATCTTCGGTAGCCGGAGTTCCCGCTACTCTAACAGTCTGATAGATAAGGTCTTCAAAATCAGCGCGCTGTTTTCTGTAGCCGTGGGTATTAACATTCGCGAGGTTATTCGCTATTACATCCGTATTTGACTGCTGACCAATCATTCCCGACGCGCCTGTCCATAAACTCCTAACCATAAATTACCTCAATATACGTTTAACCATAGGCTTCCATAAAGCCAATGATCAAATAATTTTTATCGAACAGCTCCGCAACGCGGAGACAATATTTTCTTCATTAGAGTTGTTTAACAACTAACCGGACTGTTAAACAAGTCAATTAGCCAAATTTGGCCACTTGATTTATCAAAGTACCCAGCATTGTCTCATGTGTCTGGATAATTTTTTGATTCGCCTCGTAAGCGCGGTTCACTTCGATCATCTGAACCATCTCTACCACAGGATTAACATTCGATGCTTCTACAAAACCCTGAAAAATCTTAGGACGCTCGCCTTCAGGCATTATCACCGCAGGGCCGGAAGTCTCAGTTTCGCACCACAAACTGCTACCCTGTTTTTTCAGATAGCGGTCGATATCAAAATTCACAATTTTTAGGGTATCGAGCAAAACCGGCTCTTCCCAAAGGTTAGATTCCCTGCCGGCAAATACGTCCGGCTCATCGGGATAGGCGGCGTTTACCCACACTCTCCCCTCTTTATCCACTTGAAAATTGTTGGCTTTTACCCTTATAGGGCCGTTTTCACCAAGTACGGGATAGCCTTCTTTTGTTTCAAGAAAACCCTCCATACCAAGGAAAAATGAGCCGTTTCTGGTATAACGCTCGCCGTAAGGAGTCGTGATCGTAAAAAAGCCCTTGCCGTCCATAGCCAGGTCAAAATCGCTTGATGTTTCCTTCATAGCGCCCTGGTCAAAATTGGTAAACAATTCGTTAAGTTCAACGCCTGTCCCCATTTTTCCGACAATGGGCGCGGCGTCTGCCGAACCAAAGGGGATATTATATACCCCGTCGTCGTCCTGCCGTCTTATCAACATCTCGGGAAAAGCCTTAAAAGCCGCTACATCCCGTTTGTAACCGTCCGTATCAACGTTAGCCAGATTATTGGCGACCGCGTCCATCCGCCACTGTTGCGCCCTCATACCGCTGGCGCCCGTATACCATCCTCTAATCAAACCAGCCTCCCCCGTAAAAAACCGAGTTTTTTCCCTCTTTTTGATTATCGGAGTTTAATTTTAGAAATGTATGCCTAAAAAACGTTATTCCGCCGGCTTTTTTCTAAAAGACCTTTCGCAGAGGCGCAGGGGGATTTTCTCCAAAAACTCTCGCAGAGGCGCAAAGACGCAAAGGCGCGGAGTTGTTGTATGATTGATTATTTATACAACGATATATTGAGTTGTTCGGAAACTTCAGTTTCTGAAGGCAATTGCGGTTTTGCAGACTGTAAGCCGAAAAATTGCAAGGATTGTTCAACAACCAACACAAACCGCCTGCCTTCGCTATGCTCACTAACTTTTTAGTTGATGTTTTATCGTTATCCGCATTGTATTGCGTTAATTTATCAGTTAGGCAACATTGTCCCTTGCATTTTTCTAAAATATAAAATATACATAAATTAAATAATGCGTCTACGGCGCGGTAGAACAGGAAGGTATATTATGAGAAAGGTACTAGCATTATCATGTTGCTGTGTGGATTTTTTCCCCGAAAAAAATATAATAAATGTAGGTGGAAATGCGTTAAATATTGCAGTTAGTTGTGTCAAAACAGGTAAGGCAGATGTTTCCCTAATGGGAAATATAGGAAATGATATTTATGCGGAAGAAATTATAAAAACAGTTGATAAATATAAAATTAACCGCCAAAAATTATATTCGGTGAATGGAATTACCGCAAATAATAAAATTTATCTTACAGCAGAAGGTGAAAAATATGAAAAAGCGGACAGTTGGACAAACGGAGTTTATGCAGATTTTCGCCTAACAGATGAAAATGTGGAATATATGAAAACATTTGACGCAGTAGCCTCAACCTTTAATGACCC
>JAITUY010000112.1 GCA_031286095.1 Treponema sp. | reverse complement strand
GGTTTCGTCGAACTTTAGGACTAAAGTCCGCGTTCGCAGGCTTATAGCCTGAAAAACCGCAAGACTGGTCAGCGTAGCTGACATGAGACAACCAACTCGAACCGAAGGTTCGCAGTTGTAGAACAAGTCCAATAAAGGAAAATTTTTTGTACTGTGATCCCGCCGTTCAAAAGAATAATCCACGCCGGTATTATACCTATGGCGGTTCCAAGCAAATCCATTCCCTTGTGAAGACCGTAAAATTTTCCAATTTTCGATTTTTCTGCCGACTCCGCGATTATTGCGTCCCTTGGCGCGGTGCGGATTCCTTTTCCAAAACGGTCGATAATTCTTGCGATTAAAACGCCAGTCCATGTGCCGGCGAAAAGAATGATGATTTTGTTTACCGCAGACCCAGCGTAGCCGAGGATTGCAAGCCCTTTTTTATTTCCGTATTTGTCGGCGGCAATTCCCGAAAAAAGTTTTACGATGCTTGCAAGACTTTCGGCTATGCCCTCAATTATTCCGATAATCGCCGGTCCCGCGCACATCACTGTAGAAAGATACAGCGGCAGGATCGGATATACCATTTGGGAGCTTATATCGGTAAAAAGGCTGACCAGCCCCAAAAGAATTACGTTTGACATTTTTCCACCGTTTTGGTAGTTTAGGATATACAAATAATACAAATTTATCTATAAGGAGACCGTTATGGCACAACATCAATTTCAGACAGAAGTAAGCCGTCTGTTGCACCTTATTATTCATTCTCTCTATTCAAACAGGGAGATTTTTTTGCGGGAGCTTGTCTCAAACGCATCCGACGCTCTGGACAAACTCAAGTATCTGACTGTGGCGGACGAGGCGTATAAGTCCGTCAGTTTCGATCCGCGCATTGATATTTCCTTTAATAAAGACGCTAAAACATTGACGGTTTCCGACAACGGAATCGGCATGAACGAGGCGGATTTGATTGAGTCGCTTGGAACTATCGCGCGCTCGGGGACAAGGGCGTTCCTTGAAAAACTTGCCGAAGACGCAAAAAAAGATTCCAATTTGATAGGGCAGTTCGGAGTGGGATTTTATTCCGCTTTTATGGTCGCGGATAAAATTGAAGTGATTAGCCGAAAGGCAAATGAGGATGCCGCGTGGAAATGGACAAGCGACGGCAAGGAAGGTTATGAGATAGAAGGCGCTTCAAGGGACAGTCAGGGGACGACGGTGATACTTCACTTGACCGAGGAAGGAACGGAATACGCCAACCGGTGGTCAATTGAGGACATTATCAAGCGTTACTCCAACCATGTGGCGTTCCCCATTTATCTTACCTATGATGAAAAAGAGTGGGACGACAAAGGCAAGGAAAAAGGAAGCAAGACCAAAACCGACCGTATTAATTCCGGCACTGCTCTGTGGCGGCGCGCGAAGAACGATTTAAAACCAGAAGATTACAATGAGTTTTACAAACAGCTTGGTCACGACAGCGACGAACCGTTACACTACATTCATACAAAAGCCGAAGGAACTCTGGAGTATTCAACATTATTTTACATTCCCAAAAAAGCGCCGTTCGATTTATACAATGTCGATTACAAGCCGGGCGTAAAGCTTTATGTAAAGCGCGTTTTTATTACCGATGACGACAAGGAGCTGATGCCGACTTACCTGCGTTTTGTGCGCGGTGTAATTGATTCAGAAGATTTACCCCTCAACGTAAGCCGTGAAATCCTACAGCAGAACAAGGTTCTGCTCAACATTAAAAACGCGTCCGTTAAAAAACTGCTTTCGGAATTCAAGCAGATGGCGGATAATGCCGTAACCGGCTCGGATGAAGCGAAAGAAAAATGGGAAACATTTGTTTCTCAGTTCAACCGTCCGTTAAAAGAGGGGCTTTATCAGGATTTTTCCAACCGCGAGGCGATACAGGAGCTTGTTCGTTTCAAGAGCAGTACCGCCGAAGGCTTGCCAGGCAAGCCGGGGTGGACGAGTTTTGCGGATTATGTTTCCCGCATGAAAAGCGATCAAAAGTACATTTATTATATTACGGGCGGCGATGAAAAAACCCTGCGTTCTTCTCCGTTGCTGGAAGCCTACCGCGCGAAAGATATTGAAGTTCTGATTATGGACGATGACATTGATGACATTGTAATTCCAAGCCTGCGCAGTTACCGCAGGGAAACCGCCGGAGCGGACGGGAAAACAGAGAGCCAGACATGGGAATTAAAGGCTGTAAACCGCGCGGGCGCTGACGAGGAGTTAGGCGAAAAGAAAAACAAAGACGCCGAAAAAGAGGCTAAACCCGTCATCGAGAAAATCAAGAAGGCGCTTGGAGATCGCGTAAAAGACGTTAAACTCTCCCGCCGTCTGCACGATTCGCCGTCATGTATTGTCGCCGACGAAAACGACCCGTCGGTGCAAATGGCGCAGATGCTTAAGGCAATGGGGCAGACCTCTATGACCGACATTAAACCGATTTTAGAAGTGAACGGCGAACATTCGATTGTCGCCGGTCTTAAAAACGTAGACGACGAGGAGCGCATTGCCGATGTCGCCGGAGTTCTGCTTGATCAGGCTCTTCTTGTGGAAGGGATAAAATTAAACGATCCGGCTGATTTTGTAAAACGCCTAAACCGTCTGCTGGCAAGGCAGTCGCAGTGACGGCGCTTAGCGAATTCAGTGTCCGCACGGACGGGCAGACGGACTGGATCAACATCACAGGCGAAGTGAAAAAAGCTGTCTCCGCCAGCGGCGTGCGCGAGGGGATTTGTGTCGTCTTTACGCCGCACACTACGGCGGCGGTAACAGTAAACGAAAACGCCGACCCTGACGTTCCCCGAGACGTGAATTTGGCGTTAAACGCTATCTCGCCAGACCGCCGTGAATTTCATCACAGCGAAGGCAATTCCGCGGCGCACACAAAATCGAGCCTTGTGGGGTCTTCGCTCACCCTGATTATTACGGACGGCAGACTGCTTTTAGGCACATGGCAGGGAATATGGTTCAACGAATACGACGGCCCGCGCACACGGAAAGTTCAGGTAAGAGTGATGGGGGAGTGAGGTTAACGGTTTTCACCATGAACCGCCGCCCCTAATCATTTGGATCGTTCCGTCTTCGTTATAATTCAGTTCAATTACCTTCATGCTTCTAAGCCAGTCCACTCCGCCGGAAGGCCGGCTGTCGTGAAAAAACAGCCACCACTTTCCCTTGAACTCGACAATTGAATGATGTGTCGTCCAGCCTACTACCGGAGTTAAAATAATTCCCTGATATGTAAACGGTCCGTAAGGGTTATCGCCTATCGCATAACACAAATAATGCGAATGACCGGTGGAATAAGAATAATAGTATTTTCCGTTGTATTTATGCATCCATGACGCTTCAAAAAATTGATGTTGAATATCATTAAGTGGTTTGCCGTTCTTGTTCAAAAGAACAACAGGCTTGGGGGCTTCGGCAAATTGAAGCATATCATCGCTTAGTTTAACGACTCGCGACAGGGAAGACGATAAGCCGTCCGGTTTGCTTCCAGCTCCGCCAAAATACAAATAATACTCGCCGTTGTCTTCTAAAACGCACGGATCGATACTGAAGCTTCCTTTTATTGGCTCGCTTTCGGGAATAAAAGGCCCTTCGGGGCGGTTTGCTATTGCTACGCCTATACGGAAAACATTGTCTTTATCCCTTGCCGGAAAATACATATAATACTTGCCGTTTTTAAACGCGACATCGTTATCCCATAATTGCTTTGTCGCCCAGGGAATATCTTTAAGGTCCAGTATTTTACCGTGAGCGGTTACTTCGCCGTTTTCCACATCGTCCATCGAGAACACATGATAGTCTTTCATTACAAAAGCGCCGCCTGAGCTATTGTCCGTTATACCGCTTTTCCAATCGTGGGAAGGATAAATATATATTTTTCCGTTAAAAACATGAGCGGCTGGGTCGGCCATATAATCGCTTGGAAACAAATATCTCGCCTTTGGAGCCGCTTTCTCGTTTGACTTAGGTTGTGATCCGCACCCGCAAACTGACAGTATAATTGCAAGTATCAAAAAAACTTTAAATCTTTTCATTAAAATCCTCCTTGAGGGAAAGTGTAGATATTATACCATACTAACGCAATAGAGTTGGCGGTGTCCGAAAAGTTTAAAAAACTTGTTCAGACACCTTCTCTAATATCGTATTTTCGTAATATTTCGTAGAAGTACGAGAAAATACAAGGGTTGTCCGAGAAGTAACCGGCTTTTTGGATAGCCCCAACTTCCGCTAAAAAGCGCAGTTTTGCCGAACAAGTCTAATATTTAAACTGTGCGGATCATTAATACTGACAGCGCATAAGGGCATTGTGCAAAAACATGACTTTTGATGTATAATAAGCGTAAAAACAGAGGAGTGTTTTATGCCGCACGTTGTAATTAAAACTTTATCGGGGCCGACAAAAGAGGCGTTGCAAAAGGCCGCCGATCAAATTAGTGATATAGTTAATAAGACTTTGGGAAAACCAAAAAAGTATATTTCGGTTTCTGTTGAAGAATACGCATTTGATGAGTGGGAAGGCGTTTATAAAGAATATATCGAAGGCAAGGATAATGTCTTAATAAAACCAGGCTATTCTGATCCTAAAATTTTTCAATAAATTGATGGCGCATACTGGCGGCGGAGCAGTTACTGTTTGTTATATGCCATTTGGCTTGAACTTTTATATGTATACAATTTATAATATTTTAACTAGTATATAGACAAATAAATGTATTCATAGTATAGTGTTAAAAAGGGGTAGGTGAATGAATATACTGCATTTTTTTAATCGGTCTTCAGGCAAAATTGAGGAGAAAAATAGTTCAAATGAAAACACTAACGAATTTCGTGAATTGATAGCGAATATGCGTTCTGTGTCGAGGCAGGCAAATAGTCAGCTTTCCGCCCCAATGGATACTGCCATTATTGCAGGTGGATTAGTCGGAGGCAGTGTTAAAGTTATACGGCAAAAAACAAATGAGCTTGACAACCAAATAAATACCGCATCAGCGGCGATTGATGAGATTTCGGCTAATATTCGTAGTTTTAATAACCTGCTGGAAAAACAGGACGGAGCCGTGTCGCAGACAGGTTCCGCAGTAGAAGCAATGTCCACGACCGTAAACAACGTAATATCTGTAACAGAAATGAAAATGGAAGACGCCGCTAATCTCAAGGAAATTATCGAAAAAGGCGGGGCAGATGTTATGTCAACAGCTCAGGCAATAGACGCGGTAACGACAGGTATTGCCGCAGTTGTCGATGTAATAAAAGTAATTGACGGCATAGCCGCGCAGACAAACCTGCTTGCCATGAACGCGGCAATAGAGGCAGCTCACGCAGGTGAAGCCGGCAAGGGGTTTGCCGTAGTTGCGTCGGAAGTGCGGAAGCTGGCCGAGAGTTCTACCTCTAATTCAAAGGAAATTGCCAATTCGCTAAAAGCTATTATCAATCAAATACAGGACGCAAAAAAAGCAAGCGAGAGCGCGGGAGCTTCGTTTATGCGTGTCCGGCAGGAAGTCGAGAAATTTGTAGGGGCTTTTACGGAAATAGCCCATTCAAATTCCGAATTATCTACAGGGACGCAACAGATATTCAATTTTATGGAAGACTTAAAACACGTTTCTGGAGAAATATCGGGCGGCAGCAAAGAAATTGTTTCCGGTACTGACAGCGTTGACGCGGCTTTACGAAAAATAAAGGATTTTTCCAACGATTTAGTAACCGACATGGGAAATATTGAAGAAAAGATATATGACATTAGCGGAGCGCAAAGCGGAATAATATCATTTGTGGTAGAGACAAGTAAAAGCATTGAGAACTTTTACCGGACGATGGAAGAAAAAAAGGAATTGGAAAAAGAAAATACTTTGTTTAATTATGATTTGATTGTGCTTATGCACCGTAACTGGCTAATACAATTACGGGCATTTCTTGACGGCAGAAAAGAAAACCTTAAAGCAACTTCCGAAGACCATTTGAAATGCGATTTGGGCAAGTGGATATACGGAGACGGCAAACGTTTTCAGGAAATTGACGCTTACAAAACATTGGAAAACGAACACAAAAATTTCCATAAAAAAGCAGGGGCAATAATACAGGCAAAAACAGAAGGAAAGAAAACTGTTGCCGAACAACAGTATCAGGAACTTATGAACGATTATCAGATGGTTGTATCACTTCTTAATAAATTGAAGCAGCAAAATAGATAAAATATAACAATCAAACAATAGAATATAAAGTGTAATCGAAAACAAGCCAAACGGCATATAACGAGGTTGCAGAAAAACTGTTTTTGAACAAAAAAGCTATTGAAAAACCATTGATTTTGGGCGTTTTGGTGCTAATTTTAGGCATATTTTGAAGTCATTTTTTTAGAAACTATGTTTTTCTGCAACCTCAACAGGACTGTAACTGCATCGCCGCCTTACGGCGGCTCGGGCTACGAAAAACCGCAGTCGGGCTACGCCCCCTGTCCCAAATGTCAATTACATTCGGACACCCAAGCCTTGACTAGTCCTCTTGTATGCCTTTTGTACTCTAATTATATACAGGATAAGGAATTAGTCAAGCCTTGAGTATGCTTTTTCATATCATCAGGTATCACCAGTATTCATAAAAATTGATAACTTTTTTGATGACTTTTTCATATAGTTTCGCATAACGTTTTAAAATATCTTAAAATTTATACAGCCAGACCTATATATAAAAACCCTCTAGAACGCTTATAGAAGCCCTTAGAAACGTTTTAATCTTCGTTGCCGTATCATTTTACCTTTAACGTCTTAAAAGTTATTTTAAAGCCGTTTTTGCTTATTCAAATAAATGCCGTAATAAACCAAACAAAGTAAACCGTGCGGAGCAAAGCGTAGTACGCCCACCCCGCTTATATTCTTACATCATGCACAGCTTAATTCGGCGACTTCACTTCGGGTTTTAACTTAATTACCAGTGCAAATATTTCCCC
>JAITUY010000057.1 GCA_031286095.1 Treponema sp. | reverse complement strand
TCATATAAAAAACGCGGTTTTGTCGAACTTTCGGACTAAAGTCCGCGTTCGCAGGCTTATAGCCTGAAAAACCGCAAGACTTGTGAGACAACCAACTCGAACCGAAGGTTCGCAGTTGTCGAACAAGTCCAATGTAAAATAGGAATATTGATGAAGTGGAAAATACAGATTAAAACTATAAATTATACATGAATAAGTCAATAGATTTGTCTAAAAACTTCATTTTTTAGGACAACCTAATGGTGTTTACATGCTACTGTGCATAAGTGCCGCGTATTATTATATCACCCCACAGGCTGGAATACGATACAAGTCCGCCGGAGGCTTCTTCCCAAATGTTCTGCAGTGAATAGGACTGAGTGTTAGACACAAGCCGCCCCTTGCTTCCCATCTGCGAAAGGTTTAATTCGCCTCTGGAAAAGGCAATCCGCTGGCTGTCGATATTGCCAAAGTAATAATTTACAAGATCGGTCTCTTCTTTATTAACGTAAGAATCGGGAACCGCCCCCGCGCCCAATACGGGATCAACCGCCAGCCAGCCAAAATCGTCTATCCAGATTTCCGCCCAGTAATGGCGCATAGTCTGGCTATGGCTGTTTATCAGTACGCCGGCTGTGGGGATACATGGCACTTTTACAGCGCGCGCCATCGCCGTATAAAGCAAAATGGCGCTACAAGAGTCCGCTTTTTTTTGTCCCAGCGCCGAAACAGCGCCTGCGGTGTTAAGAGGGGTTTCAATAAAATCTATGTTCTTGATTAGCCAGTCGTACAACAGTCTTGCTTTAATATACGGATTCTGTTCCTTGCCTATAATATTTTCAACTGTTTTTTTAATATGAGAGTTGTCAGCCGGAATTAAATTTGTACTTTGAGTGTACACGGTATTCAGCGTAGATTTCCCCTGCTTTATCAAGGCCGGTTTTATCCCTGTTTCTACCGCAAATACTTCAACGTTAAACGAAAGATTGATCGTGTGGGTAGAGCCGGCTGAAATGTTATCTAATTTATAAAGGCTGACCCCTCTGTAGTTTTCTACAAAAGGATTTGTACTGCGGGATACAAGTTTTACATTTCTCTGTACAGCGGATGTTACAGGCATGGGAATCCACAGGTACAGGGTATTCGGTCTTGAAGCTTCTGTAATTTTTACGTCTACGGAATAACTTATGGTGTAACTTCGTTTGTCTTTAAAATTTTTATAACCAGGTTTGCCCGTAACGTCAAAAAAAGCAGGCCGCGATTCCCCATTATGTGTTTTTATTTTAAAATTACCGCTGACTGCCCCATCTGGCAAACGTACCCGTATTTCGTGCGCGTTCCACGCTTCGTAACCAATTTCTGTTTCGGAAACTTCGATAAATTCAGGCTCTGTTACAACATAGGGATTAATAGAAAGCGCTTCGTAATCCCACGAGAAAAAAACGCCGGAATCTTCCCTTGACGCGCCAAAATTATTACCGGTAATTGTTACCAGCGTTCCCGGCGCGCCCGCCTGCGGATTTACAGAAACGATTTTCGGCTCCATGCCAAAGTCTTCGCCCTCAACCGGACGCGGCACGGCGGTGTAATTGGAAAAAAGAACACCGTTGCTTTTTCTTCCTTTAACATGAACATAAACAAGCCCCGATTGGCCTGATTCGGGTATTCTTAAAAGAATAAGATCGTCCTGCCAAGTATAATAAGACGAGTTAGTAGGCATAACGCCCGCGATACTTACATATGCTCCTTCCCGTTCCGCGCCGAAATTGCGCCCCCTTATTGTGATAATATCGCCCATATTTCCTATTTTTGGATCAATTGATGAAATGACGGGAACTTTTGAATAACATGAAAGGAACAAAACGGATAACACAACCGTGGTAACAATCTTTTTAATCATTTTCTGTCTTATCGGCAGTATTCCTGTTTACTGTAAGAATTATCTCGATAGATGAGCCGAATTGATTGGAAGTTCCGAGTGGGAAAAAATAAATTTGTTCGCCGAATTCAAACGGAATGGTTTGAATCGAAGTGTAATAACTTATACCCTTGCCCGGCTCGTTATACCAAATTTGCCCCTGGGCGACAAGAACGCTTCCCTGCCTGCGGATAAAAGGCGTAAATTGCACCTCTACTACGACATTGGAACCTACAAGTTTTATTCCCACGGGACTGCCGGGAATTGCCAATTTACGGTGGGTCTCGCTCCAAACCACCGTATTATCTTCGCCTAAGACACGAGCCTCAATGTCTATGACAACCGCGCGTCTTCTTATTCCGTTTGCCATTTCGCCTATTCCAACGCGGGAATCCTGAGCGTAAATATTAAGACCTGCGGAAATAATAAAAAACGCGCCAAACAAACAAAAAGAACGGTTCATTTTATGGCTGTCTCCGTGAATAATCGGCGGCTCTTATTATTGCCGGTTCGCCTGTTCTTGAGAAATTTCTGCTTTCCGGCAGACGGATTATCATGACGTCGGTTCCTTCAGAGCCTAAAAGTTGAAGAAGACCGTTCATGTCTTGCGCGGCTGGTGTAACGCTCGGCAGTTCTTCCTCTTCCGAGGCGAGAATAAAATTTGATCTTGCGGAGTCCTGATGAAGTATGTTTCCGCCGCGGAGATACAGTACGGCAAAAACCACGAGAATAACCGCCGCTACCGCCGCTACTGCGGGCAGAGGAAAAGAAACCCTGTATTGCCAAACGCTATGGCGGCTGTAACGCCGTCTGGATTCTATTTTTCGCCAGACCTTTTCCTTTGACGCTTCGATAAATTCCTGTTCCGGCAATGTTTGATCCGCTACAGTAGGACGAAGCTCCCCGTCGCTTTCAACATAAGTCCGGCTTTGATGTGTTTTTTTCTTAAACATTTCCTGCAGACGACGGAAATTTTTGTATCTTTCCCTGCAATCGGAACATTGCGCTAAATGCGCTTCCATTTTTTCTTTCCATGGGGAGGGAAGTTCCCCGTCCATGTAAATTGAAAGAAGCTGAGGTTCAGGACACATAATTAACCACCTTCGGACTTAAGTCCGTCTAATAACACAGCAAGCCTTTCTCTGGCTCTGAATACCCTGACTTTAACGTTTCCTTCGCTAATGCCAAGCACCCTGCCGATTTCTTTGTAGTTCATTTCAGCATACTCTTTTAATATTAACACAATACGCAAATTTTCCGGCAATTTTTCAAGAGCCGCTTCAACCTCGCTACTTGTTTCCTTTCGGACAAGCGCGCTTTCGCCGGATTCCTCCCGTTTTACTTCTTCCCGGAACGCCCGCTGGTACGCCTTTCGTTCCCGTTCTTTCCGTTTCGCATAGTTTAACGCGGCGTTTTTTACAACGCGGATAAGCCAGTATTTTGCCTCGTCCGGGTTCGGAAAAACAATGTTTTTTTCGTACAAACGGAAAAAACTGTCCTGACAAAGGTCTTCGGCGGCTTCTTTGCTGTTGGTTACCCTGTAAGCCACTCTGAACAAAACAGGAAAAATCGAATCGTAGAGCAACTTGAATTCAAGCTGGCTGTACCCGGCTTGCGGTCCCCACTCATTTACGGCCGTTTCTTCACTGCCGTCCGCCTGCGGGTCATCTTCAAATTTATCCTCTACTTTAAATAACAAGTCTTTTCCTCATTTGTTACAGTCGCCGCCATGTTGTTCCCGCAGGACCGTCTTCCAGTATTATACCGCGATCTTTTAAACTTTGTCTTATACCGTCGGCTGTTGTAAAATCTTTCGTTTTTTTGGCCTGCGCCCTTTTTTCAATTAAATCGTCTATTTCGCGTGAAAGAGCGTCATCTTCGTTTTTACCGCCGTCCGCGCTTTTTACAGCGTCCTCCAGCCCAAGCGCTAAAACCCTGTCCATGTCAAAAACGGCGGAAAGCCTTTCAGTTTCCGCCTGATCTTCTTTCAAAAGCCCCCAAAGTTCCGCAAGGGCGCGGGGGGTATTTAAATCGTCTTCGATTGCTGTGTTAAATCCTTCTATATAGCTGGCGGTTTTTTCCGTGTCAGCGGTTGTGGTTCCGCCGCATTTTGCCGCCAGAGAACGAACCTTATCCACAAGCGATTTTCGGGCGTTTTTTGCGCCTTCCAGACTTTCCATAGAAAACTGAAGCTGGCTGTGGTAATGTCCGCCTATCAGGAAATAGCGGTAATCAAGCGGATCATAGCCCTGCTCGACAAGATTTTGCAAAGTGAGAAATCCGCCCGCCGATTTGGACATTTTTCCCTTGTTAAGTACAAGAAATTCATTATGTAGCCAGTAAGACACCCAAGGTTTTTTCCCGGTAGCGGCTTCACTTTGCGCGATTTCGTTTGTGTGGTGAATGGGAATATGGTCGATTCCGCCCGCATGAATATCAAAATTTTCGCCAAGGTATTTCATGCTCATAGCCGAACATTCGATATGCCAGCCGGGATATCCGCGCCCCCAGGGGCTATCCCACACTAAAGCCTGATTTTCAAACTTGCTTTTTGTAAACCAAAGTACAAAATCGCCGGCGTTACGCTTGTTTTCGTCCTGTTCGATCCGCGCTCCCGCTTTTAAGTCGTCCAGCCGCAAAAGCGCAAGCTCCCCGTAAGAAGGGAATTTTGAAATATCAAAATAAAGATTGCCGCCCGCAAAATAGGTAAAGCCGTTTTTTTCTATCCGTTGAATAAGCGCGATCATTTCGCCGATATGCTCCGTCGCTTTGCATACGACCGTAGGGCGCGTAATGTTCATTCTGTCTGTATCGTTAAAAAAGGCCTTTGTGTAAAAATCGGCTACTTCAAGAACGCTTTTTCCCCGTTCTTCCGCGCTTTTTATCATTTTATCTTCGCCGTCGTCGGCGTCATCGGAAAGGTGTCCTACGTCGGTAATGTTCATTACGTGGGTAACGTCAAAACCCGCCCTGCGAAGCGAGCGGACTAATATATCGTGAAGCACATATGCGCGTAAATTGCCGATATGGGCATAGTTATAAACAGTCGGACCGCAACCGTAAAAACCGGCTTTTCCCTCTTTAAGGGGCTTAAAAGACTGTTTTTCACGGCCAAGTGTGTTGTAAAAAGCAAAGGCCATATCAATACAATAGAAAAAAAAGAAAAAAAAATCTATAGATTGGACTTTGTCTTATTGATAAAATAAAAAAAGGAAGATACATTGATGATAAACAGAAATATTGCCTGTTTTTTATTAAAATAAGCAAAAAGGTAGTAGAACATGACAATTTTAAATAATTATGTTTCATTAGTACCCCCCCACGTCTTATAAATCACAAAAAAACAAAAATATCCTCATAAAACGCGCCGAGGGCGTAAATTTATATATTTATCTAATTTTCAACAAAATGAAAATATTGCCTGCTTTTTTTATTAAAGCAGATAAATGGTGGATGGAAATATGACAATTTTAAATAATTATGTTTCATTAGTATCCCCATGTTTTATAAATCACAAAAAAACAAAAAATCCTCACAAAACGCGCCGAGGGCGTAGATTTATCTAATTTTCAACAAGGAGAATGTTTATGAAAAAAATTAAAGTTACGATGACGGCGGTTATTGCCGCTCTGGTTTCCTGTCTATTTCTGATTGGATGTATCGATGATAACGGGGGGGATAATAATAAAAACCCTGAAAATACGGTCAAGATTCAGGGAAAGGTTTTTATTCTGCAAGCTTACGGCAATGGCGGTGATGGTTCTCCCGCAGGCGTGTCACATTCTTTTGTGGAATTGTACAATATTTCCAACGAGGCAATTAAACTAGAAGGAGTAACTTTGTACTATGCCGACGGAATCAGAAGCACGACGGGGAATCCCGAGGTAACAAAAGACGATGTGTGGAAAACGAAAGCCCTAAGCGGAACAATACCGGCAAAAGGCTCATTTCTTATATTGGGAGCAAAACACAGTGATTTAAGCAGTACACGTTATAAAATAACAGACTGTTATGGTGACATTAATGACAATAATTTATCTTTAAGCAGAAGAGGCTTTAAAGCCGCACTTATCAAAGGTACGGCGGAATTAACGGTACAGAATCCTTTTGATACAGACGGCAAAGGGACAAAGGTTTCGAGCCTATCCTGTTTTTTGTGTAAATGAAAATCTCGATTTTTTTCCCGTTACCATTTACACAAAATTTATGACAAACCTAGCAGAAAAACTGCTGGAAATTTGATATTTCAAGAAGTAA
>JAITUY010000048.1 GCA_031286095.1 Treponema sp. | reverse complement strand
TTTTCAGAGGTTCCTTGGAGAAAATTGCTAATTCCTTATTAGATAACGAATTACGCAAATGCAATTTTCTCCCTGGGGTACGAAAACATCTAAAAACTGAAGTTTTTAGATGTTCCCTTAATTTATTCCCCAAAGAATGGATTGTTTATATATGATTTTTATGTAATATAGTCAAGTCAATATGTTGCCTAACGTTCTGGCTGTAACTGCGCTTGTCCGCAAAGCGGATGCGTACCTTCGGTACGAGCGCAGTTACAGCCTTGTTGTTTTGACTGTCGAATAATTATTTTTCTAAAAAGCATTGTCATATAACCATTACTTTAAAGTTTAATCACAGCCGGATACTTCAACAAATCCCCGCTTGCTATTCCCCGGACTCTTCCTGTTTGTTCAGTCCGAATTTCGTTAACACGGATTTACCCAGGTCGGTTTGGGAAAACGCTTCCATCATGCCGCTAAGCGCGGTTCCTCCCCGCGGAGAAAACAAATCCATTACTTTTGAAACGCCGCCGCCGACATTGCCGTCCGCCGTATTCGTAATGATCTTAATGTCGGCCCTGCTCAGATTTTCCGCCTGGGCTTTCCCAACCTCGGCGCTGTATTTGGCCTGTTCAACGGCGACATTGGCCTGCTGTTTTACAACTTCCAGATTGACAAGATAACCCTGATAACCCTGATTGTTGCCTATCTTGTCCGCCAAAGTTATTTCAGCGGTTACACGGGCAAGCTGCATTTGTTTTTCGGCGTCCGCAGTCGCGTTCCCGACCGCTTTAATACCCTGCGCTTCCGCCTCTTTAAGCGTTTTAATGGCGGACGCTTCTTTTTCTTTTGCGGTTTTGTCGGCTTCGGCTCTGGTTTCTATCTGGTACTTTACGGCGTCCGCGTCAATCTGTTTCGCCTGTTTTTCGGCTTCGGCCTTGATCTCGATCTGATATTTTATGGCGTCGGCGTCAATTTTAATCCTTTCTTTTTGAGCCTCGGCGTCAATCTTCATTTTTTCCTTGTCCTGATCCGCCTTTATGATTGTGGTCTTTTTTACCGTTTCCGCGTCAATGGTTTCTTTCTCCTGCGTTATTGTCGCGTTTGTTATCTGACGGACTTTTTCCACGGCAAGTTCTTTCTTTGCCGTTTCTTCGGCTTCAAGGGCGATTTGCTGTTTTGATTTTTCTATTGCGATTCCGATCATCTGCTCTTTTTCGGCGTTCTTTTCGCCTACAATTTTTTCTTTCTCGGCCTGTTTAACCTCTACCTCGCGTTCCGCCACTATCTCCGCTTCCTGGGCCAGCTTTTTGTTTGTCGCTACCGTTATCCTGGAATCTTTTTCAATTTCGGATTTCTTTTTCGCCATTATGTTTTCAATTACGTTGGATTCCTTGCTGTCGCGGATATCCATCAGTTCGATATTCTTGACGGCGACAACGCCCCACTCCTGAAGCTGATCTTTGACTTCATCGGTAAACTGCTGCCCGTAAACCGAACGTTCCTCCATGATGTCTTCCAGCTTTGCTTTTGCCATGATGTTACGAACCGCGCCCTGAACCACCGCTTCCAGATGTTTGCGCAGTTCTTCCGTTGACGCGATTTTTTCGGCGGCCTGGTTTGTGTCGGATATGCGGAAAAATGTGCGGATATCGACTACGAAAGGTACGCGGTCTTTGTCGTACGCTTCATAATTATTCAAAGGCAAATCGAAGTTTGATACCTGCAGATCCTTGACTTCAACGCCCAAAACAGGAAGCCATTTCGGCCATTGATAGTAAACATTTCCGTTACTGGTATTCTTCCCGTAGGAAGTAGTCTTTTTGCTCGTTTGCACGACATGAACCATATCCGCCGGCACTATCCTGCGCAGTTTTAGAATTTTTACTACAAGAATCAACAATAAAATTCCGGCTAAAACGCCAACTCCCGCAATCATTAATCCGCCGCTGTTTCCAAACATGCTTTTCTCCTTATAAATCCATTGGATATTAGATTGTTATTATATAGTAAGACGCGATTTTACACAAGCTAACTTATTCCCTTTCCTGTTCCGCCTATACACAGCTCTGCCGTGTATTTATGGCCCGGTATCAGGTGCCGCGCGCGGCCGCATATATTCTTCATAATAAAAGTTAAGGAAAATGAGAACGAAGCTCTGTAATTTCTTCTAATTTACCATCGAGGTCAAATATGAATAAAACCCGATAACTAGATACATTATACTCTTTTCTTTCTTTCCAAAACCATTTCTGATAATAAAGGACTAAAATACTGTCTTGTAATGCAGGGAATTCCGCATGAATTTCTTTATAAAATTCAGAACTTTTATAAACTGCAAAAGGCACTCCCATTTTTTTTATTACTTTGTTATATTCAGAACCGAGCAATCTGTTATTCTTAACTTTTTCATAAGAAATAAAGTCAGAAAAATAATAATCAACTATGTAACCGTCATTATTATAAATATACACAAGCGCTTTATTTTTATAAAAAACAACAAAAACTTTCTGACGTACTCCGTTCAAAAATATTTCATCATATCCACCACCATTTCCATAAGGAAGAAAATTACCATCTAATTTTTGTCCTATAATTTTTTCTCTATCTACGCCGCAAGAATTTATTAAAATTACAATTAATGAAATATAAATTATTCGCATAGATTATCCAATGGATGAATTGTAGAATTAAAAATACTGTTCAAGTATTTTATTTTCTTATGTTAAATCTTATCACATAATAAATAAATTGTAAAGAACAAATAAGTTAAAAGCAGCAATTCTTCTGTTTTTCTCACTTTTCTGTGACAAGTTGTAAAGAAAACTGAACCCTGAACATACTTCGTGATTTTTGGTTTTGACAGCGAATTGACAGCAAATATGACGAATAAAGGGAGAATAGCATTTTCGGTGACAGGCACTCTGCGCCGACCTATATTCTTCATAATAAAATTTATGGAAAAGAAATACGAAGAGTTGTAATTTCTTGTAATTTACCGTCGAGGTCAAATTCTAATAAAACCCGATAACTAGATACATCATACTCTTTTTTTTCTTTCCATAACCATTTCTGATAATATAAGACAGAAATACTGTCTTGTAATGTATCGAATTCGTCATAAAATTCTTTATAAAATTCAGAATCTTTATATTCTGTAAAAGGCATTCCCATTTTTTTTATTACTTTGCTATATTCAGAACCGACTAATATTCTACTTTTTACTTTTTCATAAGAAGCAAAGTCAGAAAGATAATAATCAACAATATACCCGTCATTATTATATATATATACCAGCGCTTTATTCTTATAATAAACAACAAAAACTTTTTGTCTAACACCGTTTAAAAATATTTCATCAAATGCACCGCCTTCCCCATAAGGGAGTGCATTGCAATCAAATTCCTGACCTATTATTTTTTCCCTATCAACACCGCAAGAAACAATTGAAATAAAAACTAATAAAAGAAGAACTAATCGCATAAATTATCCAATGGATGAATTGTAGAATTAAAAGTGCTGTTTAGAAATTCTACATTTTCTCCTTTATACTTTTTATCTGGATAAGGAATAAACCAAGCTAAACCATTTTGATATACAATAGGCGCATTTAAGCCATTACTTGATTTTGTTCTATTTGTTGAGGCAAGAATTGTAGCCTGCGGAATTTGCAATGATAATTGATATGCAAAATTTGCGACACGAGGTGGATTATTCCTGTTGTTAGTCGGTAATAGGTTTTTTTCGTAATAAGCAATATATTTTAACATATTATCTTTTTCTTCATTTAATTCTATTCCAAAGAAAATATTCACTTCCAAAAATAGAACCTAAAACCAGTTGCA
>JAITUY010000036.1 GCA_031286095.1 Treponema sp. | reverse complement strand
TCTGGCAATAGCTATAGGCGGTTCTAGGGCAACTGGAAAGGCAGACGATAAATCTGATTATGATATTTATGTTTATATTCAAAATACACTGGAAAATAACTCTCGTAATGATATTTTATCACCTTATTGCAGTTATATGGAGATAGGAAATAGATATTGGGAAACAGAAGATAATTGTATTCTTAAAAATGGTGTTTTTATTGATATAGTTTATAGAAATTTTAGTGCATTTGTACAAACAGTAGCAGATGTTGTTGAAAACGGATTATGCTATAATGGATACACGACGTGTATGTGGCATAATATAATGACTTGTAAAATTGTTTATGATAAAAATAATGATTTAGCAAAAATAAAAGAACGTTTTTCCGTGCCTTATCCACAAAAACTTAAAACAAATATAATAAAAAGGAGTATGAATTTACTTTCTGATTCTATAGTCTCTTATGACAGGCAAATAAAAAAATCGATAAATAGACAGGATATGGTAAATATAAATAATAGAATATCCGCATTTTTGGACAGTTACTTTGAAATAATATTTGCCATAAATGAACAAATGAATTCGGGGGAAAAGCATATTATGGAAATATGTTTAGAAAAATGTAAAATCCTCCCGAAAGGGTTTGAAAAAAACATCCAAGCGTTATTTTATTGTATAGGTAATGATGTTAATAAAGTAAATATAATTATAGAGGAAATGATATGCGAATTGAAAAATGTCGTAGGTGGTTCAGATATTGTATAAGGTAAAAATTACTTAGTCTGACTGCTAAAAATACTATAACCCAAAAACATTTTATTAATTTTATTTGTATTTTTAGTGGTCAGGTAGCTCTGGCTACGAAAAACCGCACAAAGGGATTAGCCTGACTGCGGTTTTTCGTAGCCACATTTGGGGCAGAGGCGGTGTCCGAAAAGTAACTGGCCTCTTGGACAGCCCATATTACCTGCCTTAAACGTCAGTTACAGCAAAATGATATTCCTTCTGTTCGTATTGCTTCGTGAGGTTCGTGGTAAAAAATCCTTTTCGGAAACCTCCTGCGGCTCATGCGAAACAAACCACGCAGACAATTGAAGTATATCGAATTTATAGTATAGAATATAATTATGAAATTAAAATTTCCTGAAAAAATAAATAGAATTGTTTGTAAGCTAAATGGATTGTCAAACAAGTTTAATCTGCGTTTTAAACATACTACGAATGTTATATTGATAATGTTTGGAATATTTACCTTTTTGTATTTTACATTCGTTTCCATTTCATGGAAACGATTTGACATTTTTAATTTTTTGGTAAGTTTAACAGGAATTTTAATAATAATCCTGTCTTTTAAGATCGAACCTATTATTACCTTGTTAAAAAAATGGCCAAAAACACTTCAATATCTTTTAAAAGTATTTTTTGTTTGTATAATATTATCATTTGTAATTTTTATGCCGTTGATTTTATTTAATATGCGCAATACGTCTAAAGCTGGAGCGGATTATGTTATTGTTCTTGGCTGTCAGGTTGCGGGTGAGTACGCCTCTCTGCCGTTATTAAGCAGAGGCTACGCGGCTATCAGGTATTTAAATAAAAATCCAGAAACAAATGTTGTTTTAACAGGCGGACAGGGACCGGGAGAAAATATCACCGAGGCTGAATCTTTAAGAAGATTATTACTGGAAAATAAAATAGACAAAAAAAGGATATTTTTGGAAGATAAATCGAAAAACACAATGGAAAATTTTATTTTTTCCGATAAATTGTATAATTTGTCAGATAAGAACGTAATAATAGTTACGTCCGATTATCATATATTCAGGGCATTATCCATAGCAAGAAAATTAAAATATAAAAATGTATACGGCTTGCCAAGCAGAAGCCAGCGTTCAATTTTACCTGCGTTTCTTTTGCGGGAATATGTAACCGTGATGTATTATAAAATTACGGGGAGAATATAAAAAACGGTTTGTGGCGTATAAAGTGGAGTATGTGCCGGTTTGTCTAAATATATTTATATTGACATTTTATGAAACATGTAAATAATAATTAACTATGATAAAAGCTATTTTTTTTATATTTTTATGGGACTCTCGTTGAAGAGGACAATAAAATTGTCCTCTCTATATATATAAAATGTTGTCAATGGACTTGTTCGACAACCCGGTTGGTTGTCGAACAAGTCTTGCGGTTTTTCAGGCTAAAGCCTTACAAAACCGCATTTTTTATATGAAGTTGTTCAAAAACTGAAGTTTCCGAACAAATCTAATAATTCAAAAAATAATAAAATAAATCATAATTATGTTGGTTAATTTTGGCGGAACAGGTACACGTGTATCAAAGGTATATACACTCTGTGGTTGGAATTCGCCGTTATTTTAATTTTGTATATTATGTATAAAAATGTTTTTTTTTGTAAAAATGGCAAGAATGGCAATTTTGGAACAGTGTACTATTATATTATTATATAAAATAGGTTTATAAAAATTATGAGAAATAAGAAATTTTAAGGGGGGTTTATGGATAAAAGCGTTTTGCGGCACTATTTGGAAACGAGCGTATATACCTATGCTGGGAACTATAGGGATTATTTCAAAAGTTTACCTGATAATATTTTTGAATTAGGCAATCTTATTTGCTCTCAGGTTATTCATAGGATTACATTGAAAGAAGGTAATGCCAATATAAATAAATCATTGTTGTACGGTGATATGACAAAATTTCCGTGGTATCGTATGCGTTGTGAAGATGATATTCTTCAGACAGCCGTATCAATGACGGCGGAATTGTTTAGACTTGATAATAAAGGTTTTGTTGTAGAACGGCAGGTTGAAAACAAAATAGTTGTGACTTGCCGTTATGTTTCGGTTTTAATGTCGGCAGTTATAAAAGCAAAAGATATTCCATGCCGTTCACGTGCAGGGTTTGCCCCATATTTTAAGAAAGATTTGAGTCTTGACCATTGGATCAATGAATATTGGGATAAGCGGCAGTCAAGATGGGTTACATTTGACGCCGACTTTTTTAGCAACAACCTGTTAGGGTTTAATCAATATGATATTCCACATGAAAAATTTGACTGGGCTACGGATACTTGGCTAAAAATACGCGAAAACAAGACGGACGGTCATGAATTTATTTATGCCAACTGTGAAACATCGTTAAAAGCGGCAATTCGCGCAGTGTTCTATGATTTTCATGCCCTCATGAATAATGAAATATCATATGAATTTCAACCTTCATATATTGCGGGGAAATTTGATAAAATATCAGAAGATGATTTTATGGAAATTGATTCTTTGGCAAAACTTATGGTTGACCCTGACGCAAATTTCGATACCCTTTGTGAAATTTGGAATACAAACAAAAAATATCGTATATTAAATTCTCCATTGGTCGGGGATTGGGATAATTATATAATTTAATGGACTTGTGAGACAACCAACCGGGTTGTCGAACAAGTCCATTAAGTTTAAAGCAACTAAAATATAGCTTATGGAAGCTGATGTTCGTCTTGATTTTTATTTCCAATTAATTCTATTTGTAAATCTATTATCTTTATAATATAATCATTATAAAATTCTCCGTATGTTTTTATTATTTCAATCAAGGCTAGCGCTTCTTCAAATTTTCCGGACCGCCGTAATAGATCCAATTTTACTAATTGATAATTATTATAAGATTTACTTTTTTCATTTAATTTATCTATATATTTAATAGTTATATTCATTAACATATTTTCTAAATTTTCATCTTTATTTTCCCAGACTCCTGATAAAAACCACCATATTATATCAACCAAATCCCTATTAACAATTTCTGCCTCCCTTGCCAAATAATAATGATTTGGCATATCAGGTTCTTTTTCAAATATATTGTTTACTTTTAATTTCTCTTTTAAAACAATAATTTCTTCTTCAGAAAAAAAATCATCAGAAAAAACAAAATTACAGCTTATACATTTTGGTATAGGTGATGGAATAATTGCCGCACCATATCGCCGTAAATCAAGATTTTGTCCGAATATTGTGTATGAAAATTGCGTATAAGACTCAAATCTTCTGCCACACAAAGGACAAGTATATTCTACATTTCCTCCTGTGTGGGCGAATATATTATTTACAATAACAATAGAAAAAACGAAAAATATAACCTTTTTCATATATATATTTTACTATCTATATCATTTTACTGTCAATCATATTTTAATATTGGACTTGTTCGGCAACTGCTAACCTTCGGTTCAAATTGGTTGCCGAACAAGTCTTGCATTTTTTATAAGGTAGTTGTTCAGAAGCTGAAGTTTCCGAACAACTCTATTCTTCAAAAAAATCAAGCAAAACGGCGTATAATGTTTTGGCTGTAAATGCTGAGTTGTATGGCCCGTGCTGTGTAAAACACCAGTAAAACGCGGGTTTTAGTCCAAAAAGTTATGAAAACAGCATTGAAAATTATTTAACAATCTAATATAAAGTTATTATGGCGGTAAATGTAATATGAAATATGTATCTATAATAGTTTTGTTGTTTTTGAGTAGCGCTGTTTTCAGTCAGGGCGCTTTGATTAATCTATTATTTGCAGATGAAGATATTAATATATTTCAACATAATGCGATAAATAATAATTCTGATTATTTTAATATAAATGACAACCTTATTATTCTAGGTAATATAAAGATTAATGAAATAGACGTTGTTTTGGCAAATAATGTTAGTTATTGGGGAGCATCAACACAAAAAGCAACATGGAGATTTTTATTATTTTTAAATGATGGAACATTTCTTGGAATGTATACTGGAATAATTTTTGATATAAATGAAATAAGGATAGAGGGGCAAAAAATATATTTCCCTTTTGAGCATGAAATTGGTAATGTAATTGATTTTTCAAAAGGTATACCAAATAAAATATGGATTGATGGATATAATATTTTTTATGAAAAAATTAATGATTTATAATTGTTAAATAAAATTATTTAGAAAAAGGAGATGGTTTTATGAAAAAAAGATGTTTTTGGGTATATGTTTTGACGTTGATTGTTTCATTTGTATCAAGTTGTAATAACCAAACTGAACGGAAAAACCAAAGTACAATCTCTGTTTTTGGAATTGGTACTGTATATGTCCAACCGGATATAATTCATATGAGCATAACTTTAAGTAAAATAGATCAAACGACAAAATCAGCTCAGGAAGAAGTAAGCAGAATGGTTAGGCAGGCGTTAAAAATATTAAAAGACGCAAATATTAAAGATAAAAATATAAATACCGCCTCGTTGACGTTCAGATCGGAATATGAATATAACCCTAGACGTACCTTAATAGGGCAAAGAGCCGAACAAAGAATAACTTTTTCTATCGAAGATATTGATAACAATAATGAAAAAGTGTCCGCTATAATAGATCAACTAATCCAAATAAATGGAATAGAATTAAATCAAGTAAATTATAGCGTAAAAAACACAACAGAATACTATGTTAAATCGCGTGAACTTGCGTATCAAAAAGCTGTTGAAAAGGCTAATCAGTACGCGGAATTATCAGGGCAAAAAATAGTTAAAGTATTAAGCATAACAGATCAGGGAGCTCAGCAAGTTTTGCCAATGAGCAATAGTTTTGACCGACCATTAGCGGTGGAAGGACAATCCGCCGCTTCAACAATATTACCAATAGGTGAATTGGAAGTCACAACCAATATATTGGTAATATTTTTATTAAAATAGGAAAGTCGTATCAATAGACATAATAAAATTGTTTGGAGACCTTCAGTTTTTTGAACAACTGCCAATAAAAAATGCAGGACTTGTGAGACAACCAACCGGGTTATCGAACAAGTCCAATATTTTTTTTAACAACCCTAATTTATTCAGGAGTATACTATGAAAATCTGTCAAACAAGTTTAATGGCGTTTGTTTTTGCGCTTGTCTTGCCGGGGTGTGGAAAAAGTTTTGAGCTTCAATCATCAGCTTTTCAAAACAATGGGTTTATTCCTGGCAAGTATGGTTATGGAAAAGATGACGGGAGGGCAAATATCAGTTTGCCTTTTAATTGGATTAACCCGCCGGAAGGAACTCAGTCTTTTGCTTTGATTTTTTACCACCCGAATTTTAATTATATACGGTGGGCAGTATTTAATATTCCTGCGAGTTGCAATGAAATTTCCGAAAATGCTTCCGGTAAAAATATGCCTGAAGGTAGCATAGAATTACCTAACTTCAGAAGAACAACTCCGCCTTATTACGGACCGGAACCCCAACCGGAAAGCGCTCCCTATAAGTATATTGCAACTTTATTCGCATTGAATGTCCCTGTTATAAACGGACTTGAGTATTACAAAACATATTGGGAAATAAATGAATTGCTGGATGGTAAGGTAATAGCAAAAACGGAATTAACCGGGGTACAATCAATAAAACGCAGATCGCTTTTAATTCCTAATTAAATAAAAGCACATTTTATTAAGGTAGCAATGCTACCCATTTCTTATATTATATGCCCAAAATCTCATATACCTAGATCGATATGCGGCATTTAACCTTGACATCTTTAAAAAAATATTATAAAAATAATGGACTTATTCAACAATTGCAAACCTTCGGTTTAAGTTGGTTGTCTCATGGCGGTATCTGAAAAGCAACCGGTCTCTCGTATAGTCCAAGCCTTGCAGTTTTTCGGCCTAATGCCTGCAAAACTGCGATTCTTGTAAGGGAGGGCAGAAACTGAAGTTTCCAAACGCATATAATATGAAAAAGATAATAATAGTATTGTTTTTATTTGCGCAATATATCAATGCGGCCGATAAAGTCAGAAATTATGACGAACAAATTAATTTTATATTTTATTTAAGTAATAAATTTAAAGTAACTGAAATTGGAACAATAAGTTATCCGAATAATAATTATAAATTATATAAAATAACTTATGGAATTCCCAATAAAAATAATAAAAAAAATTATTTGTTTATATCCGGTGTTCATGGGAATGAAATTGCGCCTATATATGGAATGAAAGAGTTTATTCAATATTTAGATTCGATCAAAATAATTAATGACATAAAAATAGATTTTATATATATATTAAATCCTTACGGGTTTGAATATAACGTAAGACATAATGGCAACGGTATAGATTTGAATAGGGATTTTATTAATTTTGAAACATATGAAATAAAATATTTTATTAATAACACAAAGGAAGAAAAATATTCTGGAATGTATGATTTCCACGAACATAGCGCGACAACCGGTTTTTTATTGTATTATTATTCAAATAAAAACAAAAGATTGGCAAATAATATTTTAGAAATATTACAAAATAATAATATTCCATTGGAGAATGATTATGTAGACGCTGTATTAAAAACAAAAAACGGAGCGATATTTGTTCCTTTTTATGCAAAATTATATTTTATGAATATAAATAAACAGGCAACTTCCGGGTTATTTTTTGATAAAATTAATGTAAAAGAAGTATTTGTCTTTGAGACCCCAAGAAATATGGAAATGGCAAAAAGAATAAAAATAGTGGATATATTATTAAAATATTTAGTTGGAATATAAAGCGAGAGTGAAGCCCGCTAATATGATGTCTTATACTTGTTTAACAACTGGGCGGTGTCCGAAAAATCAGACCGAAGGTCTGTTGAAAAATTTATTTGGACAGCCCAGAGTTGGTTTATCGAATATGCCCGGTGATTTACAATTGCCAAAACCAGATAAAAAGCGTATAATTCCATAAGACTATTATTTGAGGAGGATAATTTTATGCTTATATTAATTATAGTTATTGCTTTTATCATCGGCGTGTTCTTTTTGATAGCGTGTATATCATTGGGCGGATTTGTCTATAATGGCGTGAAAAAAAATAGCGATTTGCAAAAAAAATGTCTGAAAATACTTATACCGTCTGGTATTATCTGGTTTTTGTTAGTTATGACAAACGCTATTTTGATTGGCGTTTATTTTTATAATAACAAGGTAGAAATACTTGATTTATTCTCACAGCTTATTCAACTTTTGAGAAAATAATTCTATGCTGAAATATCCTGTTTTATTGATACACGGCGCTGGTTTTAGGGATAAGGTATTGGGGTTTATTAATTATTGGGGACGCATTCCAAAACTATTTTCAAAAAACGGGATAGATGTTTATTACGGCGGAACTGACGCGTGGGGTTCAATTGAAAAAAACGCTGAAAGGATTAAAAGTAAAATAAATGCTATTCTTCTGGATAAAAAAACCGACAAAGTAAATATTATCGCACATTCAAGGGGAGGGCTTGAGGCGCGGTATCTTATTAGTACGCTGAACATGGATCACGCCGTCGCTTCATTAACTACTATTTCTACGCCGCATCATGGGGTTAAGGCGATGAATATAGTTGTAGAGCTACCGAAAGGCTTATATAAATTTTGCTCGTTTTTTGTAAACCTATGGTCAAAAATATTAGGCGATAAAACTCCAGATTTTTTTACCAGTAGCGCCCAATTATCTGAGAAGTACAGTATTGAATTTAATAAAAGTAATCCTGACAAGGAAGGTGTTTACTATCAAAGTTATTCCGCGATGATGAAATATTTTTTTAGCGACTTGCTTTTTATAATTATGAACCCTCTTATAATGTTTGCCGATGGTGATAATGACGGTTTATGCCCCGTTGAATCGGCAAAATGGGGGGATTATAAGGGTGTAATAACAACTCAAGGTGTTTTTGGCGTATCGCATTGCGGCGTTATTGATTTTTACAGAATAAATTATAAAGGGTTAAAAATTTTGGATTTTTATCTGAATATTATAAAAGAATTATCGGAGAAAGGGTTTTAAGTGAATAGAATTGCCTTAATAGACTTATTAGGAAACCAACTCGAACTGGAGGTTCAAGTTGTCGAACAAAGTCCGCTCTCTTATTTTCATGACGCGGTTTTTGGTTATTATTCCAAATATATAATACATAATTGACAGTATCGCTTAAAGTGTTAAAATGAATATATATGAATGAAAAAACCAGAAAGGTATATATAGATTACAACGCCACGACTCCCTTAAGGTCGGAAGTAAAAGCGGTCATGACGGACGGCATGGAAATTTTCGGGAATGCGTCCAGTATGCACGGGACCGGCAGGGCGGCAAGGGCCGGAGTGGAGCAGGCGCGGACAGCAGTGGCTTCTCTTATCGGGGCTGGGGACGGAACGGTTGTTTTTACATCAGGCGGCTCTGAATCCAACAATACGGTATTCCAAACCATGCGCCTTCTCGCAAAAGATAATACCCGAAACGAGTTTATAATATCCGCCATTGAGCATCCCTGCGTTTTAAATTCCGCGTTAAGCCTTAAAAACGAAGGTTTTAAGGTAACAGTTCTGCCTGTTGATGAATACGGAAAACTTAAAATAGACGAACTAAAGAAGGCGCTTAACGATAAAACACTTTTTGTATCTGTAATGGCGGCTAATAACGAAATTGGCACTGTGCAGGATATTAAAGAAATAACCGCTATTGTAAAAAAAGCGGGCGCTTTTATGCACATAGACGCGGTTCAGGCTGTGGGAAAAATACCGCTTAACGCAAAAGAAACCGGGGCGGATTATCTGACTGTGTCCGCGCATAAAATCTACGGTCCCAAGGGCGTTGGCGCTCTGTATATAAAAAAAGACGCGCCCCTGTTTCCGCTGATTCACGGCGGACATCAGGAAAACGGTCTAAGGGCCGGCACTTACAACAGCCCCGCCATCATGGGTTTTGGCAAAGCCGCGGAAATTGCCGCAGGCGAAGTTGAAAAATACGGCAGGGATATTTCTTTCCTCCGCGACAGGTTGCGCGGGGGGCTTTTGGAGAAAGTTCCAAATATTAAAATTAACGGCCACCCCACGGACATTCTGCCAAATACGCTGAATGTATCTTTCCCCGGCGCGGAGGGCGAGTCGATTCTTCTTTCCATGGATATGCAGAGCATTGAAGCCTCGACGGGTTCCGCCTGCGCTTCCGGCAGTCTTGAGCCGTCTCATGTGCTTATGGCGACGGGGATTGAACCAGAGCTTGCGCACGGGTCTATCCGTTTTAGTCTTGGGTGGGGGATTACACGGGAAGATATTGATTATATAATTGAAACAGTGCCGCCCATTATCGCGCGGTTACGGGCAATGTCAACATTGAATGTTTGACAAGGAGAATTATGTCAGACTGGATATATTCGGATACAGTTAAAGATCATTTTACAAGTCCGCGGAATGTACTTTTGGGCGATGAGGCGGATTTTGCTTTCGACGCGAAAGGGCAGACGGGGAACATTAAGTGCGGCGATCAAATGCTGATGCTTTTAGAAATAAAAGACGATGTAATAACAGACGTCCGCTGGAAAACCTATGGTTGCGCAAGCGCGATTGCTTCTACCAGTATGCTTTCGGAACTTATAAAAGGAATGAAGATAGAAGACGCCTATAAAATTAAACCGGAAGACCTTGTCGCAAAACTTGGCGGGCTTCCAAGTTTTAAGATACACTGTTCGGTTCTAGGCGACAAAGCCCTGCGCGCCGCGATAGACGACCATCTTGAAAAAACAGGCAGAAAGGGAATGTTAAAAGAGGAAACAAGCGTTATCTGTCATTGTCTTGGAATTACGGACAAGGACATAGAAAACGCGTTTCAAAACGGCGCGCGCAACTGGGAACAGCTTCAACAGGCGACCAAAATCGGTACTGTCTGCGGAAGTTGCAGGGAGAAAGCCGAAGAATTGCTACATGGTCTTGATCATATTTATAGCGTTTAACGCAATAAAATAACAGGAGTATCGCCATGGTAATAAAATCAATTTTACGCATTATCTGTTTCTGCCTGTTTGCGCTTGCAGTATTGTCAGGCGCGTCCGCGCAGGCGGTTGTTTCTGTGTTCCCGCAGTTGGGGCATACGGCTACTGTTAATTCCGTAGCGTTCAGCGCAGATGGCAGTCAGGCTGTTTCCGGTTCATGGGATAACACTGTCAAATTGTGGGACATAGCAAGCGGAAGAGAGATCAGAACTTTTTCGGGACATAAAGATTTTGTTCTTTCCGTAGCGTTCAGCCCCAACGGTAAACAGGTGTTGTCAGGTTCCAGAGATAAAACGGTAAAACTGTGGGACGCTGTAAGCGGCAAGGAAATCAGAACTTTTTCCGGGCATGCCGGTTATATTGTATATTCCGCAGTGTTCAGCGCCGACGGCAAACAGATTCTTTCTGGTTCAAACGATAACAATATGAAACTGTGGGACGCTGTAAGCGGCAAGGAAATCAGAACTTTTTCGGGACATTCCTATATTGTATATTCTGTAGCGTTCAGCCCTGACGGCAAACAGGCTCTTTCAGGTTCGGGCGATAAGACAATAAAACTGTGGGATACTGTCAGCGGCAAAGAAATCAAAACTTTTCCGGTGAATACCGAACACGGCGCATGGTCTGTAGCATTCAGCCCTGACGGAAAGTATGCCCTTTCCGGCTTTTCGTCTAACATAAAATTGTGGGACATAGCAAGCGGCAGGGAAGTCAAAACTTTTTCGGGACATACATCAAAAGTTAATGCTGTAATATTCAGCCCGGACGGCCAACAAATACTTTCCGGCTCCGAAGATAAAACTATGAAGCTGTGGGACGTAGCAAGCGGCAGGGAAATCAGGGCATTTTCGGGAAGTACCGATGCTTCTATGGTGTTCAGTTCAGACGGGAAGTATGCTCTTTTTGATTTTCCGGCTAATGTAAATCTTAAGGATTGGAATGCAGTAAGCGGCCGTTTCAGAACATTTTTGGGGAACAAGGAAATTTTTATAGCATCCAGCCCGGACGGCGCTCAAGTAATTTCGTATTACAAAGACAATCAAACTATGAAACTGTGGGATACAGCAAGCGGCAAGGAAATTAAAACTTTTTCCGCCAGCGGACCTGTTGTTTCCGCGGCGTTCAGTCCAGACGGCGCTCAAATACTTTCCGGGTCTTCGGATAACTCCGTGAAATTGTGGGACATTGCCGGCGGCCGTGTGATTAAAGAATTTCCCAGACATTCATATTCATCTCCTATTAATTCTGTAGCGTTCAGTCCCGACGGGAAAAAGGCCATTTCAGGGGCAAGTGATAGAACAGTCAGGCTTCTGGATATAGAAAGCGGCGAAGAGATAACAACTTTTTCCGGGCATAATGGCGCTGTTCTTTCCGTAACATTCAACCCGAACGGCAAACAGGTTCTTTCAGGCTCAGGCGATGGAACAATCAAACTGTGGGATACGGCGAGCGGACGTGAAATCACAACCTTTTCAGGTCATACCGGTCCGGTTGGGTCGGTAAAATTCAGTCCCGACGGAAGGCAGATACTTTCCGGTTCCTATGACAACACAGTGAAACTATGGGAAACGTCGAAGGGCCGCGAGATTGTAACCTTTTCAGGTCATACCAGTCCGGTTGGATATGTTGCGTTTAGCTCTAACGAGAATCAAGCGCTTTCCTGTTCGATTGATGGAACCGTTCGTCTATGGGATATTATTACCGGAAGAGAAGTAATCCAATTTATCAGCTTTACAGCCTGCGAATGGATAGTAATTACCCCCGACGGCTACTTTGACGCTTCGCCTGACGGCGACAAGTATCTCAATGTCCGCGTAGGTAACAGTATCTACGGCATGAACCAGTACCGCGGCACTTTTTACAATTCGCAAGTGGTGTCAGCGCGGTTACAAGACAAGCCCGATCCCGTCCGTGTAACTACGACCATACAGGGAGCCGCGAATTCTGTGCCTCCGGTTATTACAATTCAATCACCCGCCGACAAAAGTACGCTAACCGCCGTTTCAACAAATCTTTCTGTAACAATAAAAGACGAAAAGCGGCCGATAAAATCAATAGCCATTTTGGTAAACGGTCACCAGCTTGGCGAAAACGAACTTGCCAGTCTTAACGGACGCAGTCTTTCCGTTCAAACGGCGGGCATAAAAGTTCTTGGCGATCAAAAAACGGTTTCAATTAAAATTCCCATTAGGCTTAACAAAGAAGGAGAGAACCGCATAGAAATAACCGCCTCAAACGGAATATCAGAAAACAGACAGGCAGTTACGGTAATATGGAAGCCGGCCCCGCAACAGATCAAACTGCCGAACCTTTGGATACTCGCAATAGGCGTAAGCAAGTACGATAATTTGCCGGAAGCAAACCAGTTGAATTACTGCGACAGCGACGCCCGTGCAATTATTGACGTATTCAAATCTCAGGAAGGTCTGCGTTACAATAAAGTGTATACCCGTCTTCTTGCTGATAACGAACCAGTTTTACCAACCGCTAACAACATACGGAACAATTTGAAATTTCTTATTCAGGGCGAAGGCAGTGTTAAGCCTACAGCAGATGATTACTGTCTGTTGTTTATTTCGGGACATGGTATCAATGACGGCAAGGGCGGCTTTTACATTATACCCCGCGATATCAGATATGATGAAGGCGCGTTAGTGACTGAAAGCGTCATACAGAGCGGCGAGATTTTTTCCGTACTCAACGCCCCCGGTAAACGAATGGCGTTTATAGACGCTTGCCGTCTGGGAGACGGTCATTCCGGTATTCCTGGCGGACAAGCGTTAGACAATGACAAGCTTGTCAGAATATTAAAAGAAAGCAATGCTCTGGTGTTTACTTCAAGCAGGAGTACGGAAAGCTCACTGGAAATTGATTCGCTTAAACACGGAGCCTTTGCCTACAGCGTAGTCAAAAACATTCGTGAAGGAAAGAAAGGAACCATAATGATGCTTGAATTAAGTAACAACATTATGAAAGAAGTACAAGGTATTACCAATGACAAGCAACATCCAAGGTTTTCGGCGCTGACATTTGATGATTTTCCCTTAGCGGAAAAAAAGTAACGGTCTCTTGGCGGTTTACGATTTCTCCCAGCAGAAGTCGTAAGCCGTAATATCGCTTACGTTGAAGTATCTGCTCGTCTGAAAAAATACAAACATTTATATAATAGTTTCGGAAACTTCAGTTTCTGAACAACTATCCTATAAAAAAGTATTTTTAGGTTTAGCCTAAAAAAATGTTCGGCAACCAACAGTTGCCGAACAAGTCCAATGTTCTTTGGCTACATTTTTATCAGATTATTTCTGCGTTAAATCCGCAGGGTCCAGTATTAGCGCGTTCCCATTTTCATCTTGGGTAAGGAGCCGCCCCTGTTGAATTGTTAAAGCCGCGTTTGGATGCACTCTTAAAGCCGATTTTGCCTTCAATTCAAGGTTTGTATCAAAACGCCCCATATAACAGAACTTGGATTTAAGATCGACAGTAATCGCGTAAAGGTCGCTGGCGTTTATCCATAAAAGGCTTCCTGTCATTATGTCGTCGTCGCCCTGTTTTGCCATTTCAAGAGAACTCTGATCTATTTCGATAAGACGCACCGCGCCGTTACCTGTGTTTTCTCCTGCGATGGCAATGATTTTTCCGCCTACCATGGAAAGAGTCCGTATATGTACAGAATCAAGAGCGGCGCGTTTCATTTCTGTTCCCGTCATGCTGATACGCAACAGTCTGCCCATTGTTGTCGGTGTCTCTTTGGAAATCATTACGCCGATAACCCCTTCTTCTGGCGGCGAGCTAATTGCAGATTGCTGATCTTTTGCGATATTCTGACGCTCTTGCTGGGCCTCGTCTGTTTTCTTTTCAGCAAAATTTTCAAGTTTTTGAGCTTCATCGCGGCGCTGATCAAGTTCCTGATCCTTTTCGTCAACCGCCTGTTCCCTTTTGTCAAGTTCGTCCTGTTTTTCCTTCGCTTCTTCCTGTGAAATTTTTCCCGCTTCCTGATCTTCCCGCGTTTGTTGTCTTTCCTGTTCAATGTTCTGCCTTTCCTGCGCGTTCTTGTTTTCTTCCTGTCTTATTGCCTGACGTTCGACCTGCGCCTGACGTTCGGCTTGCTCGGCTTCGCGTTCTTTCAGTTCGACCATTCCCTGTCTCTGCGGGACTCCGCGGTCGTCTTCCTTTCGCAGTTCTTCCACAACACGCCTGTCGCTAATGGTGCTGGTATCAACTGCGCTTAACCCTCCCGATCCAAGAGGGATAAGCATTAATGTTCTTCCCGGCCATTCGTCATAACGGATAGAAAGCCCGGCTTTATCCTTTGCAAGGTTTTCCATTACCTGCATTTTGTAACGCCCGGAAAAATAATCCCAACTGCCGCGATAAACGGCGTTGTAAATGGTAATATATTCGGCTAACATAAACGCGTCTTTTTCGCTGTAGTTATACGCGTTTTGCAGATAGCCTTGAATAATCCAGCGCAGGTTTCTAATATGATCTACCCCTGTGTCTACGCCAAGACCAAAAATATCGGCGTCGATTTTTCCGTTTTCCTGCCCGGAAACACAATGAATAACAAAGTATCTGCCTATAGTGCCGGCTTCCAGCTTATAAGTATATGTTCTTCTGCTTTCGGCGGACATAGCGGCTAAAGTCGGCGCAAGGCGGCCTTCTCCGGCTGATATTTGCCGCCCCAAAACCACCCCAAGCTGAATAATTTGCTCTTTTGTGTCTATCTTGGCATAAGGACCTTCATAATTAATGAAAGTAACCTGCGGAAGATTCTGTTGTAATTCGTTCCGGTCTACCTGTGCATAGCTTACAGCGGCAATTCCCGCAAAAATGATAATTGCTGATAATATCTTGTATTTTTGCATAGCAACTCTCCTGCCTCAATTATAATCTATTTTTAGTCAATAGTATAGTAAATTGTACCCCTTTATTCGTGTTGAAGGTTTAATCCCTTTGTGGCGAAGTTCGTCATTTAAGCGAATAAAGTTCCTTTTGGGCATGCCGTCTGACTATGGGAGGCTGGTTATCGGCGTTAAGCAGGTTGAGTATTTTTATACCAGTTTCGCTTAAGGGGGGACCTGAAAAACGGCAAAGGGCGGCTGTTGCCGTAGTTATCGCGGACAAAACCTGTTCGTCCTTGATACCTCCCCCGTTAATCAGCAAAAACAGAAAAGTTTGAATGGCGGTTCCTTCATTATCAACGCCGATTTCCCCGATAGCCTTTGCGGATGCCGATTTTAATGTTGGCTCTGTTTCCCTGCGGAAATAGTTTATCAGCCAAGGTACGGTTTCCCGCGAACCTATCCTCCCAAGCATTTTAATGGATTCCAGTTTATATTGAAGGTTGAATTCACCCGCGATTATTGTCATTAGCGTAGAAACCCATGCAATTTCGTTTGTTCCAACCCTGCCGGATTTTATTCCCGAATCAATCTGTTCAAGTTTGATTTTTAATTCATATTCATTAAGCGGAAAGTCATGAATAGAAGCCGGATTAGGATTGCCTGTCCCGTAAGACCCTTCGGAAGGCGGTCCAAAAAGACCCTCTTTTTCGGGCAGAACGCGATTCTCAATTTTATATGCGTACAGTATCCAGTCTTTTCCGCCCGAATAAAGTACGCCGTCGTTTCCAAAGGCGGGTATAGCGGCTGTGTTTTGCAGAAATGTAAACCAAATCCTTTTTCCATCGTGCGTAAAACCAGTAGCTCCGTTTTTGTTCAGAACATAAACGCCCCTGTCGTCATAAATTATTTCCGCTTCCGGTTCCGGTTTTCCGCCGTTTTTAATAAATTCCTTTATGTGGCTGTCGCTTATCCAAATTATGCCGTTCTCCTTGGACGCGGATTCAGTCGAAACAAGACACGCCGTACCGTCGTCTAAGACTACTGCTATGTTGTTTCCCCTGCTTGCCGCCGCTATCGGGCTTCCCGGAAGTTTTGGCAACAGCGTAGGGCGCGCCTCTCCTTGAACGGAAAAAAACCAGTCTTCAGCTTGCCCAAGTATGCCTATTGATCCGTCTTTGTATAATACCAGCACCTGTTTCTGCCGTTCGATAGGAATTAAGACAGCGGGCGGCTCGGTAAGCGGCCATATCCTAACCTCTCCAAAAGCGCTGATACGGTAGACATGATTGTTTTCAAGCGCGAACATTATCCCCCCGTTGTGATCCAGTTTTGGGGCAATGGAGATTGGCGATGAGTAACTTCTTGTCCACAACAAGCTTCCAGCCGCCGTATAGCAGTAAATCCCCTGCGCCACGGGTACAAAAATCCTTCCGTCCCATCCGGGAATTACCCTTGCGCAGATTGGTCCTTCAAGGCTTCGCCGCCAAAGTTCGCGTCCGGCGCGGTTAACCGCTATCAGCGTGCCGTTAGTCCTTGAGAAATAAGAAGTACCTTCCCGTGAGCGCGTAACAAAGGGGCTGATCCTGCCCCTTGCGGAATAGTTCCACATGGGAGTCCCCGACGTAGAGTATGCCTTGATGTTTCCGCCGTCCAGCGCGACAACTGCGGACTGCACCTGCACGCTCGGCAATGACAAAACCGCGCCGCCAACAGCCTGCCGCCAAAAAGGAGCCCCCGTATAAAGCCCCTGACTGCGCTCTGTGTCGGTCACCTGGGCAAAGACGGGAGTTACAGCAAGAAAAAAAATTACGCACTTTTTAATAAAAGAACACATCAATATAATTATAGTACACTATTATTAGAAAATATGGGCTATCCAAGAGATCGGTTACATCCCGGACAGTCCTTGTGTTTTCTCATATTTCTACGAAATATTGCTATTTTATAGAAGGTGTCCGAACAAGTTTTTCAAACTTTTCGGACACCTCCCTGACTTTCCTGACAGCAATTTTAAGTTTAAGAAAACACTTAAGAAACATCGGAAAATTCATCGCGCAAAGCTCGCGGATAACGCAGAAAACGGGACTTAATTATCTTGTTGTGCGTCTACAATGGACTTGTTCGACAACTGCGAACCTTCGGTTCGAGTTGGTTGTCTCATGTCAGCTACGCTGACCAGTCTTGCGGTTTTTCAGGCTAAAGCCTGCGAACGCGGACTTTAGTCCGAA
>JAITUY010000269.1 GCA_031286095.1 Treponema sp. | reverse complement strand
GCTTTTGTAATCTATAATGAAGGCAAACAGTATTGGAATGTTTTTAAGCCTGTTGTCGAAGAATTTGAAAACCGGAAAACAGCGCTGTTGTACCTGACTTCCGCGCAGGATGATCCTGTTTTTGAAACTTCGTGGGCTTTTGTAAAACCGGAATTTATCGGCGAAGGAAATCGTGCCTTTGCCCGTCTTAATATGCTCCGAGCAAGAATATGTCTCATGACTACCCCTGGCCTTGACGTATATCAGTTAAAACGTTCAAAAATGGTCAAGCATTACGCGCATATACTTCACGCGCCTAGCGATGCTACCATGTACCGCCTTTTTGGTCTTGATTATTTTGACTCAGTTCTTTTAACGGGCGGTTATCAGGCGGAAGATATAAAAATCCTTGAGCGTCAGCGCGGAATAAACGAGAAAAAACTTATTACGGTAGGGTGCAGTTATCTTGACGTATACTCCGAAAAAATTAAAAACCTTCCTGCGGAAGAAAATCATCCCTTTACCGTGCTTGTCTCCCCTTCCTGGGGGCCATCTGCCCTTTTGACCCTTTGGGGCGAAAAATTGCTCGATCCCCTGTCCGCTTCCGGTTGGCGCGTTATTATCCGCCCCCACCCGCAGTCAAAAAAATCAGAAGCCGCGATGCTGGAACGGCTGCAGGCGCGTTACAAGGACTCAAGTAATGTTGAGTGGGACTATGAGAGGGAAAATATATACTCTCTTGGTAAAGCGGACATAATGATCTCCGATTTCTCAGGGATCATTTTTGATTATATGTTCCTGCGCGACAAGCCGGTATTGTATGTGAATCAGAATTTTGATATGCGCCCTTATGACGCTGACGATCTTAACCATGAATTGTGGCAGTTCAAAACGGTCAAAGAGGCGGGTATTGAACTGAAAGAAAATGATTTTTCGCGCATTACGGAAATCATAAAGAATGCGGGAGACAGCGAAGTGCTGAAAACATCTCGCAACATTGCGCGTGAAACGGCATGGCAGCATCCTGGCGAAGCGGGGAAGCGTGTCTTTGAATTTATGGCAGAAGTTGTAAATGGCTGATATTCTTTATACGGTTATTATTTACCCGATAACTCAAATTTTGGAATTTGTTTTTGTATTTGCGCAAAAACTTTTTAAGGAAACGGGACTTTCCGTTATATTTATATCTACGGTGGTCAGCGTTTTGTGCCTGCCTCTTTATATGGTAGCGGAAAAATGGCAACAGATTGAACGGGACATTGAAAAAAAATTAAAACCAAAGGCCGATAAAATAAGAAAAATTTTCAGCGGTGATGAACGTTATATGATTTTATCCGCCTATTACCGTCAAAACCATTATCACCCTATTTACGCACTGCGAAGCAGTTTTGGACTGTTAATTCAAGTCCCGTTTTTTATAGCCGCATATTCGTATCTTTCACAGTTGCAGGCACTCAAAGGAGTGTCATTTTTGTTTATAAACGATTTGGGGAAACCAGATGCGCTGCTTACATTTGCAGCGTGGGGGGGGGGGATAAATATATTACCTGTACTGATGACGCTTATAAACTGCGTCGCGGGGGCGATATATACACGCGGACTGGATATAAAAGATAAAGTACAAATATATGGAATGGCGCTTGTCTTTATGGTATTGCTGTATAATTCACCTTCCGGATTGGTACTGTACTGGACACTTAATAATGTATTCTCGCTTTTAAAAAACGGATATATAAAACTTCCTTTCAGAAAAAAACATTTTCTCCTGTCTGGGATTATTTCAACTTTTGCTGTTTTCCTATTATATTATATTTTATTTATACATCACGGTAATTTAAAAATAAGGACTCTTATTGCCGTTCTTTCAGTTGTTACAGGAATATTGCCGTGGATAATCCCTTTTTGGGGGCGTATCATAAAAAAAATAAAATATATTTCATGGACATCAAAAGAGAATTTTATTATTCTAATATTTTCGCTTCTTATCCTGTGGATGGCAACGGGAATTTTTCTCCCATCCATGCTTATCGGCGCTTCGCCGCAGGAATTTTCTTTTATTGATAATGTTAAATCGCCTATCTCCTTCATTTTCAATGCTTCTGTTCAATCATTGGGATTATTTATATTTTATCCTTTAATGATATATTTTCTTTTTTCAGAAAAAGTAAAAAGAATTATTTCTGTTTTGATGGTAACAACTTCATTTTCCGCGCTGTGTAATATGTTTGTCTTCCCGGGAAATTATGGGCTTATTTCCAGTGATCTGGTATTTACCGGAACTGTAAGTCATAATTTGCGAGAAATATCCATAAATATATTCGTTCTGGCAATTTTATTCGCGTTTTTGTTTTTAATTTATATACGCGGAGGCAAGAAAATTCTTTCTTTCCTTGTTATAACATTATTTATCGCTCTTGTTCCTATCTCTATAAAGAATTTATTTTTTATTAACGCTGAATTTAATAAACTTTCGCAATACTATACGCCGGAACATAAAACCGAAGAATCAATTTCTCCTATTTTTCATTTTTCCAAAACAGGCAAAAATGTTTTAGTTATCATGCTGGATATGGCTGAAAGCGTTTTTGTCCCGTATATATTTGAAGAAAGCCATGAGCTGTATCAAAAATATGACGGGTTTGTTTATTATCCCAATACTGTTACATTTAACGGATGGACGGTAGGAGGCGCTCCTCCGATCTTTGGGGGTTACGAATACACGCCTGAGGGAATAAACAGCCGTTCGGATATTTCACTTCACAAAAAAAGAAACGAAGCTCTGTTAATGATGCCTATGCTTTTTTCTTCATCCGGTTTTTCCGTTGCTATAACAGACCCGCCCTATGCTGATAACAACTGGATTCCCGATCTGCGTATTTATGACGATGAAAAAAATATTTCGGGTTATATTACTGATGGTGCTTATACCGATTTATGGCTAAAACGAAATAATATTGTTTTGCCGCCGCATAGCGAAGTCCTTAAGCGTAATATTTTATGGTATGCGATATTTCGTGAAATACCGCTCGCTTTTAGGCAGGCAGTGTACTACACCGGCTCATGGTGCGCTCCGTTTTCCGAGTATAGAATGAGACTTTTCCTGAATGGTTATGCTATGCTTGATTATTTGGATGAATTAACGGATATTGATCCTCAAAAAGAAAAATCAGCTGTTTTAATGGTAAATAACACTACCCATGAAAACTGGTTTTTACAGGCTCCTGATTATAAACCCCAAATTTCTGTAACCGATTATGGCAAAAGCCCTTTTAGCAAAGAAGTCTGGTATCATGTCAATGCGGCGGCGATAAAACGCCTGTCTGATTATTTTGATTTTCTTAAATCACATAATATATATGATAATACAAGAATAATTTTAGTTTCCGATCACGGACTATTAGATGTTTCCCATGTAACAAAAACCGGTCTGCCGTTTCATGTTGATCAATTTAATTCACTTTTGTTTATAAAAGATTTTAACGCGAAGGGCGCTATGAAAACCGACATGACCTTTATGACAAACGCCGATATTCCTTTTTTTGCAATGAAAGAATTAATCGAGAATCCGGTAAACCCTTTTACCGGAAATGCCATTACAGACGGGCAAAAGAATAATCCGCAATTAATTTTGATAAAAAGAGTACAAGACAAAAACGAAACCGAGATTGAGCTTAATACGCAAAACACATATTATATTCGCGATAATATCTTTGATGAAAATAACTGGAATAGACCGGAAAAATATCCATGACCATCTGCATCGACTGCCGTATGATAGACGCAAGTGGAATCGGGGTGTACCTGCGGGAGTGCCTGCCATTTTTTCTACAATCAGAGAATGAATTTTTTCTGCTTGGAAATTCCACGCGACTGCGCTGTTTTTCATCTAACGCCAATATAAAAATAATTGAATGCGATATAAAACCTTTTTCATTAAAGGAACTTTTTTTCTTTCCCATCAAAATAGCGCGGCAAATCAACAGCGCAAGCCTCTATTTCTCGCCTTTTTTCAATATCCCTCATGGCGTAAAAAATTCCGTTTACATTACAATTCACGACATTGTTTTCCCCGATATGCCTGAATTGACATCTAAAACAGGTCTTGTAGCGCGTATGTTTTTTTACCGCAGGGCGTATAAAAAAGCGCAAAAAATATTTACGGTTTCAGAATTCTCAAAATCAAGAATACAACATCATCTTGGCAAAGAAAAGCCTGTCATTGTTACGCATTCGGCAATTCAGCCTATGTTTCTCGCATACCGCGCCAATGTGCAAAACATACAGAAAACGCAGACTATTGTGTTTATCGGCAATATAAAAAAACACAAGGGGCTTGATATTCTGCTTGACGCTTTCAGTATAGCAAGAAAAGAAGGACTTTCACATAGGTTAGTCGTCATCGGCTCAAAAGAAAATTTTCGCACTTCCGATAATGCTGTTTTGCAAAAAATTGATATCCTTGGCAGTGAAGCGGTATTATTTACAGGCTTTATTTCCGACGAACAGTTAATGGAATATCTTTCAAAAGCCGCGCTTTTGGTACAGCCTTCGCTGTACGAAGGTTTTTGCCTTCCCCCGCTTGAAGCTCTTGTTCTTGGCACGCGCGCGCTTATTTCCGACATTCCGGTACTCAAAGAAATATATTCAGGCTATCCCGTTACATTTTTCCGCAGCGGAGACCCGGCGGACTTAAAGGAAAAAATGATTGAACTGTTGTTTAATAAAAAGCCGTCTTCCCCTGTTTTAACGAATGATTTACTATTAAAATATACTTTTGAAAAGACTGCTTCAACGATTTTAAGGGAAATGAATGCGCCATGATTAACGATTGTCTGATAATGGCCGGAGGTTCCGGCACTCGGCTTTGGCCGGCAAGCAGTTCAAGAAAACCAAAACAGTTCTTGCCGGCGGTAAAAGACGGAACAGAGAGTTTTTTTTCCCTTAGTCTTGAACGGGCGTTGCGGATTACCGCGGAAAAGGACGGCAGGGTGATCGTTATTACGGGGAAAACACACCTTCCTTTTGTAATTACGGCCTGTTCCGCATTAGGCGCCGTTGAAAAAAAACGCATTGTTTTGATCCCTGAGCCGGAGGCAAAAAACACCGCGCCGGCAATTGCCTGCGCCATTGTTTATGCCGGGAAGACCGGCGGCTGGAACCGCACCATGCTGGTTCTTACCAGCGATCACATCATCAGGCCGCTTGATGTTTTTTTGAAGGATGTGAAGTCAGCCGCGCAGTTTGCGGAACAGAACAGGCTTGTTGTATTTGGTATTTCCCCGTCCGGGCCGAAAACCGGTTATGGTTATATTGAAGCGGCGGAAAAACTTGCCGGTGATGTTTATGCTGCCGCAGCGTTTCATGAAAAACCTGACCGGGAAACCGCGGAACAATTTTTAGCTTCTAAAAAGCATTTTTGGAATTCAGGAATGTTTGCATTTCGCTGTGATTTTTTGGCGGACGAATACCGCCGTCTGGCGGCGGATGTGTTCGGCTCCTTTGAAAAGATTAAGTCGCCCGATAAAGACTCGTACTCCAAATCAAAAGGCCTGCGCGTGTTAAGCGCCTGGGCCGGATTGGATAAAGCCTACAATCAGGCAAAGAGTATTTCTTTTGATTATGCCATTGCCGAGAAATGCGCGCAGACTGTTATGATCCGCGCGGCTTTTGACTGGATCGATATAGGCAGTTGGGATGATTACGCAGAGATTCTTGCAGGCGATACCGGCGCGGAAATATATGCCGCAGAGACAAACGCTTGTTTTGTTGATTCTGACATTCCTGTCGCCCTTGCGGGAGTTGACGGCCTTGTTGTGGTAATCCGTTCAGGCAAAGACGG
>JAITUY010000229.1 GCA_031286095.1 Treponema sp. | reverse complement strand
GCGGATCAGGTTGAATGTACGATCAACGGAATCGGCGAGCGCGCCGGAAACGCGTCTCTGGAAGAACTGGTCATGGGGCTTCGCGTCCGCCACGACTTTTTTTCCGCCGACACAAGAATCGACAGCACGCAGATTTACGCGGCAAGTAAGCTTGTCTCTCAGGTAACGGGGGTTAAGGTTCAGCCGAACAAGGCAATTGTCGGCGACAACGCATTCGCGCATGAGGCGGGGATTCACCAGCACGGAGTTTTGGCGAAAAGGGAAACATACGAGATCATGACTCCGCAGTCAATCGGTATTCCGCAAAACCGCATGGTGCTGGGCAAACATTCGGGACGGCACGCTTTTGAGGAGCGTCTTAAAGATTTGGGATTGAATGTTGACACGCAAGCAATGGAGAAAATCTTTGCCGACTTTAAAGAACTTGCCGATAAAAAGAAAGTTGTCAGCGACCGCGACATCGAAGCGCTTGCAATGGATCGCGCCGTCTCCGTTCCCGAAACATGGAAACTGGATCATTGGGCGGTGAACACAGGCTCCGCCTTGGGCGCGGCTGGCGTTATCCGTTTAAAGCACAAGGACGGCGAATATAAGAAACTTGTCTGCATGGGAGACGGTCCCATCGACTCAATTTTCAAAGCAATCAACCAGATTGTGGGTAAAGAGCCAGACCTTGAGCTTTATGAAATCGGAGCGGTTACGGGCGGTTCTTCTTCACAGGGCGAGTCAATGGTAAAAATAGCTATGGACGGACGGCGCTGGAACGGACACGGCGTTTCCACGGACGTAATTGAATCATCAATAATGGCTTATCTTTCGGCTATTAACGCAATGGAATGGGACTTGGCGCAAAAAGAATAATCAGCAACAAGTCTATTATTGTCAGAGAATTCAATTTTTATTTTTTACCACGAGCCATCACTAACCATACGAACTTTTAACTCATATCTTGCCGTTATTTATGTACGAATGCCAGGTGTATAAATATTAGTTATTTTGTATTATAATTATTATTATGCAAGTTTCTTTCATTCGTAACCGCCTGACCTTCGGGCTTGGCACTTTCGGCCGGGACATGGTCTATTCACTCGTCAGTATGTACCTGATCTTTTATCTTACCGACGTGATTAAACTGTCTACTTCTACCCTGTGGTGGGTCGCAGGTATCATTCTTGCCGCCAGAATTTTTGACGCCCTTAACGATCCGATAATGGGCTGTATTGTCGATAACACGCGCACGCGTTGGGGCAAGTTTAAGCCGTGGATCGTTATTGGCGTCCCGGTGTCGGCGGCTGTTACAATACTGCTGTTTACCGACCTTGGTCTTACAGGCGGCGCGTTTATAGGCGCTTTTGCCGTGTTCTACCTTATCTGGGGCATAAGCTACACCATTCACGATATTTCATACTGGTCGATGCTTCCCGTTTTAAGCATCGACCAAAAAGAGCGTGAAAAAATCGGGGCTATCGCGCGTATCTGCGCCAATATAGGGTTGTTCTTCGTTGTGGCTGGCATTGTTCCGCTGACCGCCATTTTTGGCGAACGTCTTGGCAGTCTGCAAAAAGGTTATTCTGTTTTTGCGGTTATGGTTTCTTTAATAATGGCGGCTGGAATGTGCATTACTCTGTTCGGCGTAAAAGAAACGACCCTTATTGCGGATAGAAAACAGGGTACGCCTCTGCGAGAACTAATGCGTATCATTTTTAAAAACGATCAATTGTTTTTTACCGCAATCGCAATGTCGCTCTTTATGATTGGCTATACAACCACTGCAAGCTTTGGGTTGTACTTTTTCAAATACGCCTACGGCGACGAGGGAATGTACGCTATTTTCGCTCTGGTATTGGGCGTGTCGCAAATTACTGCGCTGGCGATCTTTCCGCTGTTCAGCAAACGTTTCGACCGTAAAACGCTTTTTACAGCCGCGATTATTTTAATTGCAACAGGTTACATCGTTTTCTTTTTTGCTCCGGTTACAACCATGACATTCATCGGCATTGGCGGCACTTTGATTTTTATCGGGCAGTCATTTGTTCAGCTTTTAATGTTAATGTTCCTTGCCGACTCGGTGGATTACGGGCACTGGAAACTCGGCAAACGAAACGACAGTATCACTTTTTCGCTTCAGCCGCTAATCAATAAAATGGGCGGCGCAATTTCCAGCGGCATAGTCTCCGCGGTAATTATAGTGTCCGGTATTAAAGACGCGGACACTGCCGCAGGCGTAACAAAAGGCGGACTTTTAATGATGAAACTAGCCATGCTTATCTTTCCGCTGTTGTGCATTGCGGCAAGTTATATCATCTACAGGTTAAAGTACAAGATCGATAGCAAATTTTATGGGCAGATTCTTTCTGACCTGCGCGCAAGAGGAGAAATAAAAAGTGACGCTGAATCTTCACAGTAAAATCCGAGAGGTCTGCGCTCACTCGTTAGGGCGCGATATAGTTGATAAAATGCTTCTGGAACTGGGAAAACCGTCATGGCTTATTTACAATCCCATTGTCGGCAATATGACTCTTGGCGCAATAAAAAAAATTATGCCAAAGAGCATAGGCTCCGGCTTTTTTGACACTGTGCTTGATCTGTTGAATATTGAATCTGACACGCCTGATGATCGTCCGGCGAAAAATGAACCAGCGTGGTGGAAAGAGGCTGTGTTTTACCAAATTTATCCGCGCAGTTTCGGGCATGAAGGCGAACCCAACGTTCTGCGTAGCATATTGTCGAAACTCGACTACCTGCGCGATCTTGGCGTTGACGCGCTGTGGTTAAGTCCCGTGTACGATTCCCCGAATGACGACAACGGTTATGATATCCGCGACTATTACAAAATTTTACCCGAGTTTGGAAATATGGACGACATGGACGCGCTCATCGCGGGTTTGCACAAGCGCGGCATGAGGCTGATCATGGATCTTGTCGTTAACCATACTTCGGACGAACACCCATGGTTTCAGTCAGCTCTGCGCGATGAAAACTCGCCGTACCGCGATTTTTATTTCTTCCGCAAGAATGAGTCTGACGGCAAGCCCCCGAACAACTGGGTTTCTTTTTTCAGCGGTTCCGCTTGGAATTATTATCCCGAGCAGGACGTTTGGGCGCTCCACCTTTTCTCCAAAAAACAAATGGACTTAAACTGGGAATGTCCCGCACTGCGCGAAGAAATTTACAAAATGGTACGCTGGTGGCTGGAAAAAGGCATCGACGGTTTCCGCCTCGACGTGATCAACTGTATTTCCAAGGACCCAGGTCTTCGGGACGGCGATCCGTTTATAGGGACGCTGATGACGTACACCGGTATTGAACGTTATTTTTACGGCCCGAAACTTCACGAATATTTAAAAGAACTGCGTGTCAAGGCGTTTGATCCATACAACGCTTTTTCCGTTGGTGAAACGCCCGGTATCGGCATACAGACAGGCCGCCTTTTAACAGACAGTTACCGCAAAGAACTTGATCTGATCTTCTCGTTTGATCATCTGGTGTCGCCAGGGCATACCCGTTTTGACAACCACCGTTACAGTATGTGGTATCTAAAGCGTTTTTACAAATCGCACCTGAACGCTCATCTTGGACACGGCTGGTTCTCGCTGTTTTTCAACAACCACGACAATCCCCGCATGGTGTCAAAGGTTGATCCTTCGGGCTTATACATCATACCACTGGCAAAACTTCTCGCAGTACTTCAGATGACTCTGCGCGGCACGCCTTTTCTGTATCAGGGAGATGAAGCGGGCGCTTGCAATGTAGAATTTAATTCTATTGATGAAATCACCGACATCGAAAGTAAAGGGCTTTATACCGAGTTTATAAAGACCATGCCGCATGATAAAGCGTTCAAACGAATACTAGCCGGAACGCGCGATCATTCCCGCGCGCCCATTGACTGGAAGGAGCACGAGCGCCAGCGTAACACACCGGATTCCGTGTGGCGTTTTTACCATGACCTTATTGTTTTGCGCCGTTCGTCGCAGGCGCTCATTTACGGCGAACTGGAATTTCTGTACCCGCGTAAAAAAAAGTTATTTGGTTATATACGGCGCTCAAAGAGCGAATGCTTTTACATTGTGGCAAATCTTAGCCACCGCAAACACCGCGGAAAAGCCCCGCCGCCACACGCTGTTCTGCTATTCGGCAACTACGGCAAAACCGTGGGCAAGATAATGCGCCCCTACGAGGCGAGGGTGTATTCTGTGCCGCTCTGATGTTAAAGGGTTAATAAGGCTCCCAAAAAGACATCTCGCAGAGACGCGGAGGCGCAAAGTTGCTGTTCGCAAGCCCATCGTTATACTTCCAAGATTCTTATATAAAACTTCTTATTCAACGAAAATCTATCGTACATAGACTCTGCGCCTTTGCGTCTTCGCGCCTCTGCGAGACAAAACAGGAAACCATTTACCCGAAAGAACCACGGCATAACACGATCTATACTAGTTTCGATCAGTACCGCTCTGATGTTAAAGGGTAAATAAGGCTTCCAAAAAGACATCTCGCAGAGACGCGGAGGCGCAAAGTTGTTGTTCACAAGCCTATCGTTATACTTCTAAGATTCTTATATAAAACTTCTTATTCAACGAAAATCTACCGTACAAAGACTCTGCGCCTTTGCGTCTCCGCGCCTCCGCGAGAAAAAACAGGAAATCATTTTAACACAACAAATCACAAAATCTGCTCATCAATGGGATTGCCCGAAGGAACCATCGGCAGAACGTTCTCATCACGATCTATGTCGGCTTCAATGAGCGCAGACCTTCCGGCGGACAACTCTTCCACGGCGGCGTGAAGCGCCTTCTTGAAAGACTCCCTGTTGCCCGCGCGAAAGCCCTTAATGCCGTAAGCGTCACAGAGTTTTAAGAAGTCGGGGGCGGCTCCAAGCGTTGTTTCCGAATAGCGGTTTTCGTAAAAGAAACTCTGCCACTGCCTTACCATACCAAGAACACCATTG
>JAITUY010000219.1 GCA_031286095.1 Treponema sp. | reverse complement strand
GGACTAAAGTCCGCGTTCGCAGGCTTTAGCCTGAAAAACCGCAAGACTGGTCAGCGTAGCTGACATGAGACAACCAACTCGAACCGAAGGTTCGCAGTTGTCGAACAAGTCCAATATATGCAGATGTGTTTAATAAATACTTGACGCTAATTATTTTTATAGAATAAACTTATTTAAAAGAGGCGTACCTATGAAAGCGTTATTTATCGGCGGAACCGGAACAATATCAAGCGCGATTTCAAGGCTGGCTGTGCAACGCGGCTGGGAGTTGTATCTGCTTAACCGAGGCAGTCGCGCGGGCGAATTTAGCGGGAAGAATATTTACCATATTGATTGTGATATCCGCAAGGAAAGCGAAACCGCCGTTCGCGCTAAACTTGAAAGCATACTTAAAGACAGCGGACAAAAATATTTTGATGTTGCCGCAGACTTTATCGCCTTTGTTCCTGAAAATCTGCAAAAAGATTTTGCCGTGTTAAACGGTCTTTGCAGGCAGTTTATGTTTATTTCGTCTGCGTCCGCGTATCAAAAACCGCTGTCGTCGTACCTGATTACCGAAAGCACTCCGCTTGCAAACCCGTACTGGGAATATTCACGGAATAAAATCGCCTGCGAGGAATACCTTATGCAAAAATACCGCGAGTGCGGTTTTCCCATTACCATTATCCGCCCTAGCCACACTTATGACGAACGCAGTGTCCCGCTTGGCGTACACGGCAAAAAGGGAAGCTGGCAGGTGTTAAAGCGAATGATCGGCGGAAAACCTGTCATAATTCACGGAGACGGCTCAAGTTTATGGACACTGACGCATAACAGCGACTTTGCGCGGGCTTTTGTTCCTTTAATGGCGAATATTCACGCGATAGGCGAGGCGGTGCATATAACTACGGACGAAAGCGCGACATGGAATCAGATTTATCAAATAATCGCAGACGTGTTAAACGTAAAACTTAACGCCGTGCATGTCGCTACTGATTTTCTTTGCGCGGTTTCAAAGGGTCGTTACGATTTTCTTGGAGGGCTTACAGGCGACAAGGCTAACACGGTAGTTTTTGACAACACAAAACTTAAACGGCTGGTTCCCGGTTTTTGCGCTCAGGTTACGATAAGAGAAGGCATAAGCTCCACAATCGCCAATGTGCTTGCCAATCCGCCGTTGCAGGAAGAAGACGGCGAATTCGACGAATGGTGCGATAATGTAATAGCGGCGCAGGAAGACGCGCTTAAGCGGTTTGGAGATTGATGCACCTGCATAAAACGTCCGGTAATACCGGCGGTAAACCTGCGCCTGAAATATCTGCGCAAAAACCTCCGCCTAATGCGGCGCGGATGCAAACTGTAACTAAAGTTACTGTGACTAAAGTTACGGCGCAGGCTGGTAACCTGCTACAAGGGGCAATGCGTTCTGTTTCGTCCATTATTTCTTCCGCCGGACTGCCTGCGGATAAACTTTCCGCCGATATTGTTTCTTTTGCGCGTTTTTTTTCCCTGCCATTAAAACCGGAACTGTTAAAAAATATCCGCCAGCAGGCTTTTACGATGACGCCTAATTCTGCGTCTCCCGAACCCGCTTCGGTAGCGGAAGACGGGGCTAGTAAATCCGCGCTCTCTCTTGCCTCTGCCGCCGCGGAAAGCAAGGGAACGGAACTGACTACCGGAGGTTTGCAGGCGTACGCGCGGGCTATTGATCCCGAATGGCGGCAGAGGCAGGACAGCGGGCAACACGATCGCAGGCGGAATAAAAATGACGGCGAAAAAGAGGACGCCCCTTCACAAAAAACTCCCGCAATTACCGCCGGCAGTCTTGAAAGGACGGCGCTTGAATGGGAGGAAAAAAATCCCCTGTTTACGGTACTCAACAGACTTCCCGAAAAAGACGGAAAACGCTGGGTCGTGTTTCCTTTTGATTTTTACGGTAACGGACGCGAATTCAAAGTGTCGCTTAGAATACTTATTGAAACTGGTAAAACTGTAAATCGCGCGGGTTGCATGGCGCTGGATATATCAGCGTACACAGCCAGAAGCGGAAAAACCGAAAGACAGCTTTTTGTGCTTGAACCAGCAAACAGGCTGTTGGTTTACCTTCAATCTGAAATTTCACCAAAGGAACAGTCCGCGCTTGCGCACGATCTGTCCGCATTACTGGAAGTTAGCCATGATCGTATTTTCATTAAAACATGGACAAAACCGTTCCCCTTCGAGGCGGACACAGGTAATGATCTTTTACGCTCTATAGACGAGGCTGTATAGTGAAGAAAAAGAAACTTGCATCCGCTATCGGGTATAAGCCAGGTGATTACGCCCCGTCTCTTTTGGCTTCGGGCAGAGGCAGGACAGCCGAGCAAATTATCGCCGTTGCTCAAAGCGCCGGGGTTGCGGTTATAGAGGATTCTGCTCTTGCCGCCTTGCTTGACACAAGCGCGAAACCGGGCGATTTTATTCCGCCATGGTGCTGGTCAGCGGCGGCAAAAATCCTCGCTTTTGTGATGAAGACAGATAATCAGCCGTAACCTATATTGGACTTGTCCGGCAATCAACCATGTCAAGTCAACTGTAACTCTATTCATTTTTAATTTTTTTCATTATAATTGATGTATGAGTGATAATTCAGGAAGCAATAACGACAAAGGTGATCCGCAGTTTCCGTTTGGCGGTCCTAATTTTCCCAGTTTTAAGCCCTCCGGCGGGTGGAAGTATCTTCTTATATACATAGCCATTATTTTTATTGGTATTAGCCTTTTTAATTATGTGTTTTTAAACAAGTCAAATTCCGCCATTGATTTTTCCGAGTTTAAGGCGCGCATCGCTTCAGGCGAAATCAAGCGCGTGGAATTAACAGACGCCTATTTTACTGGATATACAAACGTTTCCAAACGAGAGTCTTCGCTGTCCCGTCTGTCGCGAACAGCGTATTCTGCCGCGCAGGAAAGAGTGTACCGCACAGTATCCATCTATGATCAGGATTTTATTAAATTGATGGATGAAAAAAATGTCGCTTACGGCGCGGTTCCGCGCGAGGGGAACGCGATACTAGGCTTTATTGTCAGTTGGATTATACCTATTGCTTTCTTTTTTATTATTTGGCGGTTTGTTTTTAAGCGGATCGGCAATATAGGCGGCAATGTTCTTTCCGTAGGGCAGAACCGCGCGGTGATTGTGGCTGAAGGGGACATTGTTACGCGATTTAGCGATGTCGCCGGCGTTGACGAAGCCAAAGAGGAACTTGTTGAAGTTGTTGATTTTTTGAAAAGCCCGCAGAAGTACAAAGATATAGGCGGTAAGATACCAAAGGGCGTTCTCCTTGTCGGGCCGCCGGGTACTGGAAAAACTTTGTTGGCGCGTGCGGTTGCGGGAGAAGCGGGGGTTTCTTTTTTCCGCATGAGCGGGGCGGACTTTGTGGAAATGTTTGTCGGCGTCGGAGCGGCCCGCGTTAGGGATTTATTCAAACAGGCGAGAAACAAAGCGCCCTGTATTATTTTTATTGATGAGTTAGACGCTATAGGCAAAAGCAGGATAAACAGTCTTTCCGGCGGCAATGACGAGCGCGAACAGACGCTCAATCAGCTTCTGGTAGAAATGGACGGCTTCGACGGTACAAGCGGGCTTATTATTCTTGCGGCTACAAACCGTCCCGACGTGCTGGACCCCGCGCTGTTGCGCCCCGGCAGGTTTGACAGGCAGGTGCTTGTCGACAAACCAGACGTAAAGGGCAGGGAAGCGATTTTAAAAATTCACTCAAAGCCTGTAAGACTTGATCCAACTGTCGATCTTGAGATTGTCGCCAGAATTACATCCGGTTTTTCGGGAGCAGACCTTGCCAACATTGTAAATGAAGCCGCGCTTTTGGCGGTAAGAGCTGGGCGAAAACTGGTAACACAGCGCGACTTTGACGAGGCTATTGAAAAAACCGTAGCCGGATTACAGAAAAAGACAAGGGTAATTAGAGAGGAAGAGAGAAAGCTTACCGCCTATCACGAAGCCGGACACGCTATGGTCGCGGCATTTACGCCTAACGCAGATCCCGTTCAAAAAATTTCGATTATTCCGCGCGGTTTTGCGCTTGGCTACACTTTGCAACTGCCGCTGGAAGACCGCTATACGGTTACAAAGTCCGATCTTTTGGGAAGAATAGACATTCTTCTTGGCGGGCGTATTGCAGAAGAAATGATTTCAGGCGAATATTCCACAGGCGCGGCGAGCGATCTTACAAAAGCGACCGACATTGCCCGCAAGATGATTACCGATTACGGCATGAGCGACCGTTTCCGCAATGTCGCGCTCACTTCGCGCGGCATGAGCATGACCGGGCAGGAAAGGCAGGAGCCGTCTTTTCAGCGCGAATACGCGGAAAGCACCCAGCAGTATGTCGACGAGGAAATTGCGCGGATTATCGATGTTGAGTACGCAAAGGCAAGGAAGATACTGGAAGAAAAACGGGACATTCTCGACAGTATTTCCTCCGCGTTGCTGGAAAAAGAAACCCTTGACGAAAAAGAATTTAAAGGCTTGCTGGGGCTTACTTCTGCCAATATACTCGCGTAAACAGAATAAACACAGTCCACATTTCGAGTCTGCCCGCGATCATTACAAATGAAAAAAGCCACTTGATATGATCGGCAAAAACACTGTAGTTATGTACCGGACCTATTACACCAAACCCTACCCCAATGTTTCCGGTGATGGAAAGAGCCGCGCTTAACGAAGAAAAAAGATCGATTCCCGAAGCCGCAGTAATCAGCGTAACGGTCATAATCACGAAAAGGTACATGAAGATAAAACCCGAGACCCCGTACACTACGTCGTTGCGTCCCACGCGGTTGTTTATCTGTATTCTGAAAACGCCCTGGGGGTATAATATTCTTTGCGTTTCATTTTTTATCTGTTTCCAAAGAATAACATGGCGTATAATCTTGATGCCCCCCGCCGTGGAGCCTGAACAGCCGCCTACAAACATCAAAATAAAAATAACCATTCTTGCTACGGAAGGCCATTGCGCGAAATCGGCGTTCGTATTGCCAGCGGTGGAAAGAATCGATGCGCTTTGAAATGACGCATAACGAAACGCGCTTGAAACCGAGCCGTAAACTGGAACAAGCGAACAGGTGATAATTATCGCAGATACAGCGAAAACGCCAAGATAAACCTTAACTTCAACATTGTTTTTTATTTCGGTAAATTTTCTTTGAAGCATGCGGCAGTAAAGATTGAAGTTAATCCCCGCGAGCAAAAGAAAAACGGTAGTAACGCCGTCGATAAATGCGGAATCCCAAGCCGCAAGCCCCTTGTTCTTTACGTTTACCCCGCCCGTAGCCATAGCCGCGAGGCTCTGACAAACAGCGTCAAACCAGTTCATTCCCCCGATAAGATACAGGACAAAAAGCGTCAATGTTAAAACGCTGTAAACCAAAAACAAAAGTTTCGCGGTAACGGCGACTTTAGGCGTAATTTTTTCTTTTTCAGGCCCCGTTTCTTCCGCCTTTATTAACTGGAAGCCGCCGACTCCGAGAATAGGGAGTAGCGCCACGGAGACAAGTATTATCCCGATGCCGCCGAACCAGTGGGCGATACTGCGCCAAAGTAAAAGCGAAAGGGGCAGGGTCTCAATATCTGCGATAGTTGTCGCGCCTGTGGTTGCGAAAGTGCAGGCGCTTTCAAAAAAAGCATCGCTGAAATTTAAACCCCAAAGATAAAAAGGAATTGCCCCCGTAAAACTTGCCAAAACCCACACCGCAAAAACAAGCAAGAAGCCGTCTTTCGCGTTCAAGTTGAGTTTTTTTCTCCACAGGGAAAAGAAACTTGCCAGCGCCAGTATTGTAATTACAATCATTACGGCGGAAAAAGAAAAGATCATTTTTTCTTCGCCCAACGCTATCGCGGTGATAAGCGGGAAAAACATTATTACGGGAACAAAGCCAAGCAGAGCCATAAGAACCCGAATGAGGACAAATATTTTTTTTTGCGGCCTGTGTGCCATTGAAAATGCCATTGTTATCTCCGCCTGAAAATTCCTGTAAGAAGCGCCGCTACCGTCCATAGTTCCAGTCTGCCAGCTATCATTACAAGGCAAAGCCACCATTTTACATAAGCCGGAAAATCCGCTGAAGGCAGTCCAAGACCTGTATTTCCAAGACATACAAGCGCAGTTTTAAACGAATCAAAAACTTCCATTCCGCTTGAACTGATCAGTATTGCCGTAAAAAAAAGTATTAGAAAATAAAGGAAAATAAAACCCGCCGCTGAATGAACTGCTTTTTTATTTCCGCTTTTTTTACCGTCCAGCGGGATGTCAAATATGCCGCGCGGATAGATAAAACGCTTCGATTCGTTTCTCATTTGTTTGGAAAGTATCACATGACGGATAACTTTAATCCCCCCCGCCGAGGAGCCGGAACAGCCGCCTGTCAGCAAAAGGAAAAATATTACCCCCTGCGCGGCTGGATGCCAAAAACTGTAATCCTCGTTGAAAAATCCGCAGGTGCTGATTGTCGAAGTAACATGAAAAAAAGCCTGCCGTGTGGCCTTTGTCAGGGACGCAGTCTGCGGCAGTATCGCGGTGGCGACAATAGCCGCAGAAATCAAAGTTATTACAGCGTATACCTTTGTTTCCGTATTGCGTATAACACTATGCGCCCTTCCGCTGAAAAACAGCCAGACAAGCAAAAGATTAATGCCCGACAGAAACATGAAAAATACGCAAACCCATTCAACCGCCGCGTTGTTGTAGTACGCGATACCGCTGTTCCTGATACTGAACCCCCCCGTGGATATGGTAGACATTGAATGAGTCAGCGCGTCAAACCAATTCATGCCGAAAGCTGACAGTAAAATGAATTGAAGCGCGGTAAGGACGGCATAAATTGATAAAAGAATGCGGATAATGTCTTTTTTTTGCGCGCGAAAACTGCCTGCGGAAACCAGCAATATTCCTATACCGCCAAGCCACTGTGTCAGCGAGCGCCAGAATAAAATAACGGTTGGCATAGCTTCGATATTTCTTAAAACAGTCGCGCCTGTGGTTGTAAAACCGGACACGCTTTCAAAAACGGCATCTGTAAAATTGGGGATAGAGCCTGAAAAATAAAACGGGAGCGCACCCAGAAAACAAACGGCGAGTAATGTAAAAAAAACAAGCGAAAACTGTTTTTTCATTTATACTCCATATATGGACAGCTCTATTTGCTGGAGCGCCAGTATTTCTCTATCTCTGAATGGCTGTCCACATTGGCGATTACAACAATATGGTCGCCTTCCTGAAATATGTAATCGCCCTTTGGAATGAACGATACCCCTTTACGGTTAACAAGAAGTAAAAGCCCGCCCTCCGACAGCTTGAACGCGGAAATTGGTTTGTCAATAACCGGCGCGTTTTTGCCGATTTCAACTTCAATTAAGTCAATGTTTTCGTAACCCAAAGAATGAACTTCTTTAACATTGCTTCCCATAAGATGAGAAAGAATGGAATCCACTACTACAGACATCATCGGGATTACAACATCCACGCCCAAATGACGCGCCATAGCCGCGTGTCCTGAACCGTTAACGATGGCAATAGTTCGCGTAACGCCTTTGGACTTCATGTATACTGCAGTAATGATATTAAGTTCTTCGTTTGTCGTGGCGGTAATTAAACAGTCAAGTCCGCTTAATTCTTCATCGGAAGCAAAACTTTCATCGGAAATATCTTCGTGCAGAATCAGCGCGGACGGGAAACGGGCGGCAAGTTTGTAACACGCTTTTGAATCCTTTTCAAAGAAAATTACACGGTAGTTTTTTGTTTGTTTTTTGTTTTTAATGACTTGATTTATAGCGCTGTCTTTTTCCAGTAATCCTTCCGCAATCAGCACGCCAAGTTTTCCACCGCCCGCAATTCCGATCTTGCGTATGGGTTTTTGAGTGTCCCCCGCCAGCTTGTAAATATCCGGCAGGTTTTTGTTATCTGCAAGAACATGAATGCGGTCGCCGTGTTTTAAGACTGTCGAACCCGACGGAAGCACAACTACGTTATTGCGTTCCACCAGAGTTACAAGGCTTTCGTGCGTTACAAGTTTGCGGTAATCGACAAGGGCGAGACCGTCCATTGCGCTGTCTTTTACAATTTCGATTGAACCAAGTTCGTAAGGAGTGTTTGAAAACGAAACAATGTCCCCTATAACGCCGTGTTCAATCGCCTTGATTATCGAACACGCGGCTTCCATGCCGGGGTGAATAAAATGATCGATGTTTAAAAACCGCCCTCCTTCCGGGTGGGTAAACTGCATATAATCATCGTTATATACTCTGGCGATTTTTATCAATTTTTTATCTTCGTTTGCAAGAGAGGCCGCAAGCCCGCAAATGATCATGTTTACTTCGTCGTAGCCTGTAACGCATATCAGCGCATCGGCTTTTTCAATTCCCGCTTCCTTTAACACTTTCACGTTGTTGGCTTTGTTATGAATAACAATGCAGTCAAGACGGTTGGAAACATGTTTGGCGCGGTCTTCGTTTGACTCTATAAGCGAGACATCGTGTTTTTCCTGAATGAGAAACTTTGCTAACTGTGTGCCGGTATTTCCGGCTCCTGCAATAACAATACGCATTTGTCTCTTACAACGTTAGTTGTTTTACCGCTAAAAGTACAGTTTCTTTTAACTCATTAACATTTTTTCGTTTAAGAACCGCCAGCTGATAGACAGCCGATTCAATAAAACTGTAAAGGTAATCATCAGCGGCTTTTATTTTGATTTTTTTCAACTCGCCGTTTTTTACGCCTTCAATATACATTGAAGACAGAATATGCCGTAATTTTATGGTTCTTCTGCGGACGCGGTCTTCTGGATTAGCGCCTTCTTTTGAAATATGCAGAAGATAGTCAAGCAAAACGGCAATAAGCCGCTTGTTCTGTTCCAGCAACTTAAAAATAGTTAAAAGCGTTTTAGTTAATTTTTCCTCGCTTTTCATGGAACTGTCGGAGCGGATCGATTTAAGGATTTCTTCTATTTCCAGAAGAAGTTGTTTTAAGCTGTAGAGAAAAATCTCCCTTTTGTTTTTGAAATAGAGGTACAAAATTGTTCTTGCAATTCCGCAGTGATCTGCTATTTTCTGAAAAGTGGCGTTTTCAAAACCTTCGTTCATAAAAACAGTCAGAGCGCTGTCGAGTATTTTTTTACGCCGTTTATCATGCTCAACTAAAACAGACAATTTATTTCTCCTGCCTTATATTACATCATATTGATAAAAATAAGAAGGAATAGAGCCGTTGCTAATCTCTCTGCAAGAGTCCGCTTTTTTGCCGAAAAAACTTTCAAAACCGCTGTGGTCGGTTATTACCGCAAGTTTCCAGCCCGCAAAACGTTCCGCAAGCCCCCCCATTTCACGGTAGATTTGCTCAGATTGAGACTGATCCCCAAGACGTTTGCCGTACGGCGGGTTTGTAATCAAAAAGCCCTGATCCGTAAAAGCGGAACGGGCTTCCTTCATTGGCAGGGTTTTCATGGATATTGCCGCCGTACTGCTTTTTGAAACGCGAATCCCCCTTTGCGGTTCTCTGCCTTCGGCAATGTCGCGCAGGCGTTCAACATTGGAACCTGCGATGGAAACGGAACGGGTATCTTCGTCGCTTCCGGCGATTCTTACAAGACGGCTAAAGTCGATTTTAGAGCGGAACTCATCGCGGACGGAGCGTTCGGCTTTGCTGTCCGCGACAAGCAGGTCTTCGATTGCGAAACGCCTGCCGAGACCGGGAGCCATATCCCAAGCGTACATAAGAGCCTCGATAAGGATAGTGCCTGAACCGCAAAACGGATCATAAAGCGGAAACTTGCGTTTCCAGCCGGACAGCAAAATAATGGATGCGGCGGTTGTTTCCCGCAACGGCGCGGAACCGCCTTCGCTCCTGTACCCTCTTTTGAAAAGCGGCTCGCCGCTTAAATCCACAAGAATCGAAGCTGTATCTTTTTCGACATAAACCCTGACTTCGGCAGTCTTGCCGTCTTCGGGCAGACGGTTCATTTTGTATTTTCCGCAAAGTCTCTGCACCGCCGCCTTGTGAACCACAGCCTGTATGCTGGTTTCCGCTTTTAATTGAGAGCGGTTGGATCGCACTTTGACGACCTTTAACCCAATTCCTTTAGGAACAATTTGTTCCCACTGCGCGCCGAGAGTTCCGTCGAACAGCGCGTCAAAACCGGCGGCGTTAAAACGCGCGGCTTCCAGCAGAACGCGATCGGCGGCGCGAAGACCGATCAAAGCCTGATAAAGCCCCGCGGTGTCTGCGTGAAACCGCACTCTGCCGTAAAGCGATTCTTCTACTTTAAGATTGAGTTTTCGCAATTCATTTGAAACCGCTTTTTCCGCGCCTACTGCGCAAAGGGCGACGGCGGGTAAGGTATTTTTCATTTTGATATTATAGCATTTTAATAAGACTGAATGTATGCCTAATTTGAGATAAGCGGCGTTTTAACGGCGTATAAATCTGTAAGCACTAAAACTTTACCATTTCCCCTTAATAATTTTTGCCGCAAACCGCACGAAAAACGACAAGATATGTACTAAAAGTTCGTGAGGTTCATGGTAAATTCTTTGTAAATATTCAGTGTTTATAGCGTACTAGTTCCGCTTTTCCCGCATGGACAAAAACGGGAAAAACCGTAGCTTTTTCACATTTTATCTGTCAAATTTAAAGGACCGTTTAAACTATACACTTTTTATTGAAAACATGAAACAAATGTTCTTTAAGATAATACTATGTTATTTAAATTTATGTCAAGAAAAATCA
>JAITUY010000213.1 GCA_031286095.1 Treponema sp. | reverse complement strand
AATAAAAAGTTTTATAGGATATTATAATCTATATTTTAAAAAACCTTTTCAATGGAATTATAAAGGCAAATTACTCCGTGTTTGATTTAGGAGGGGTTATTTACGCCATGCTGTACTAGCGCTTTGCTGTGCTTTTTTAGCGTACGGCGCGAATTATCATCACGTCTCCGAAACCGAGTCGTTTTGCGAGAATGTCGGCTGGCTTTTTTAACCATATGGGCGAAGCTCCGACTGCAAGTCCGCCCCATGTGTAAACGCCTTCCGGCTTAAAACCGCAGGTTTTTAACATTTTCAGCAATGTGCTTTTTGAAAACAAATAAAGATGATCGAATATCGCAGAGCGCCATTTGCCGCCGAAAAGACGAGCCTGCAAACCGCTGATATTAGGAGTGGTAATAAAAATATATCCGTCCTTTTTAAGAATGCGGTGTACTTCCTCAAAAAAAGAACGCGGGTCGTTCAAATGTTCAACAAGGTGGGACGCAAGAACCGCGTCAAAGCTCTCTTTCGGGAAATTCGCTTCTTCCAGCGGAATGTTCCGCACGTCAAGCCCGCGCTCTTTTTGCGCGTATACAGCGCATGGTGAAATTTCCACTCCCGTTACACGCCAACCTCGGTCGCGAAGAGAGGCGATAAGCGCTCCTGTGGCGCAACCTATGTCAAGGACGCTGGGCTGTTCGCCCCGTTGTTCTCCGCCGGCGCGTAAAAAGATCGCTTTCTCTATTTTGTAAAAACCTGCGTCCTGCAAAGCGAGCTGTTGCAGTTTCAGAAAGGCGGCTTCATTTTCAAGTTCGTATTTTAAATAATCGTCCCCAAAAGTTTTACTGTAACGCGCAATTATTTCCTCTTTTACAGGCTGTGGGTTCCTCTGTACAAGACCGCATTTTTTACACCGGACAAAATTAAAGCCTTCGCACTCAAGAGCGGGTTTAAAAATTAGACCGCCGCAGTAATTGCATGGAATCAATCCGCTTTTTGCGCCGCTGACCGGCATTGAAAATGTTTTCAATTTACATATATTCTGCTGAAATAACTGCGGGAAATACCGTTTATATCCTGCACAATAACTTCCAGATTCGCCTGTCCCCTGTTAAGAAAAACCGTCGCCGCTTCAAAAGCCGGAAAAGTTGAATAAACTTGTCTTGCCGGAACAAGACCATTGCGGAAAACCATCAAGATTCCGTCCCTTGCGGAAAAAGCCTCAAAATTAAGAGAGCCTGCTTCGGCCCCGTTTATCAAACAGATAATGCGCTGAGGCGCGAAAAAAATTCCTCTGGAAGCAGAAGAGACGTTGGTGTTAACTATTACTGTATAACGTCCCTGACTTAAATTCCACGATTGAACGGGAGTCCCCTGGGCGTTCAGTAACTCTACCGAAAGAATTTGCGGAGGGCGCGTTTCCCTTTGCGGCGTTACAAGCATAGCGGGATTTATCCAGCTTCGCTCGCGCCTGTCGTAAACCTGAAAATAAAATCCGTTTTGCGCCGACCAGCCTGAAATCCCTGAAACCGCGATTGGCTCCTGTTTTTGAACGCGGACGGGGGGCGCGGTTTTCTCGCCGTCCGAAGCGTTATCCGCATAACGGCTGTAAATTGTAATAAGCCCATCTTCGTGATCAACCGCCATCCACGCGCCAAACGGGGACGGAAGACGGGAAACGGTATCGCTACTGTTATGCGTAAATATTACCTCGCCAGCCTCGGCGGAAAGCACCTGCGTGTTTCCTGAAAAAACCATGCCAAGCGCCGGTCTGCCCCTGTCGTTGGAACCAAAGTTGCGCGTCATTACGGCGGTTTCCGAAGGCCAGTTCATGGCGGAAAGCAAACCTGTCAAAATAAGAAATAAAACAGTTATAGAAATTGCCTTGCACCGCATACTATTTCTCCTCCATAACAAAGGAAATTAATTTTTTCCCTCCGCCTGCGACAATCATCTGTCCGCTTCTGCCAAGAAAAACATTATCGCTCTTAAAAGGCGCTTTCATAAAAATAGCGTTTCTCATATTTCCATTGTATTTTGAAACCGCCATTCTTTTATCCTGCGGGAATCTTATGCCAACAAGCTCTTTTCGCCCTTCAACGCGTGAAATAACCAAAAAGAAAAAGCCCTTGTCTCCCGAATTGTCAAAAGCCGCTATTTTCCCGTCCAGCGGTATGCTGAACCCCTGTCTGGATTTAATGTTGTAACAACCAAGACCTTCGGCGCGCTCGAAAATAATACGGCGGTCTTCGTCCGTAAAAGAAATTAATACAGGCCGCCTAAATCCTTCGCTTATAAATTCATGGTAGACCGCCTTATAATCGCCGCTATCGCCAAAACGCTCAAGAAGCAGGAACCGCTGTTGATCGATGCCGCTTATAATCCCAATCCGCGTACCGTTACGCGAAATAGCGCATCCATAAATTACCGAATAACGCGAACCGCCCGGCTCAAAGTAAAAAACACGCTTTCCCTCGGCGTCAAGAATTTCTACCACGCCGTCTATCGAACCCGTCAGCACAAGACCGCTTGCCGCGTCTATACAGGTAAGGGGCGCGCCAAATTCATAAGTCCAAAGAATGTTGCCGTCCTTGTCAATTTCGGATAACGCATTCTGTTCGCCGGCGATAATAAAAACCCTGTTGTTCCGCAAAATAGGATATCCTCTTGGATTTTTTATATTTACCGCCGTCTGTGAGTTTATATCTTTAATTTCGATAATTTCAGGCTCGGCTCCGTATTCTGTCCACAGGTTTTCGCTAAGGTAAATGTCGCCCGTTTTTACATTATTAACCGAAAAATGCCCATCTGCGTTTACATATCCAAAATGAGCGCCGAGCGTGAACGGAAAAAGCCCCTCTTGCGCCTGCCCCGCGCCTCCGGTTGAAACAGGCGCATCGGACTCCAGCGAACTTAACCAGCCGGACGAAAGAACAGTCTCTCGCGGAATTGGTCTTGAGGCAATAATAAAATAGGCGATAAAAAGCAAAAAGATGATTAATGTTCGTATTCTTTTTTTTTGCTGAGCCAATTTTTCCCCCGACGGCAAAAATCAGTAAAATTGACGGAAAACTAACTTTTTAAATAACTAGTATCGTTACTGAAAAAGTCATGCATTTTTTCAGGCTAAAGCCTTACAAAAATACGATTTTAAAGGAAGTTGTTTAAAAACTGAAGTTTTTAGACAACTCCATGTTAAGTTTCCTGACAGCTTTAGTGTATAATATAATAACCATGGAGGCAAGTATGATTTCTAACGAACAAATGGACGATTTATTTTCAAAAGCCCAAAAAGCCGCGAATATGGCTTATGCCGTTTATTCAAAGTTCCGCGTGGGCGCGGCGCTGTTGTGCGAGGACAGAAGCATTATCACAGGAGTAAACGTAGAAAACCGTTCTTTTGGTCTTACTGTCTGCGCCGAACGGAACGCTGTATTCACGGGCGTAGGACAGGGCAAACGAAAATTTATCGCTCTGGCAATCTCGACCCCTGATTCCATCGAGCCGGTCGGTCCGTGCGGAGCCTGCCGTCAAGTGTTAAGCGAATTTATGCCGCCATCCGCGCCTGTTCGTTTTGCAGGAAGCGGTCCTAACCGCGTGGATTCCACTATCGGGGAGTTACTGCCGTATGACTCTCTGTACGATTTAGCGGATAAATATTGAAAATCTTGACATTTATTGCCATGCGGTGTTACAATTTACCTTATGATAGATGATGATATACTTACTCTTGAAGAAGTTGCCAAATATCTTAGAGTTTCCGAACGTACGGTTTATGACTGCGCTCAAAAAGGTGAAATTCCTGCAGGGAAAATAAGGGCATCGTGGCGCTTCAAAAAATCAGAAATTGACAAATGGGTTAACGACAAGTTGTCATCGGGCAATTTGAATCCGGTAAACTGTTCAATTCACGCCGAGTCCATTCTTTCTTTGCACCGCATAATATTTCTTAATCATTCAAGCAAGCGCGACGCCCTTCTTGCCATGGCGGAAAATCTTTCCGCCGCCCCGCAAATAAAGAACGGGCAGGAACTGGCGGTAGAAATTCTTAAGCGCGAGGAATTGATGAGTACGGCCATCGGTTGCGGGATAGCGATTCCACATGTGCGGCTTTCGTCTGTTACGGACCTTGTTGTTTCCGTCGGGATAAGCCGTACGGACATTATCGGGTTTCACCCGTTGGATGACGAACCTGTGCGGCTTGTTTTTATGATTGCCGCCGCAGGAAACCAGCACGCTTATTATCTGCAAACGCTTTCATGGTTCAGCGCGCGCCTTAAAAACAGGGAACTGCGCGACTCTCTTTTGAATGCGCAGACTCCGCAGGAAGTTTATGATTTGTTGACGGCTTAAGTTATCAGGGTATAAATATGAAAATATATTGCCCAAAATGTAATAATATAATTGAAAGCGCGAATATAAATGTAGCAGAAGACATATACGTTTGTTCTAAATGTAATGAATTATTTAAATTATCTGAAATATTAGATCAAGAAAACATTAATGAGGCTGAAAATTTATTAAGAAATCCTCCGAAAGGCATTTGGATTGGCAAAAACAATGAAAATACTAAAATAAAAATATCTACTCATTCGTCAAGCGCCGTATTTTTAATATTTTTTACATTGGTATTTTCCAGTATTTCTTTTTTGATATTTTTACAAATTTTAACTGCAAAATCGATAATTGGTTTATTGTTTATATCAGTGTTTGTGGCCGTTTCAATATATTTGTGGATACAGGTATTTTTTTCATTATTCGGAAAGATTGAGATCATCATAAATATAAACAAAAGTATTAAAGATTATATTTTTACCGGAATAGGAATTATCGGGAAAAAACATTATATAAACTGGAAGAAAATCATTAATATATACGCTTATTCCTATCATTATTCAGAAGGTAGCGCTATAAAAAGTATATTTATGAGTGAAGAAAACAAGTTAATAAAAATACCAATAAGTTATATAAACGATAATAAAAGAATGTTTTTATTATCGGTATTAAAATATTACAGACGTAAAAACACAAATTATTTTGCCTAACAAGTATTGCATTTTTTATAAGGTAGTTGTTCAGAAGCTGTAGTTTCCTAACAACTCTATTATGTCACTCAAACAAAACCCCGAACCAGTTTTTGGGATCGGCTTGTTCCTTGTCAATTAATCCAATGTCAACATTCGACGTAGTTTCGGCGACCAGCCATTTTGTTTCGTACGCCTCAAAACGCGCGCCTGCGCCCGCAATGTCCGCAAGACCCATCGCGTGGCTGAATTTGGGAGAAACCATCATTGCGGCGCGGATGTCGGCGTATTTAAGAATTATCGCCCAAAGTATCGCGCGGCTGTCGCAGTCGCCGTTGCCGTTGCCCGCCGCACTGACCAGATTTAAGAAATCGCTTCCTTCGTTGTTTCTTTCGTACTTAAATCCCTGCACAAAAGCAAGCGCTTTTTGCGCAAACGCCCTGTCCACAGTGCCGCGCCCCCATTTTTTTATAAGTGCTAAAGCGATGTTTCCCACTCTTGCGTATGAATCGCGGTATATGGCTCTGTAATAGCGAAGCCATGCCTTCTGCAACGCGGGGGTTTTCATATAAGTTGTTAAAATTACATATTCGCGTTCTATAAAAACTTGCGCGGCCTCCGCGTCATTTTTGTAAACGGCGGCAGTCGCTCCGCTGTTGGCAATAGGAATAATTATCTGCTCGGTGCGGGGATAACTGTATTCCGTTATAGGACCAGGATATAATTTTTCCGCGTCCGAGGGCGCGATTGAATCCAGCGCGGAAAAGTGAAACAAATTCAAATCGGTCTTGCCGGCAGGGCCGTAAGCGAGCGCAAGAAGAAACGGCGGGCGGCTTCCTTTGGTTTCGGCAAGCTCAACGCAAAGTCCCCACCCGCTTTTATCGCCGCCAAAGTTCAATTCCAAAACAGCCGCCTGCTTTTCGTGATATTTAAAATAATCAATTTCGCCTTTGCTTCCCAGTTTTTTGGTTATATCCTCCGCCATTTCCTTAACGTTGGCATAAGCTCCGTTGTATATAATTAAATCAAATTTAGCGCCTTCAGGTCCATTAAAGGAAAATCTGTCTTTGCCGTCCCCTTCCGTATATTCATAATATTCTGGAAGGTCCAAACTAAAACCCCATGTGGGGGAATACAGTCCCTCGGCAAAAACAAAAAACGGATGCAGTATCAATATAAGTATAAAAATTCTTTTCATGTTAATATTATCGGAGTGAAAAACTTGAAAATTCTCTATGAAGATGATTATTGTCTTGTAATTGATAAACCAGCCGGACTTGCGGTTCAGGGCGGACAGGGGGTTAAGTCGTCCGTAGACATGATTTTGGCGGAAATGCGCTCGCCGCCGCCGCTTTTGGTTCATCGTCTGGATAAGGACACGTCTGGGGCGCTCCTTACGGCAAAAACAAAGGAATATGCCGCCCGTTTTTCACGGCTTTTGGGGGCGGACAGGCAGGCTGAAAAATACTACATCGCGGTTTGCGCCGGAAGCCCCCCAAAAAAAGAAGGAATTATCTCGCAGGATTTAATGATACGCGGCTCTTTAAAAAAAGCGGAAACAAGGTACAAGGTTTTAAAAAGCGGAGATTTTTCCGTGCTGGAACTTTCGCTTGGCACGGGAAGGATGCACCAAATCCGCAGACACCTTGCCATGAACGGGAACCCTGTTCTTGGGGACGATAAATACGGCGATTTTGCGCTTAACAAAAAACTGCGCAAAGAAGCAGGGCTTAAACGCCTGCTTTTACACTCGTCACGGCTTGTGATAAAAGTTGAATTTCAACTTGACGTGTCAGCGCCCATGCCTGATTATTTTGAGGCGTTTTTGGCGGTGTCCAAGAAGTAACCGACTCCCCGGACAGCCCCTACTTTTTCCTTCTGAAAACGCGGTAGTTAATATTCGGGAAAATATTGTGTCTGCGTTCAAGGGTTGTAAGCCATTCAGTGCTGATGTAGTTACTGCCCAAAGCTTCATATATCGTGGTAAAATTACGAAGCGCGTTCTCCGCGTTGTTACGCGCAAATTCAGTGGACTCCTGCCTGTGCAGAAGGCACGCCCAGTCGGAAGACTGCGCAAGCAGTATCTCGCGGGCGGCCTGATTCAAGGCGCGCTCTTTAAGACCTGTGTCGTCGGGAAAACGCTCGGCAAGTTCGGTCATTCTTTCCATTGAGCGCGTAAGGTGGCGGTATATCCAGTCGTTGGAAGTGTCCAGCCATGTTTCGGCGTAGCCGTTAACACCACACGAGGAAAATTCGGGCGCGACAACCTGCAGAGAATTAAGTTTCTGGCTGAAAATATAATCGCTTGGCGTAACAAACTTTAACTCCCTGTAGCCCGCGCCCATGCGGAAAAGCGATTCTATAAACTGCGGTCCTTCGCGCCATAAACCGCCAAAAATGCCCGCGTTATTCGCGTAAAGGCTTACCGGGGTTTCTTCCATGTGCTTGGATGCGAATTCAAGACGGGCGATTGTATTTTCAAGGAACGCCCTTGCATGTTCCGTTATCCTGCCCGAAACTGCCTGCGGATTGTAAACCGTATCAGAACCATTTTTGCCGTTATACGCGCGCGCCCAATACCTGTATCCTGTTTTATGACGCTCCCCTTCCGCGCTTAAAAACAGGCTGACAGCTGACGGCGGAAGTTCGTATCCAACATCGCGGGTATTGTCCAAATACAGTTCATCGTTTGATATTTTTTCAATTTCGCGTACGGCATAAAAATCCCTTGCAAGTACAAAAGTGCCGTTATGTGTTTTAACAGGGAGAAAACTTCCCTTTTCCGGCGGAGGGTTGCCGTACAACAGACCGTGGCTGTCCACGATTGTATATAAAAAATTGTACGCTCTTAAATACGGTTCTATCGCGGAAGTCCAGCCTAAAGCCGTCAGCCAGAATCCCTGCGGACTGTTTCCAAAATATCTGCGGTAACCGCCGGCGGGTATTTCCATCTGCGCCTGCAATGTTTCGGCGTTATGCGCAATAAACGGCAAAAACGCGTTTGTCGCGCTACTTGCAAGAATTTCAACTTTTCCCTTGCGCCGGTAAAAATCAAACGCTTTAAGGATATTTTTTTCGTAACGTTCGGTATAGGCGATTCTTCTTTCCAGTAAAGCGTCGTAGTACGCATGCGCCAGCCTGTTCATTTCGGCGTTTCCGGCGGTGCGTTCTATTTCCTGTTTGCCGAATTCAATTTGTTTGTCCGTATAATGAAGGTATTTATTTTGCAGATGCTCGTCGCCAAGCAGGAACATAAGAATCGGAGAGACGGCAAGCCCAATACAGAAAGGAACATGATCGCTTTCCAGCCGGTCTAAAACACCAAGAAGCGGAAGCAAAGTTTCCGAAACATATTCAAAAAAGCGTCCCTCTTCCCCGTCTTGAGACAGATCGTCGTCCTTGCGGTGTTCCCTGACAAACGGAACATGAGCCTCCAGAACAAAAGAGATCGCGTAACGATTGCCCATATTACCTCTTAACCCTAGATTCGCGATCTGTGCTGTTTATTGTCGAGAAATCCGCAGACCCGGAAAGGCGCACGAATGGGTTAGTGTCTATTCCGAAAAGAGTCGCGCTGTCTATCAGGCGCGGCATATTGAAGGGCTGGGAAACGGCAATCTGCAATTCCGAATCGCCTCGGATTGCGCCAAGTTTAATAACATAGCGCCCTTCCGTTTTCGGCGAATGTTCGGCAAAGCCCAAATATCTTGCGCTGTCGTCTTTACCGATAGAAACGGTAAATGAATTTTCTTTGGATTTTTGAATATCTTCCCCTTCGATTAACGGAATTACCCTTAAACAATATCCGTTAAAATCATCTTCATTTTCATGTATCTCCCTGTCGTGGCTTTTGATTTCCCAAAAAACATAAGCCCAAAGCGGATCGCGGATTATTACTTCGATAAAGGAAATATTGTACTGCTTGGGCAAGACTACAGATTCCGTATATGACGGAATAATCTGTATTTCTTCCTCCGCTTTCGGCTCGCTTAAATATGCGCTTTCCAAAAGCAACTCTTCTATTATGAAGATTCTTTCCAGTCCTGGAGGAATATCAATGCCAAAATCTTCGGCCTGCTTAACCAGTTCTGCGGTACTCAAACTTTCCAGCCAGTGACGGGAAAATTGGCCATTGGGCGTGTTATCCATATTTTTGTATATTGTGGGGAAAAATGAAACTTAAGTCAATGTGTTAAAATGTACGCCTATAAATCAAGCTTGAACAAATCCTCAACCTGATTCTGAAGCCTCTGACGTTTGTTGATCATATCAATCCCTTCCTGCGCCGGTTCAAACGTTGGATCAAGTTTTAGCGCTGACTGCCAGTAATCCTTTGCCTCGGAATAATTTCCCTGTGAAAAAGCGTCTAGTCCCAAAAGATACAATTCATTAACTTTATTGGCTTTCTCCTGCCTGCCGCCGTCTCCCAAATCCAGACGCATTCCAAGACTGACTCTGTTTAAAGGCTGTAACTGAGTAAGCAAATCCAGAGTATAGTTTATATCAACCGAAATCTTGTTAAAATTGACGGCGCTACCTATTGTAACGCGGCTACCGCCGGATTTTATCTGTACTCCCGCGCGTATTGATAAAAATTTTGCCACATTAACAGCTGTTCCAAATGCGAAATACGGGTTTTCCGAAAGATCAAAATCCATCATATTAAGAGGCATATAAAAATCAAACGCAAAAACTAAAGGGCGAATCGGTTTATACGAAATAGCCGCGCTGGCGACAGTGGGCAAAGATTCACCAAGAACAGGAGGACCAAGGTTTTTTATTACAAGGGCGGCAGAGGCGTTTTTTTCCCTTGCAACGTAAGGTTTTAAGAAATTAAACCGCGTTAATATTCCTACGTCCGCCATTCCCATTACAGCGGACTGCGCCAACCCCGAACCGCCTGTGATTATATCAGTATCCGAAGTATAGTCCGGCATAATACGGAATGCCCCTTTTAAACTTATCCCAAGCGAAAGACCGCCAAAATAATACCCCTGAAAAATATTATAGGAAGCGTTAAGAATTGCCGCGCCTTCCGAAAAATAGCCGTTGGAAACCCTTTCCGCATAGTAATTATACTCTGTAAAAGGCGTGTACAGCCATTTTGCCCCGGCGGCAAGCCCCAAATCTCCAAAACGGGTGGCATAAGCAAACCCCTCGATCTTGCTGTCCGCTATCCAGTTATTGTGGAAGAAGGCAAATTCCGACCTTTCAAGCATCGAAGAACCGGCCGGATTATACTCAATAAATGAAATATCGTCCGAAACCGCCGTAAAAGCCGACGCCATACCTTCAGAACGCCCCCCCATAGGGATATTCAATATAGGAAAAGTAGTTAAACCAGCGTTATCGTCTATTCCGTAAATATCATTTAAATAATCAGCAAAATTACCATAATTGTCATGAGAATCGGCGGTCAAAAACGGAATGTGAAAGCAAAAAATTAAACAAACGGCTAAAAAGACCGCTTTTTTTCGATAATTCATCTGTAGTATATTATATATCGACAAAAAGAAAAAAAACAGTCAAACCAAAGGTTTATCCTCAAATTTACGATAATATAGTATAGTAAGAAAATGTCTAATTTTGCCCGTATATCTGCCATATTTTACTTTACCGCATGTTTCTGCCTGTTTGCTGAACCGCTTTTCGGGGCAGGTATGTACGACCCTGATCTGGTAAAAGCCGACAAACTTATAAAAGAAAAAAAACACGATGAAGCGATGCGCATTTTAGCCGACTATATAAGACGTAATCCTGATAATTTTGACAATGCCCAAAAGCGCCTGCGAAAAATATATAAAGCAAGGGAAGATTTTGAAAATTCGGCTGATGAATTGATCAATACGCTTTTGAATGATCCTGAAAATTCGGAAAAGATTTACAGCTTGTCGGCACAGCTAAAATCATCAGAAAATGAGACAAACGCGCTTTTAACATCATTCATATCAAGAACGCATGAAATCTCGCAGTTTAATGCGTTCAAGAACAGACTGCGTAACATTATGGAAACTGGCAGGGCACAGCTTGACAGGGGGGAATGTTCAGCCGCCATGCAAACATACGCCAGCGGAATGAATCTAATGCGCGATGAATTCTTTGCGGCTGGCTACGGCAATACGGTTGAAAACAATGTCCGGCGGGAAACAGAAAGGATAAATTCCGTAGTTAGCGCGTTCAATCAGGTAAGTACAAACATGGGTAATTCAGCCTCGGAATTGGCGCGTACAATTAATTACGGCACTCTTAACACTGCTACGGAAATAACAAACCGTTTTACGCCTATAATAGACAGGTTTATCGCGCAGAAACAGGAGCTGTACACGGCTGTAAAAACATTTGACAGTATCCTTAACGAATTAAGAAAAAGCGATCCCGAAATGGCGGACCGCAACCATCTTTCGTTCCTTTTAATGTTGATTAATGGGCGGCAGGGAGAGCCGATACAGGAAGGAATGTTAGGCGCTTTTGAAACTTACTGGAAAAATTCGATCAATCCGGTACTAAACGCCATTACGCAAAATGCCGTAACCGCGAATTCGACGGGGCTTACAGCGGTTAATGCGGGGCAGTATTCAAACGCCGTAACCGCGCTTCAAAGAACAGGAAACTATGTCAATTTATCGCCGTTGTTTTTTCAAAAGCGCAGAGCGCTTAATCAAAGCGGAAACGCGCAGAATGTTGAAATATCCGGCAATGTAATTACGAAAGACGATATTCCGGTCTTTATCACATTAAGGGCTTTAAACGAGTCTTCCAATCATTTGATACAGGCTGTAAATATTGCCATGCGCATAAACACGCTTGCCAATTCAGGTAATTCATCATTTACACTTTGGAAGGAAGGTAAAGCGGACACGGTTACATCGATAAACAGCGTATTGCAGGCAAGAAACAGCACAGCCGGAATTAAAAGCGAGATTGACGCGGTTATAACCAGCGCAATGCGAACAGACAATTCGCTTAAAAATTATCATACAACTCCATATTTAGCGTCAGCGGCTAACGCAATCGAAAAAATTAGCGCTGAAATATCCGTATTGGAACGCCAGTCGGCATACAATTACTATACCGTTATAGATACCGAACTTAAACGCAGTTTAACCGCAAGAAACAGCGAAATGGAAAAGGGAAGAAATTTCCTTAACGGACAAACCCGCAAAAGAGCCGACGGCTCCACGGTTACCGAGTTGTTTCCCGCCGAAGCGCTGGAAACTCTGACCTCCATGCTTTCCGCTTTATCAACCGACATAGAACGTGGAAATTACGCTGTTACTTATTACAAAAATGAACCGAAGCCAATACAGGCTGACGGAGAAATCTCCGCTTTATTGACCGGTTGTGAAAAAAGCGTCCGTGAACTGAACGCGCTCCGCAGTCAGGCTGTTTCACTGCGTACCACCGCAAACAGCAGGACAACCCAGGCCGAAGCCTTTAGGCAGGAAGGGGAACGGCTTTTTAAAGAAGCGCAAACAGCGTACAAGTCGCAGAACTTCGACACCGCAAGGGACAGGCTTCAAAAGGCGGCGGAACGTTTTAACAGCTCGCTGGAAGTGCAGGAGTCTTCTTCGTTAAGACAGTCGTGGGATACACAGCTTTTTAATTTGGGGCAGTCGATCAATTCTGCGGAAAACGAAATGATAATCACGGAAGTGCGTAATCTGGTAAACAGCGCCCGCGCCGTCTACTTTGAGGGGAATTTTCAACAGGCGGAAGACAGGCTTGTAAGGGCAAGAAGCAGGTGGCGTACAACAAACCCCGATGAAAACGAGGAAATAATTTATTGGCTTGGTATCGTCCGAGGCGCAATGTCCGCGCGTTCAGGCAGAACAATTTCTCCCACCGCGCCTTTGTATCCAGAGATGAGCCAGCTTTTGAGCAAGGCCAGAATGAATTATGAGGAAGGAGTGCGTTTAATAAACGCCGGTAACCGTACAGCCGGACTTGCAAAATTCAATGAAGCGCGCCAGCAGACAAGAGAAGTAAAGCTTATATTCCCCGTTAATCAGGACGCTGGTATTTTGGAACTTAGAATGGAACAATACATAGACCCGTCTGCGTTTAATGCTTCCTTTGAACAGCGCATGAAAACTGCAATATCGGGGACAAAACAGCGTTCCATCGAATCTTTTGCGGAACTGCAAAACCTTGCGGAAATTAACCCAAAATACCCCGGGTTAAGAGGTATTCTTACACAGGCTGAAATTGATATGGGATACCGTCCGCCGCCGCCCGATCCGCGGGCTTTGGCGCGTTCAAGGGAATTGTCAGCGGCCGCAAGCAAAATTGTAGAAGCAAATAACACAACATTATTTGAAGTCGCCCTAACACAGGTTAACGAAGCAATTGCGCTAAATCCTGAAAACGCGGAAGCAATGCGGGTAAAAGACAGACTTTTAAACAGAATGAGCGTTCCGGGGGCTATCGTTCTTTCCAGTGAAGATGAACTTGAATATCAAAGGGCTGTAAAGGAATTACAGGCGGGAAATAATCTTGTCGCTTTTGCGGTCGTACAGAAACTTATGCAAAACCCAAGAAACCGTAATATTACAAAGCTGATTGAATTACAGCGAAGGATACAGTCAGTTTTATGATACGCTATTTAAACAAACTTTTTTTATTTTTTTCGCTGTTTCTTTTTTTTACGCTGTCATCTCTTTTTGCGGCAGATTTCTTCTGGGAAGAGCCGTCGCGTTTTACAGGCAGAACCGGAAGTTTCCCAATCAGCGCATCTTCGGAAAGCTTTTCCGTAATAGCGTGGCAGGAATCTGTACCCGGCAGGAATCAAGGTATTGGAACAAGCGGGCAGACAAACATCTTTCTGGCAGTAAAAATGCCCGGCGAAGAATGGACGGAAAGGGGAATGATAGCGGGACCTTACGCCTATTTAGGCACAGAACCGTCTATCATCAGCCTTGTAATTGACAACCGGAACAGAATATTAGTCGCCGCCGCATCCGGCGCAAGAACGGAAATACTTATTTCCGGCGACATGGGAAAAACTTTTTCGCGTCAAACAATAAACACGGATGCGGATAATTCCGTAGCTCCGCGCATCTTTGTCCGCGCGGACGGAGGCTATTTCCTTTTTGTAACAAGGGGGCTTTCGCAATCTCTTGCGATTCATTATGCCCGTTCCAACGACGGAATAAACTGGTCTCCTTTTGAATTATTTGCGCCGGAAAACAACCTTGCATTAAATTTTCTTCCTGCCCACGCAAGCTATGGAGGCAGGGACATTGTTTTTTTTCAGTCCCTTATCACCGACATAGAAACTTCGACATCATTTCAGCTTTATTTTAAGACCAGCGACAACGGCGGACAAACATGGAGTCAGGCAAAACGTTTCACAACATTTAACGATCCTGTAACGCAGACGCAGGCTCCGGCAAATTACTTTGACAACCAGCGCCCTCATCTTTCAAAATACGGAAGCAACCTGTTACTGGTTTGGGAACGGCACTATTCCGCACAATCGCCTCAAATTTACGGCGCGGTAATTGATTCAAGCGGGAATATTACCGGACGAGTAGAACGTGTAAACAGCGAAGAAGCGTATTGTAACAACCCGGTAGGTTTTATTTTCAAAGATAACCCAATCGTAGTTTGGTTTGACAACCGCAGGGGAAACAACCGTGTTTTTATGGCGCAAAAAGATAATATAGGCTGGCAAAACCAACTGCTTTCCAGCGGTAGCGCGGATTCATCTTTTGCAAGACCCGTTGTCGATCGCGACGGCTTATTTATTTTCTGGCAAAACACAACGCAGAATACGCCAAGAATCATTTTGCTCTCGCCGGATCATTCAGCAAACGGTCCTCGCGTTACTGCGGTAAATTTTAATCCTTCTATACCCAACCGTTCGGAAAAGGCCCGCTTTTCGTGGAATATACCCTTTGACACTTCAGGTATTATGGGATTTTCATGGGTCTGGTCGCAGGACGCAAAAACACAGCCTGCAAAACAAATTATGATCTACAACACCGGCAACACACAAAATCTTAATATGGAACTTAACGCGGACAAGGACGGCGCATGGTACTTCAGCGTATCGGCGCAGGATTATGCCGGGAACTGGTCTGCTCCCGTTACAGCAAGGTATGAAAGGAAAACATTGCCGCCGCCCGCACTGACAATAATTCAGCCTGAAACAGACAGCGAAGGCTATCTTACTTCAAACACTTTTAACATTGCGTGGCAACCATCCGCAGACCCTTTTACCGCCGGTTATACATGGAACCTTCAATCTATAGGAAATGAACAGTCGGCGGTCAGCGCTCCCCCTTCCAGAATAATGGGAACGAATACATCTGTAAGTTACACAAATAGCGATAACGGTTTATACGCATTTACAGTTTCCGCTATCGATCGCGCAGGCAACATAGGCCCGCAGTCTAACATAACAATAAGAACAAACAAATTTAACCCTTACACAAGCGTAAGTTTTATAGACGCAAATCAGGACGTACAGGGAACGCTTTCGATACGGATAATTGGGCGCGGTTTTTCCAACAGCGGGCAAATAACTTCGGTTGTTCTGGAAAACAAAACAGGGCAGGTTATACCGGGTTCATTTAAAATTTTATCGGACAGAGAAATTGGCGGTCTTAAATTTGAAAATTTGGAAGAAGGTCAGTACAAATTAAAACTTCAGCATCCCTCACGCGGCTGGTACACTGCGCCTTCGGTCATTTCAGTATCAAGAAGCGTAACCGTGAAAATCGGCGATTATTCGCAGGTTTGGAATTCATCGTGGAAAATAGGACAAAGAAAGATAACGCTTAACCCCTCCGCAATTCTTGCCGCGGTACTTGTCATTTTCTGCGCGCTTGGAACAGTTGCCGCAATAAGGGGTATTGCCGGCGTTGCCGCGGAAAGCGCGGCGATAAAACACGAAGCGCTTGCTATAATTACAGGAGAATTTATGCCTATGGAGAAAAAACACAAAATTGCGCGGATAAATAAAAGAGGAATCGGGATTAGATTTAAGCTTGCGTCTTTTACAATCGCCCTGGTTCTTTCGGTAATTATAATGATCTCTACGCCAATGTATATCATAATGACAACTTCGCAACGTGAAATGCGGCTGGACGGATTATATTCGCGTTCAAAGGTATTGCTTGAGGGGCTTGCCTCCAGCGCAAGAGCGTATTTACCAATGGGAGATCAAGGCACGCTGGAAATGGGATTCCTTCCCGCACAATCCGCCGCGCTTCCCGAAGCAAATTATATTACTATTACAGGCTACAGACCTGGTTCAACGCATAATGATCATGTTTGGGCGACAAATGATCCTAATATTCTTTCCAAACTTGATACAACGGAATTCCGCCCCGGCGTATCGCGGATCACCGATACTCTTACTCCTCATTACGAACAGCTTAGCCAGAACCTGAACGACCGCGCGCGAAGCGAAGTCGGAGAACTATCCCAGAGCATTGTAGAACTATTGCAGGAAGGACAGTCCCTCGCGATCCGCCTTGATTCTGCGAGCTTACAGCGCATTGCCGACATTCAGGTAACGATTCGTTCTTTGGAAGTAAACCTGACGGAAAGGCTTTCAAGAATAGGCGGAGAGATGCTTTCGTACCCTGTATTCTCCAATGAAAGTATTTTTAAAGAAAAAAACAGGACATTTATTTTTTACAAGCCGGTAATGTTCCGGCAGGGAGCGGACGACAACTATTTCCGCGGATTAATCAGACTTGAAGTGTCTCTCGACTCGATCATGGACGCTATCCTTGATGAGCAGATATTATTGTTGCGTACGATTTTAATTGTCGCACTTGCGGCAATGCTCATAGGAATCATCGGCGCGTTTATTATCTCCACCCTGATCATAAGACCCATAAAAAAACTTGTAAGCCATATCGAAGTTATCCGCGACACGGAAAACAAGGCGAAACTCGAGGGAGTAGACATACGTATCGCCACTAAAGACGAACTTGCTATCTTGGGCAACACAATTAACGACATGACGCACGGTCTTGTAAAAGCGGCAATGGCCGCCTCGGACCTTTCAATCGGAAAAGAAATTCAAAAGAAATTTATCCCTCTGGATTTGGATAGCCAAGGCAACAAACAGACAAGCGGTTCAAAAGAAGCTGATAACCTTAGTTTCTTTGGCTACTACGAAGGAGCAAAGGGCGTATCGGGAGACTATTTTGATTACAGGGACCTGGACGGCCGTTATTACGCCATTATCAAATGCGACGTTGCGGGAAAAGGAATTCCTGCGGCGCTGATCATGATTCAGGTGGCGACCATGTTCCTTAACTATTTTAAGCAATGGAAACAAAACGCCAAAGGAATGCACATAGAGGAAGTTGTGTATCAGATAAATGAATTTATTGAGACCCTGGCGTTTAAGGGGCGCTTTGCCGCCTTTACGCTCTGCCTTTTTGACTCCGAGACAGGAACGGCGCGTTTTTGCAACGCCGGCGATAACATTGTCCACCTTTACGACGCTTCGGAAGGCAGATTAAAAACGATTACCCTTCCGCAATCACCCGCTACCGGCGTACTCCCTAACTTTATGATTGAGTCCACAGGCGGCTATAATGTTCAAACTATAATGGTTGATCACGGCGATATCTTGTTACTCTACACTGACGGTATCGAAGAGGCAAAACGGAAATTCCGCGATGAAAACTTTATAGAAATATTATGTACGGAGGGCGCTCTCGATACGCCCCATGAAAATCATCTTTGCGGACAAGCCGACGAGGAAATGACCCCCGAACGCGTAGAGGAAATCATCAATAGCGTAATGGCGCATAAAATTTATACCTTAAAAAAATACCACAACCCCGAAGGCGATACGGAACTGCAGTTTGATTTTTCGACATGCAAAGGCACGGCGGAAGAAGTAATAATGGCGATGGTATCGGTAGAAAAAATGTTCCGCTGTTACAAAAAGCCGTCCGCAGGAGAGGAATCGCGCGTTTTGGTGGATAAGAAAGTAGACGATTTTCTGAAAAACCACTTTTTACAATACAGGCGGTATTGCATACACACGAAAGAATACCCTGAAAATCCAGCGTATATGTATTATACTCATGTTAAGGAAGACGAGCAGTACGACGATCTTACCATTTTAGGAATTAAGAGGAAGTGAGGTTATTATGACATTTGGCGAAAGAATGAAAGAGTTAATGGAACAGGGTCTGGCGGCATCAAAGGAATTCGCGGCAAAAGCAGGCGCAAAAGCGCAGGACATAGGCGAACGCGGTATTCTTATGCTGGAGATCAAACAACTTGAGGGGCAGGCGCAAAAACTGCTTACCCGCATGGGAAACGACGCCTACATCGCCTTTACGGAAAAGGGGCAAAGTACAATCGACAGCGAACAAGCAGAGTTTAAAAACGCCTTAAAGGAAATCGCGCTTATAAAAGAAGCGATTGAAAAGAAAGAAGCGGAATTAAGGGAACGTAAGTCCGTGTAAGCCGGGGACTGTCCCGCTTTCTAAAACCGGAATGAAGTTCCCAGCCTTACTGGCGTTTGCTTTAAGGAATTTGTAACCCGCTACCCAACCGTTTGTCTTAAAGGCAAAATCAATATAAGGCAAAAAATAATTACTTGCGTTAAAGTCCATCCGTAAACTGAACAGTCCAATAAATTCGGGGCTTGCCGTTTTAAATACCTGATCTTCCGGTTGCATTCCAATTAATACGCGCAGGAAAGCAATGTATTCAATTTGCCGATAATCAACGGGTAATCTATAAGTTATGCTTCTATAGCTGGGAAATAATTTTTATAATTCATATAACTGTGGTAAGTAAAGATCATGTTAAACTGGCTTTTTTCAGATACACCTGCGCGGAAATATCATAGTCAAAAGAGGTAAGATAATGGCGCAAAGCAAAATTTTCTTCTAATCCGCTTTTCCCAACGCGAAACTTCTAATACCATAAAGCAAAGGGGAAATAAAATTGGCAGACTTAAATTCGCATGTTTCGTCAAGTATTTCATCATCTGTACACTGGTTAAAAGTAATATACATGGCAACACTGCCGTCCCCTGACGTGTGTAAGCCGTTCGCAGAATAAGGTTCATGAGTATGGAACAGCTCATAACCCAATTTAAGCATATCAAAACCTGCAAGAAAACGTTCTTTGTCATTTTTGTATTTTTCTTCTAGTAGTCTGTAACAACTAAAACTACACTTTGTTTTTTATCACGCAGAGGACGCAAAGGCGCGGAGAACTGCGCTTTGTTACCTAATTGTGCTTTTCCCGCTATGCTTTTTTATTATTTTATAATGAAAAACAACATGAAAGGGATACAAGTTAGCTAATCACCCTTGATCCTCTGCGGCTCCGCGACCTCTGCGTGAGGATGTCTGGTAATAAGTTATTGTGAACATTTAGTTGTTACAGAGTACTAGTTTAGCCTCTACATCAATCAGAACAAATAAAGATACATTACTATAAGACACGATTGGGCTGGCATTTGCGCCTGTATTAACAAATGCCGCAACAAGAGCGGAAATCCACGAAAGGCCATCTAAAGCATAATCGGAAAATTCATCACGCAAGCTCGCGGAAAACGGGACTTAATTACCTTGTTGTGTGTCTACGATATGTTTTTTATCTTTTTAGAAGAAGAAGCATGAAAACAGCGATTGGCTTACGCATTACTTATAGCTCTGCGCCTTGACCCCCTTTGCGTGAGAATATTTAAAGGTAAGTTCAATATAGATTGAGGTTGAAAGAGGTAAACTTAAAATTGCTGTCTTAAGCCCCCTTGATCTTTTTTGATTTTTTTAATATATATAAACGGTATCCCAATGGGTACATGGGCCGCTAGCTCAGTTGGCAGAGCATCGCCCTTTTAAGGCGGTGGTCGGAGGTTCGAATCCTGCGCGGCTCATATAGAAGAAAACAAAAGAACTCGCCGAACGGTGAGTTTTTTTGTTTTTGAGCCGTAAAGGATTCGAAGGGTTTTCGCGGCCTTTGGCAAACGCACATGGAAGTGTGTTTAGCGAAAACCCCGGCCTGAAAAGAGGCAACAGGAGGTTGCCGAATGTAAGGCGAATCCTGCGCGGCTCATATAGAAGAAAACAAAAGAACTCGCCAAACGGTGAGTTTTTTTGTTTTTGAGCCGCAAAGGATTCGAAGGGTTTTCGCGGCCTTTGGCAAACGCACATGGAACCTCAACTTATACCGCAGGTCGAGGTTCCCCTCTTAATTTAGCGATAACCCCGGCCTGTAATGAGGCAACACGATGACGTTGCGCCGCCGAATGGAAGGCGAATCCTGTGCGGCTCAATAAAAATATAAGAAAAAACTCACCGTCTGGCGAGTTTTTTCGTCTTTTGGTTGTAAATTAGGCACAAATCAATATTATCATTGACTTTTATGAATTTGTGGGGTAAATTTACAGTATGAACCTCAAAACAGTAATTACAACAGACACGATAGACCTTCATCTGAAAGGCTCTACAAAGAAGGAAATCATCAACGAACTGCTGGACATTCTTGTCAGAACAGAAAAAATCAGCGACAGGGAAGCCGCTTTAGCCGCCGTTATGGAAAGGGAAGAAAAAATGTCTACCGGTATGAAGCACGGCATTGCGATTCCCCACGGTAAAAGCGCCTCTATTCCTGATTTAGTCGCCTGCATAGGTGTTTCTGAAAAGCCTGTAGATTTCGATTCGCTGGATCATGAGCCATGCAGAATCTTTATCATGACACTTTCGCCGGTTGAAAAAACGGGACCGCATCTGCAATTTCTGGCGGAAGTTTCTTTGCTTTTTAAAAGTTCGGAAAAGCGCAAGGAAATTCTTAATGCAAAAACTCCCGAAGAAATACAAAAGATACTGGCAGAGTAAAAAACCGGATATCCCATGCGCGTCAAAGATAATCTAATTCTTGATGACGAAGGCAGAACTTTAATTCTCCGCGGGGTAAATCTTGGCGGAGATTCAAAAATCCCCTATTGCGCGCCAGGAAGCGAAATCCTGCCCGGTTTTCTTGACAGAAAAAAAGATGTCTCTTTTACAGGCAGACCGTTCCCCATTGAGTCAGCGGAAGACCACTTTCGCCGTTTGAAAAAAGCGGGAATGACTTTTCTGCGGTTTCTTGTTACATGGGAAGCCGTTGAACATGAGGGGCCTGGAATTTATGACGAAGCCTATCTTGCCTATCTGCGAAAGATACTGCAAGCCGCGGAAAAAGAAGATATCCGAGTATTTATCGATCCTCATCAAGATGTGTGGAGCAGATGGACAGGCGGGGACGGCGCTCCCGCGTGGACAATGGAAAAACTTGGCATGGATTTGGACATGCTCGACCGTTGTAGCGCGGCGGTTACAAAACAGCGTTACGCCGTCTGCCGCGATAAACCTTACCCGCAAATGATCTGGCCAAGCAATTACAACCGCTATGCCGCCGCGACAATGTTCAGTTTGTTTTTTGGCGGAAAAACCTACACGGAGGATTTACGCATAGACGGAGAAAACGTGCAGGACTGGTTGCAAAACCGTTACATTGCCGCCTTTAAACATGTCCAGCGCAGACTGAAAAATTGCCCTAACATAACGGGCTGGGGTTCCATGAACGAACCTCATTTTGGTTTTATCGGGCATAAAGACATTAGCATTGCGGAAGACGCTGTTATTCCGGTCGGCATTCGCCCTTCTCCATGGCAGGCAATTTGCGCCGCGTCAGGTTACAAGGTAGAAATTCCAGTATACGGCTTAATTTCCATGGGCAGGCGTATTTCGCATTACGAAACATTTAACACCGAAAGAATATCGCTTTTCAAAGAAGGCTTTTCCTGCCCGTGGAAACAGGCGGGGGTTTGGACAGACGAAGGCGGCGCGCCAAAACTGATTAAAAGCGGTTACTTTAGCAGTTATCAAAACCGCCCCGCCGTCTTCACCGATGACTTCCTAAAGCCCTTTATCATAAAATATATAAACGCGATGAAAGAGGCTAACGAGCAAAACTTTTTCTTTATAGAAGGAATTCCCGCAAGTACAAGGGCGGAGTCCCATCCGTCGTGGAATAAAAACGATCCTGAAAGAGTGATAAACGCCTTTCACTGGTACGACGGATTATCCCTTTTTACAAAAAGTTTTCATTCATGGTTCAATATAAATCCCGACACAAAAAAAATAATTATTGGCAAAAAAAATGTAGGCGCGTATTTCAGAAATAGCCTTGCGCTGGGAATTAAAATAACAAAAGAAAAAATGGGAAATATGCCGTGTTTTCTTGGAGAGTTCGGACTTCCCTTTGATTTAAACAACCGAGGCGGTTTTAAAAAAGGCGGCTATTCACTGCACGAAGAAGCCCTGTCCATGTATTACGACGCGGTGGACGCAAATTTACTGCATTGCACAATCTGGAATTACTCGGCAAGCAATTCAAATAAATACGGAGACGGCTGGAACGACGAAGACCTTTCAATTTTTTCCGAAGGCAAAGAAAGAGCGGCCGGCGGCTGGAAGCGCCCCTACCCAATGGCTACCGCTGGCGAACCGCTTTCTTTTACATGGAACAGAAAACTCAGAAAATTTGTCTGCCGCTTTAACGCCAACGGCGAAATTACTTCGCCAAGCATAATTTATCTGCCTTCGGATTTTTTGGGCGCATCGCCAAAGGTCGAAGCGTCCGCTTGTAACGGAAAAAACCTGCGGTCTGAATTCCGGCGCGAAGAACAACGTCTGTTTGTTTACAACGACGGCTATAACGGAGAAGTAATACTTAAAGTCGGGTTAAACTGAAGCTGAGGGGAATTCTGTTCTTTTTCGGTATATCTTTTTTCTTCTTCTTTTATCAACATGGTATGAAAACGGCTTTCTATCTTGCTTTTGTTTTCCAAAATACGGCTTATGTAATTAAGAGTAACATTAGGCGCGCCTGTGGACGTAACGCGCCCCGCCCCGGCATTGTACATGGCAAGCGCGGAAACTTCACTGCCGCCAAAATCCAAGCAGTAGCGCAAGTGGCTTATTCCGTAACGCGCGTTGTACTGAACATTAAAAAAGGCAGGCGTATCCAAATCGGGGAAAGAACGGTTGTTAAGCTGAAACAACCCTCTGTCGATACTGCCGTCTCGGTTCGGTCTGCTGACAGCGCGCGGGTTAAATCTGCTTTCTTCCCAGCAAAGGGCAAAAGCAAGAGATGCCGGCACTTCAAATTCATCCGAGTTCTGCAAAATTACCTGCGCTATTTCCCTGCTTGAGCAAATATCCGTAAAAAAATCAATAACCCAGTTTTTATATTCGGAACTGTGGTAATATTCCATAACAGGGTCCTGCCCTCTTTCGGTAACCGCAAGAAAAAAATTGCCGTCTTCGGGGAGTTCATCAAAATCGCCCCTTGTTCTTATTGCCGCGTAATCTTTTGAAAAAACCGCGGTATCGGCGGCAATAACAGCGCATAAAAAAAGAGAACCCAGCACCCCCGTAAACAAGGGGATTACTATCTCCATTTTAACATTCCGAAAATTCACTCTCCGCTGGATTTTTTCCTGCGGTTTGTTCTTTTCCAAACGTTTACTTTGCGATTGTTCTAACTCTGATAATTCCATCTACTTTACGGATTTGCTCCATTACAGAATCGGAAATCTTTTGCTCCGTATCTATAATATTATATGCATATTCATCGCGATGGTGGTTAATCAAGTCGGCGATATTTATGCTCGCTCCGGCAAGAATAGTCGTAATCTGCCCAACCATGTTGGGAATATTCTTATTTATTACAAGAAGCCTGAACGGAGCGCGCTGATCAAGTTTACAGCGCGGAAAATTTACCGAATTGCGTATTGCGCCGCCTTCGAGAAAATCCATGATTTGCTTTACCGCCATAACCGCGCAGTTATCTTCCGCTTCGGGAGTGGACGCTCCAAGGTGCGGAATACTGATAACTCTTTTACAGTTAGAAAGCTCTGTTGTGGGAAAGTCCGTAACATACGCGCTTATTTTTCCCGATTCCAGCGCCTCGATAATATCCTTGTCTTTTACAAGCCCGGCGCGTGAAAAATTGACAATGCGCGCTTCTTTTTTCATCATGCGCAATTTTTCCGCGTCTATAAGCCCCTTGGTTGTTTCGCTCTGCGGAATATGCAGGGTGATATAATCGGCTTTTGCCAGCAGTCCTTCCAAAGTGTCGGCGCGGGCGACTTCGCGGGAAAGATTCCACGCCGCGTCTACGGAAATGTAAGGATCGTAACCTATAACTTCCATGCCAAGTGCAATCGCGTCATTTGCGACCATTACGCCTATCGCGCCAAGCCCCACTACGCCTAAAACCTTTCCTTTTATTTCCGGTCCTGTAAATTTGGATTTTTCTTTTTCTACGAGTTCGGCAATATCGCTCTTACCCGCGGCGGAAGAAACCCAGTTAATACCGCCTACAATGTCGCGCGAGGAAATGAGCATGGCGGCAATGGTAAGCTCTTTAACCGCGTTGGCGTTAGCGCCCGGAGTGTTAAAAACCACTATCCCCTTTTCACTGCAACGCGCTACGGGAATATTGTTGTACCCTGCGCCCGCCCTTGCAATTGCCTGCACGGAAGAAGGGATTTCCATGTTATTCATTTCCGCGCTACGAACCAAAATAGCGTCGGGGTTGGGAATGTCGCTGGCGACTTCATACCTGTCCCGCGGAAAAAGATCAAGTCCAAGCGGGGAAATTTTGTTTAATGTCTGAATACGAAACATATTTAATCCTTTTGTCAGGTAATTTTCCAAAACTTCAGTTTTTGGAAAACCTGCCTTATATTAGACTTGTTCGGCAACTGCGAACCTTCGGTTCTGGTTAGTTGTCTCATGGTCAGCTACGCTGACCAGTCCTGCATTTTTTCGGGCTAAAGCTTGCTTTAGCCTTGCAAAAATACTTTTTATTGGTAGTTGTTCGGAAAACTGAAGCTTCCGAACAACTCTATTTATTATAAACTGACCTTTTGGACAGTTTATACAGAGCCTTTTTTGCAAACTGACCTTCGGTACGATCGAGTTAAAAAAGGATCAGCTCTCAAATTTCTTCATAAAGTCTATCAACGCTTTTACTCCCTCAATAGGCATTGCGTTGTAGATACTCGCCCTCATGCCGCCTACCAAACGATGTCCGGCAAGGTTTATAAGCCCCGCAGTAGCCGCCTCTTTTACAAAACGCGCTTCTATTTCGCTCTTTTTTGCCTCGTCCTTTTCTCTTGGCACAAAGGGAATGTTCATTAAACTGCGGTATTTTTTATCTACCGGAGAATAAAACATTTTTGAGTTATCAAGGTAATTATAGAACAGCTCCGCTTTCTCACGATTCATTTTTGCAACGGCGTTTAAGCCGCCAAGCTGTTTTAACCAGTCCAGAACAAGACCGATTATGTAAATACCGTAACACGGCGGAGTATTGTACATTGAACCCTCGCCAGCGTGAGTATCGTAACGAAGCATTACAGGCGTCCATGCCGGCGCGCGGCCGATAAGGTCTTCGCGGATAATGACAAGCGTCGTTCCCGCGGGTCCAAGATTTTTCTGCGCTCCGGCGTAAATGATACCGTACTTGCTTACATCAAGCGGTTCGGAAAGAATGTTGCTTGAAGCGTCCGAAACCAAAGTAACAGAGCCTGTGTCTGGAACTTTATCCCACTTTGTTCCGACAATTGTGTTATTTTGCGTAATATGATAATAGGCGTGATCTTCGGACGGTTTTGGGGCGTCCGGTATGTAAGTGTAGGCTTTATCCTTTGAGCTTGCCAGCACTTCTACAGTGGCGTATTTTCCCGCTTCTTTTATCGCTTTGTCGGACCAAATGCCCGTATCAATATAGGCGGCTTTCTTTCCCTTGCCGGGAGCATCCCCAGCCGCCAGATTAAGCGGGACCATAGAAAATTGAAGGGAAGCGCCTCCCTGTAAAAATAAAACTTTGTAGTTTGCGGGAATACCCATAAGTTCACGCAATAAAGCCTCGGTTTTCTCGATAATGGGCTTGAAGTCCTTTGAACGGTGGCTCATCTCCATAACCGACTGACCAGTGCCGTTGGTGTCCGTCATTTCCTTAGCGGCTTTTTCAAGAGCCGGCAACGGAAGCATCGAAGGACCGGGGGAAAAATTATAAACTCGCATGTTTTTCTCCTTAAAATAAAGGGATTTAAGCCAACTATACAGAATTTTAACTGTTTTGCCAATAGCCCTTGCATTACCAGCCACGACAAACGCATGAAGGGTTCCAAGAGAAGAATTTAACCACGAATATACACGAATAAGGCGCGAATAGGATGCGAATTACTTCTATAAATACCTGTATTCGTAGTCATTTGTTGTTATTCGTGCTATTCGTGTTTAAATTCCTCATTCATGCGTTTGTCGTGCATTACCAGCAATTTTAAATTTATCTCTTTCTATATTGAACTTACCTTTTAATATTCTCACACAGAGGGCGCAAGGCGCGGAGCTATAAGTAATGCGTAAGCCAATCGCTGTTTTCATGCTTCTTCTTGTAATAGAGATAAGAAAAAACATATTGCAGACGCAAAACAAGGTAATTAAGTCCCGTTCTCTGCGTTCTCCGAGAGCTTTGCGTGATGAGTTTTCCGATGTTTTTAAGTATTTTCTTAAACTTTAAATTGCTGTACTACAGGAACACATTGCATGGACAGCGTATTTATTGTAAAATCAATTATGGTGGACAAGGTATTTACCGTTCTCGATCTTATTAATCTTGATCTCAAAGAGCATAATTCCATAAGTCTGCGCTGTATCGGCGGAAGAAAGGGGCTTATCAACCCAATTGAAATTCCCGACCTTAACAGACCAATGGGCGCAATAATGGGTTTTTTTGAGGATTTTGCCTATCAAAGAATTCAACTTTTTGGCAGAGGCGAAGTGGCATACCTGCGCCGTCTGGAAAACGAAGGTCAAAATAAAACAATCGAAGAAATGTTTTCTTATCAAATGCCTTGTTGCATTTTTACGCATAATCTTTGCCCGCACAAGGAATTTTATGATATAGCCGAAAAGGCTCAATGCCCTATTTTGCAGACCGAATTGGGATCAGCCGATTTTTCAGCCAGAATAATGCGTATTCTTTCCAGAATTTTTTCTCCTCGCCAGATTGTTCACGGCGTACTTGTAGAAGTTTACGGACTTGGAATTCTTATACAGGGAGATTCCGGCGTCGGAAAAAGCGAAACCGCGCTGGAACTTATCCACCGCGGACACCGCCTTGTCGCCGATGATGTCGTGGAAATCTACGCTCTTGGAAATACGCTTATGGGAACGGGCGCAAATAAAATCATCGGACACCACATGGAAATTCGCGGACCCGGTATTATTAATATAACTCATCTTTTCGGAGTCAGGGCAATCCGCGACAGAAAAGAAATTCAGCTTGTTGTTCAGCTTGAGGAATGGGATTCCGATAAAAATTACGACCGTCTTGGCGCGGAAGATCATACCGTTAAACTTTTAGGAATTAATATCCCTTCAATAACGATACCGGTAAAACCCGGACGAAATATCCCGATTATTATCGAAACTGCCGCCATGAATGAAAGGCTTAAATCCATGGGGTATAATGCAGGAAAAGAATTTAACAAGAATATCCTCAAATGGATAGAAAGCGATTCCACCCGCTCTGTCTTCTTTGGACATGACGATATAATTTAAGGAGTATTGTTATGGTAGAAAAAATAGTAACCGTTACAAACAGAGCAGGCGTTCACGCGCGCCCTTCGGCGTTACTGGTTCAAACGACAAAAAATTTTAAATCAAACATTTATTTTGAAAAAGGCGTGGACAGGATTAACGCCAAATCTATCATGGGTATTATAACGCTTGGAGCGGCTTACAATACGCAGTTAAAAATAATAGCGGACGGAGAAGACGAGGAAGCCGCAATAAACTCCATAGTCAAACTGTTTGAAGCAAAATTTGAAGAGGAGTAGAAACTCTTTTGAAAAACGGTAAATCCCGTCCTGAATATTCGATCGTAAGTATTAGAATTTTAGTTCTTATTTACGCTATTCTTTGCGTTCTTACCGTTTTATTTTCCCGCAACTTTTTTATAGATACCCTTCATAACGGCGAGGTTCCGCAAAGATTAAATTTTATCGTATTCATGATAATTCCCGCCGGATTGCTTGTTATTTTGGGGATTTCGGGGTTTGGGCTTTTTTCGGACATAATTTCGCGCCGGGCTGGAAGCAAATTTAAAGCGAGGCTTTTGGCGTACTTTACAATTATCGTCGTTTTCACAATAACTCCTGTAATAATTATAACAATCGGTGCGTTAAATGAAATTGTCCGCTTTTGGCACAGCGTTGATACCGCTTCGGCAACAGCGGCGGCTAACAACCTTGTGGCAAATAATTATTTACTGCATACGGAACGTTTTGAAAACATACTTAAGCAAAACAATTTTTCGGGACAAAACACAAAACTGCCGCAGGATATAGCGGCGATGCAGACTTTCCGTTTTAAGGACGGCATTTGGCAGGAACGTTCTTTTACCGGAAAAGAAAATTTCAGGCTTTATTCTCTGCCCTCTGCCGAAAATGGCTTTCCTGTAAGGGAACTGCCGAGAGACAGGGATACAATCCGTTACGTGCAAAGGCAGGGGCAGAATACTATTATTGTTATAAATTACGATCTTGGCGAGGATTTTGACACCGGAAGGGACGCTTTGGAAAATCAAACCGCCCGTTTTGATACGGTAAATTTATTAAGGGAAAATCTGCGTCCCCTTTTATTTTTCTTTTACGGCGTGTTTTTTCTTCCCACTTTACTTATGACAGTAATCATCGCTATTTCGTTCACGCGGCGGATTACTCACCCGATTGTGGAACTGACGGAGGCGACAAGGCGCGTTGCCGAGGGCGATTTTGCCATTCAAATACTGTCCCGCAGAAACGACGAGCTGGGGCTTCTTATACGCTCATTTAACGCGATGGTTCAGGATTTGGAAAAATCGCGGGCGGCGCTTGTAAAAAGCGAAAAGATTTCGATATGGCAGAATATGGCGCAACAGCTTGCGCATGAAATAAAAAACCCGCTTACCCCGATTAAACTTTCCGCTGAGCGCGTACTGCGCAGGTGGCGGAATGAGCCGGACAAGATCGGTGAAATTCTTGAAAGTTCGATGATGGCGATTATTCAGGAAACAGAAGGGCTTTCTACACTGCTTAACGAATTCAGAACTTTATCAAAACCGATGGAACCTTCCCAAACATGGACAGATTTGCGCGAATCCGTAGAAGAATTGATAAACGCCTATTCAACTTCGTACCCGCAGATTCAATTTGATATTAACCATGTGGAAAAGGGAATAACGGTAAAAATTGAAAAGCACCGCATTACCCAGATTCTTACTAACCTTATAATTAATGCGATAGACGCGATGAACGGGACAGGCTCTATTGAAATTCGCACGGATATTGTAAAAAAACGCGATGTGCTTTATTGTAGAATAAGCGTTAAAGATACAGGCAAGGGAATCGGTAAGCAGGACAGTAATCTAGTTTTTACGCCGTACTATACTACAAAAGAATCCGGCACAGGTCTTGGGCTTCCGATTGTCGAAAGGATAGTAAACGATCACGGCGGCGCGATTTGGTTTGATTCGGCGGAAGGCATGGGAACAACATTTTACATTGACCTGCCCGCGGAAAAAAATGAGGAAGAAAAATAATGGCCTCAATTCTTATAATAGACGATGAACCGGGAATAAGGCGCACATTTACCTCCAGTCTTGAAGATGAAAAATACAAAGTCTTTAGCGCGGAAGACGCGCTGGCCGGCATAGAAATATTAAAAAACGAAATAATAGACATTGTTTTTCTTGACGTGCTTCTGCCGAAACTTGGCGGCATTGAGGCTTTGGAAAAAATAAAAACGCAATGGCCGGCTGTGGAAATAGTTATGATTTCCGGGCACGCGAATATTGACATGGCGGTGCGAGCCGTTAAACTTGGGGCGTTCGATTTTCTGGAAAAACCATTTTCGCTAGACAAAATTCTTACAGTTTGCCGTAACGCCGCAGAGATTAAAAACCTAAAAGAAGAAAACAAAAGTTTAAAAAGAATAAGCGGGATTTCCAGCGAAGATATAATCGGAACAAGCGCGTCTATCCGGGACATACGCGAAATGGTAAAACAGTCCGCAGAAAGCGATGCGCGCATTCTTATAACGGGCGAAAACGGCGCTGGAAAAGAAGTAATCGCAAGGGCGATTCACCAGTGTTCGGCGCGCGCGGATAACCCCTTTGTAGACGTCAACTGCGCCGCAATACCGGAAACGCTGATAGAAAGCGAACTCTTTGGCCACGAAAAAGGGGCTTTTACCGACGCGGTGTCAACGCGCAAGGGGCGTTTTGAAATGGCTCACGGCGGAACCCTTTTCCTTGACGAAATCGGGGACATGAGCCTTTCCGCTCAGGCGAAGGTACTGCGCGTTATTCAGGAACAAAAGATCGAACGGCTTGGCGGAGAAAAGACAATCGAAACCGACGTGCGCATTATCGCGGCTACAAATCATGATCTGGAAAAAGCGTGCGAAGAAGGGCGCTTTAGGCAGGACCTCTTTTTCAGGCTGAATGTGATACCTATTCATGTTCCGCCTTTAAGGGAAAGACCCGAAGATATTTCCATGCTCCTTTGTCATTTTCTTAAATTATTAAAAGCGGAAAAATCTCTTGATGCGGGCGCGCTGGAAGTTCTTACCTCGCATGACTGGCCGGGAAACGTGCGGGAACTTAAAAATCTTGCGGAACGAATTTCGGTTATGCACCAGGGAACAGATATAACAGGTTCAGATTTAGAAAAATTACTCAATAAAAAGAGCAAAAAGCCGCAAAATACGGGGAATCATGTTCCGGACGGCATTCTGGAACGCAATTATAACGAGGCGAAAGACAGCTTTGAAAAATGCTATTTGGAATTCCAACTTTTAAAAAACAATGGTATAATTACAAGAACGGCGGAGGCTATCGGAATATACCCAAGCAACCTTCACGCAAAACTAAGAAAATACAATATTACCGCGGCAAACGTTAAGGAAGAAACATGAAAGAGTTGACAAAGCGTCAAAAAGAAGTGCTGTCTTATATTGCTGATTTCAAAAACAAACGCTCGTTTCCTCCTACAATCAGGGAAATCGCGGAACATTTTTCCATGTCTGTTAAGGGCGCGCACGATCATATTACCGCTTTAAAAAAGAAAGGTCAGATTAAACATGAAGACAAGCGTCCGCGCACGCTCGAGCTTACAAATTCCAAAAAAGAAGATCATTCCGCAATGATAGATGTTCCCCTTCTTGGAAACGTTGCCGCCGGCGCTCCTCTTATGGCGGAAGAAAACTTTGAGAGAAATATACCTATACACGATTCTTTCCTTAAAAAGAATAAAAAATATTTTGCGCTAAAAGTTAAAGGCGATTCAATGTCCGGCGCGGGCATACTGGACGGCGATCTGGCAATTATCGAAAAACAGAGCATTGTTCGTAACGGCGAAATTGTAGTAGCTCTGCTGGACGACGCGGTAACATTAAAACGTTTTTACAAAGAAAGCGCAAGAATCAGGTTACAGCCGGAAAACCCCGCATATAAAGCCACATACAGCAAAGATGTAAAAATTATAGGGCGGCTTAGCGGCGTTATTCGCTCTTATTAAAATGAACGCATTTATTTATCTTGGCCCTGAACTGGGCAAAAAACAGGACGCCGTTGACTCTGTAAAGGAAAAATTCTCAAATGCCGAAGAACATACTTTTTACGCGGGCGAAACTACAGTAAGCATAATTGCGGATACTTTGCAAAACCACAGCCTGTTTGCCGAGTCGCGCATTATAATTGTTAAAAACGCGGACGCTATTAAAAAAAAGGACGAAATTGAGCTAATTGCTTCCTGCATAAAAAACATGGAAGAAAATACCGCCCTTATTCTGCTTTCGGACGAAACGCGGCTTGCCGGCGGGCTTGAGGACGCGGTTCCAAAAGCCAACAAGCAGATTTTCTACGAAATGTTTGAAAGAGAAAAAACAGAATGGCTAAAGCAATTTTTCAGGCGCGAGGGTTTTAACATAGACAATGACTGTATCGCTACAATTCTCGAAATGGTGGAAAACAATACGGACGCAATGAAAAGGGAATGTTCCCGTCTTATTCAATTTCTTCCCAAAGACAGGCATGTTATGCCGGACGATATTGAAAAGTGGCTTTCACACAACAGAGAGGAATCGCCCTTTACGCTTTTTTCCCGCATTGCTACGGGCGATATTTCCAAGGCGCTAGAATCTCTGGCTGTCATGACAGGCGCAAAAGAAAGCGCGCAGGGCATTTTGGCGGGTCTCGCGTGGCAGTTCAGAAAGCTTAAAAGTTATTTAACTTTGGCTGAAAAAGGGGAACTAAATAATTACGCCGAACTAAAAAGACTGGGGCTGTCCGCGCCCAAAGTTAAAGATGATTTTGCGTCCGCCGCCCGCAGATATAACGCTGACGCCGTTGACGCATGCCTTGCGCTTACCGCGAAATATGATATGTTACTGCGCTCTCCAGCCGCCGCTCTTGAAAATATTTTAATGGACAGATATATTCTGGCAATCATTGGACTTGTGCGACAGCCCGGCTAGTTGTCTCACAAGTCCAATGTCGTTCGGAGCGTCCAAAAGCAATATTTTTTACCACGAACCAACGTGAACTGCGTACCTTCCGGTATGCTTACGAACTTTTAGTTGATGTTTTATCGTTATCCGCGTCATATTGCGTTTATTTGTAAATTATGTGCCATATGATCAAAATTCATTCAAGAAAATGCTTGCAAAAATATAAAAGTAAGATAATATTACAGTATGAATGTAAAAAAACTAATTTGGCTGTTTTTTATCTTTTTTAACTCTAATTATATATTTGCATCTTATTCTGATGGATATAGATTTTATTTTAATAATAGAAAAGGCAGTATTTCAATACGATACAATTCTGATACTGTTCAAGAATATTTGATTAAAGCAGATGGTCTGTTTTTTGATCTTATAAATTGGATAAAACATAATAAAATAATACTTGAAAATACAGTGAATGATGATATTGAAATAGGTATTGGTCCTGAAAAAAACGTTAATATTATTGAAGGGAGTATGGGTATTTTGGGATTAGATGGTAATGATTTTGATAAAATTTGTAAAATCAATAAGAAAATATTTGAATATAAAAATTATCATGAATTGACACAAAATATATATAAAATAATAGAATCATATTTCGATTTTTCTTCTGTATCTATTGTAAATAATTCTTTTGAATTATATTTTGTATGGGAAAAGATAGGCATTCATGGTTATAGAGAAGGACCGCATAGTCAAGAAGAAAACACCGAAATATTTAAAGGCCCATTTCCAGGATTAATGCCTAATTCTGAAGAATTAGGATATGGAGTAGTGTTTTGGGAATTTAAAGGGGCTAGTAAATATTTAAATAAATACATTAAAGAAAGTAAATATAATTTATATATAGAAAAAGCCATAATAAATAAAGAAAATATACTTAATTATTTTCTTTATTATAAATAAAAAAAATATGGAAAAGGTCATACGACAAATAACGAGGTTGCAGAAAAACTGTTTTTGAACAAAAAAGCTATTGAAAAACCGTTGATTTTGGGACATATCCTATTTTTTGTGTAAATGGGAATGGGTAAAGAATCGAGATTTTCATTTACACACTTTTCAGGATAGGCTCGAAGTTTCCGAACAACTCTAATATATTATTTTTGGGAAAGTCCAGAAAATGATTAAAAATATTCATTTTGTATTTCTATTTTGCGGTATATTGGATATATCAAAAAATAACATATGAAGACCAAATGGAGGTTGAATTATGAATCAAAATATTGTTGACAAGGCAATAGAAATTATTTCTGCAAAGAGGCTGGATTGTGTCTTGGCACTTATTGATTTAGACAGTTATCCAACTGCTTCTACAATAGAGTTGTTAGGAAACTTCAGTTTCTGAACAAGTTCCTTAAAAAGTATTTTTGTAGGGCTTCAGCAGAAAAAAAACAGGACTTGTTCGGCAACCGATTGAGTTGCTTAACAATTCAATTGGAGAATAATATGGTTTTAGGCGAGGTTAGTTTACAAACAAATGATGTTGTAAAATTATCTGAATTTTATAGAAAACTATTAAAAATAGAAATTAAAGAAAATTCAGACAAATACAGAAATGAAGTTCATCAGTTTATTTTAACTGAAGGTGTAGGATTAACCGTATATAATAATGGGAAATATAAAAATAACAATAATGAAAATATATGCTTGGCATTTACTGTAGATAATGTTGATGAAGAATATAATAGATTATTGAAAATTGGCGTAAAAATAATTGAGCCGCCAAAAATTCAGCCGTGGGGCGCAAAAAATATGCATTTTATTGATCCTGATGGAAATCACATATACTTTAGGAGTATTCCAAAATCAACAACCCCTTAAGAAGAAAGTAATCATCTTGTTGGAATACGGAGATAATAATCAATTATGATAAAAGCGGTTTTTTTAGATTTTTATGGGACTCTTGTTGAAGAAGACGATAAAATTGTATCTTCTATTGTAGAAAATGTTGTCAGTAATTCAAAAAGCAATATAATAAATTATAACGATGCCGGTCAATTTTGGCGAAAAGAATTTATTTCATTATGTAATACATGTAATGGAAAAAATTTTAAACTGCAAAAAGAAATTGAATATATTTCATTAACAAATACAATAACAAGATTTGAATCAAATATTAATATAGAAAATGAATTAAAAAAGATGTTTGAGTATTGGGAAAAACCAGCAATATTTCCAGATAGTATATTTTTCTTGGAAAAAATTCAATTTCCTGTAATAATAGTGTCAAATATAGATAGAAATGAAATAATTGAAGCAATAGATTATAATAAAATTGACTTGAACAACGTAATAACAAGCGAAGATACATTATATTATAAACCAAATGAAAATATGTTTAAAATGGCAATGGAAAAAAATAATTTAAAAGCAAATGAGATAATACATATTGGGGATTCATTAAGCAGTGATATATTGGGGGCAAATAATGTAAATATTAAGTCAATTTGGCTGAACCGCAAGGGTAATGAGAATAAATCAAATGCGATTCCTAATATAACAGCAAATGATTTTTATGAAGTTATTGAAAAAATAATTAACGGGAAAATAATCCAAGATAAATGAGGGAGAAATGTATAAACACCACGCAGAATCAATAGAGAATATGATAAGCCATTACCGTGAAAACAAGGCGATAATTGCGCTTTTTCTAATCGGTTCCGTCGCAACAGGGACGGAGCGCCCTGACTCTGACATTGACGGAGTAGCAATAGTCTCAAAAAATTACTACGAACAGAAAAAAAACAACGAGGGATTAGAAGAAGTATACTATGGTAAATGCACCTATGAAGGCGGCTATTTCAATATTCACTACATGTCCCATAAAATATTAAAAGAAATCGCCGAAAATGGGACAGAACCAATGCGGAATATGTTTTTCTGCGCAAAACCTCTTTTTTGCGACGATCCCAGCCTGCCACAGTTGACGGCAAAAATTCCTGTATTCGCTAAAATCAATGTTGTCCAGAAACAATTTAAATTTTATTGTATGTTAAGAATGCTTTACAACTACTATTGGAAAACTTGCAAACCTCAATGGCACTCAAGAGTTCATGCGATGGACAGCATTATCTACAGCGTTTACCGTTTAATTTTGTTAGAAAATAAAATCCTGTTTCCTTCTATGCGAAAACTGGAAGAATATGTAGAACGAGCGCCCAATAAACCTGAAGACATAATAAATAAGTGCCGACGTTTCATGCAGACTTTGTCCGATGACGATTGTATATCAATAGTGGAAAGTTATGAATCATGGACTTCTTATGATTACCCGAAAGATCATAATGTGTTCATGAATAATTTTACTGATCCTTTTGAATTGTACTAATAGAGTTGTTCGGAACCTTCAGTTTCTGAACAACTTCATATAAAAAACGCGGTTTTGCCGAACTTTCGGACTAAAGTCCGCGTTCGCAGGCTTATAGCCTGAAAAACCGCAAGACTTATTCGACAACCAACTCGA
>JAITUY010000212.1 GCA_031286095.1 Treponema sp. | reverse complement strand
GGTTTCGTCGAACTTTAGGACTAAAGTCCGCGTTCGCAGGCTTATAGCCTGAAAAACCGCAAGACTGGTCAGCGTAGCTGACATGAGACAACCAACTCGAACCGAAGGTTCGCAGTTGTCGAACAAGTCCACTATAATACTGTCAAAATAACAAACTGTTTTTGTCTTTCATTAATAAGATTTCCAAAATATATGCATGATGCATCTCATAACGGTCTAAAATCTTTTGGATAAGCTATATTTACAATTATTCCATAATGCTATTTATTATACCATGTTATTATTTTTAGATTTTTACCCCATACAAAAAATGTATTGCGAAAAAAACTAAATAAAGGACCTGTAAAAAACGCCATAACAACAGTTCCAACACCGGGTATATTTCCCATTAAAAAACCGCCAATAACACAGATAATATCTGTTCCTATCCGAACAAAACGATACATTTTTTCATTTCCAACCTTTGCGGTAATAGCAAGCCCTGTAGCGTCATATGGCGAAACGCCAATATGCGTATTAAAATAAATTCCAGAGCCTATAGAAATAAGTATAACGCCAAAAAACATCATAAAAATACGAAAAATTAAATATTCCGCCATTTCAGCCAAGATTAAATTACAAAGGAAAAAACCAAAATCAGAAATATAACCAGTAAGCGACATGGCTATAACTGTTCCCAAACCAATTTCAGCCCTGTCAAAAATAAAAACAGCGATAACCAAAACAAATGTAAATAAAAGAAATGATGTCCCAAAACTAATGTTTAACGGCTTTGAAACAGTAAGATATATCCCGTTTGAAAGACACATAAAAGGATCAAGTCCTAAATCAACATAACGCATAACGCTGATGCCTATTCCTATAATGAAGACACCGATAATACATATTATCGTTTTTATGATATATTCCCTGCAAAAATACTTTGAAAAATATTTCCTGTTATTTTTATTTGATTCATTTCCGTTTAATTGAATGTCCATTAGTTTCATTCCCTTGCGATTAAGTATAGACCATTTAATAATATTTTTTCAAGTGGATTCTATATTGTTTTAAAAATATTTTAGAGTTGTATTGCGTATAACGTTATTGCTGGGACTGATGTCTGACCACACAAAACAGCACAGAGGCGCTGTTTCATGGAAAAGACCTCTCGCAGAGACGCAAAGGCGCAGAGTTTTTGTACGATAAATTATTTTTACACAAGATATATAATAGTAAAACAATACTAGAGTTGTCAGGAAACTTCAGTTTCTGAACAATAACCTTTACGGCTCTGCGAGAGGGGCTTCTTCCTTTTTCCTTGTTCGTGTTGGTTCGTGTGGTGTCCGAGAGGGGCTTTTGAGTAGCCCGGTCTGTTAATAACAAAGAACATTTTTCAGTTAAAAAACATTTAGGTATACATATTAATTACTCATTGACAATAAACACTTCACATTATATAGTAACGTATGAGTCTGCCCCCCCTTTATTTAATCGACGCCTATGGTTTAATTTACCGTTCCTATTTCGCGTTTTTAACAAACCCTTTGCGCAACAGCGCGGGTAAAAATGTCTCCGTTCTTTTTGGTTTTTCACGCACGGTTGTTTCCCTTTTGCAGGACGGAGCGCCGTCGGCGGACGGCAATGGCAAACCCAAGAGCAAGCTTGAAAAGCCCCTGCGCCTCGCCGCCATCTTCGATTCGCGCACTCCTACTTTTCGTCACCAAATGTACCCTGAATACAAGGCGAACAGGCAAAAAACTCCAGACGATCTGCACGAGCAAGTTCCGTTAGTCGAAGAATTTTTATCGGCGCTTGGCATTCAGTCGATCAGGGTTGACGGTTTCGAGGCGGACGACATTATCGCCGCCCTTGCGGAAAAATGCCGCGCCGAAAAACGCCAATGTTATATTCTTTCTTCCGACAAAGACCTTCTTCAGCTTGTCGGCGGCGGCATTTATGAACTGCGCCCTTCAAAAATAAACAGAAGCGGAGGTAATTCAGGATCGGAACCGGCATGGGAACTTATCGGTCCGGATGAAGTAAAAACCGAATGGGGCGTCGAACCTGAAAAAGTGCTGGACCTGCTTTCCCTTACCGGCGACAGCGCCGACAATGTTCCCGGCGTTAGGGGAATAGGCGAAAAAACAGCGGTTAAGCTGATGTCGCGTTACGGATCGCTTGACGAGATTTACAAAAATATAGCCGCGATTGAGGGCGCTACCGGAAAAAAAATGGCGAAAGGAAAAGAAAGCGCCTACTTTTCCCAATCGCTTATCCGTCTGCGGGACGATATGCCTCTGCCTGTAACAAACATTGACGAACTTTCAACAGAAAACCTTAACCGTAGCGCGGGCGCGTCTGTACTTATGCGCGAGGGAATCCGCAAAAGCGCAAAACAGCTTGATCCGGACACTAAACCCGTCTTGCAGGACGAACAGGGCGGTAGCGGGCAATCTGCGGAAAACGTAACGGAAGAGACTGCAAATTTTATCTCCGCCGCCGCGGACAAAAGTCTTTTGGGAGATGGAGTTTACAAGACAATACTCGATCTTGAAGAATTAAAATCCGTACTGGAACAGGCAAAAAAACAAAAACTTTTAGCCATAGACTTTGAAACCGACTCTTTGGACGCATGGAATTCACACCCTGTCGGAATTTCACTCGCTCTAAAACCAAAGGAAGCGTTTTACACACCAGTTGCGCCTCACGGTGAAAATAAATCAGCGTATATCGATCCTGAAAAAGTACGCGCCCTGCTTTCTCCTCTTTTTGCGGACGGCGAAATGACAATTATGGCGCATAACGCTAAATTTGACTACAAAGTAAGCAGAGGATGGGGTATAGACCGCTGGCAGTGTAAAATATGGGACACCATGACGGCGGCGTGGATTGTCAATCCAGAACGCGGCAGTTATTCGCTTGACTCTCTTGTCTCTTACACGTTTGACTGCACTCCAATCAGATATAACGACATTGTGCCGAAAGGCAGTACATTTGCCGCTGTCTCTCTGGAAACCGCAACGCGCTATTCGGGAGAAGACGCTGATTTTTGCGTAAGGTTAAAACATTACCTTGAACCCATTTTGAAAAAAACAGAATCTCTTTCCCTTTTTGAAAATCTTGAAATGCCCTTGCTTCCGGTGCTTGCCGAAATGGAAGGCGAAGGAATCAAAATCGAACCAAAAATTCTTACCGGATACGGCAAGGAGCTGGCAGTCGAACTGGATCAAATTCAAGCGGAAACATGGAAAACCGTTGGGCATGAATTCAACCTTTCTTCCACCAAACAGCTTCAGGAGGTTTTGTTTGTCGAGCGCAAACTTAATCCCGTTAAAAAAACAAAAACCGGCTTTTCCACAGATGCGTCTGCAATGGAAGACCTTGCGAGGCAAGACCCCGTCCCCGCCCTTATCCTGCGCCACCGCACTCTTTCAAAATTAAAATCAACCTATGTAGACACATTAGCAGACATGGCTGACAGCGAAGGGCGCATACATACCAATTTTATGCAGACGGGAACAGCTACCGGCAGACTTTCCAGCAGGGAACCCAACTTGCAGAATATTCCAATCCGCGCCGAAGAAGGCAGACGTATACGCGAAGCGTTTATCGCAAAACCCGGCTGTCTTCTTATCTCGGCGGATTACAGCCAGATAGAGCTGGTTGTGCTGGCTCATCTTTCCGAAGATAAAAACTTAATTTCCGCCTTTTTGGAAAACAAGGATGTTCACGCCCGCACTGCGGCGTTGATCTTCGGCATTGACGAAAGCGAAGTAAAAGGCGAACAGCGCAGAATGGCAAAGGTCATCAATTTTGGCGTAATATACGGAATGAGCGCCTTTCGCCTTGCCAACGAATTGAATATCAGCCGTAGCGATGCGGCGAATTTTATCAACGCTTATTTTAACACATATTCCGGCGTCAGGAACTTTATAGAAAACACTATTAAAAAAACGGAGAAATGCGGCTATGTTACCACAATTTCAGGACACCGCCGTTATATCCCGACGATAAATTCGCGTAACAAAACCGAAAAAGCCGCCGCCGAACGCATTGCCGTAAACACGCCCATTCAGGGATCAGCGGCGGATATAGTAAAAACCGCTATGCTCTCTTTGGACAAGAGGCTTACATTGGCAAAAAGCAAAGCGCGTATTTTGTTGCAGGTTCATGATGAGCTTATCCTTGAATGTCCAGAAAACGAAGTTGACAAAAATATAGAATTTGTCAAAGAGGAAATGGAGCTGGCAGTAAAGCTATGTATTCCATTACGCGTAAATGTTGAAAAAGGGAAAAATTGGGGCGTTTTTCACTAAAATAATAAAAATTTGACAACAAAATAATATTGTATTATATTTATAAATAAGGAGAAAATTATGTCAAAATCGTCTTTAACTCCGGTTATTCATATTGATGAAGATAAATGCATTAACTGTTTTGCTTGTATTACAGATTGTCCGGTAAAATTTTGCATGGACGCTTCTCAAAATAAACTTAAAATAAATCATGACTTATGTATCGGTTGTGGAAATTGTATTTCCGTCTGTACACACAAAGCGCGCAGTATTATAGATGACACTCCGCGTTTTTTCAACGATATTAAACAGGGAACAAAGATGATTGCCATTGTAGCGCCGGCTGTCGCTTCTGTTTTTAACGATAGATATCTCAACTTAAACGGATGGTTAAAATCTTTAGGCGTATCAGCGTTTTTTGACGTTAGTTTCGGAGCGGAGTTAACGGTTGTTTCTTATCTGGACTACATTAAAGAAAAAAATCCCAGAACGGTTATTGCTCAGCCGTGTCCCGCTATTGTCAGCTTTATCGAAGTTTATCGTCCTGAGTTAATTCCTTATCTTGCGCCGGCGGATAGCCCTATGTTGCACACAATAAGACTGGTTAAAGAATATTATCCCGAATATAAAGATCACAAGACGGTTGTAATTTCTCCCTGTATTGCAAAACGGCGTGAATTTGATGAAACTGGTCTTGGCGATTACAATGTTACGATGTTTGCGTTAAAACAACACCTTGAAACGCAAGGTATAAAACTTTCTGATTATTCAGAAGTTGAATACACAACCCCTCACGCTGAACGCGCTGTAGGTTTTTCTTCCCCCGGAGGCTTATTGGACACTGCGGAACGTTTTGTTCCAGGCATCCGGCGAAAGACCCATAAAGTCGAAGGAATACACACCATTTATGCCTATATGGCTGAAATGTCAGAGCTATTGCATACCGATGTTGAATTACCGCTGTTAGTAGACTGCTTAAACTGCGAAAAAGGCTGTAACGGCGGACCTGGTACAGGGAATGTTAATAAGCCGCTTCCTGTATTGGAAAATCCTATCCGCAAACGCAGAGCAAAACTTGAAGCATATCACAGACCGCATAAAGGCGAATGGATATATAAAAAATACCACAAAGTATTAGACAAATATTGGAAGAAAAATCTATACAACCGTACATACAAAGACCTTTCCGGAAATAACACCCTTAAAACACCAAGCGAAGAAGAGCTTAACAAGGTTTATCAAAGCCTGAAAAAATTTAGCAAAAACGATTTATACAACTGTACAAGTTGCGGCTACGGAAGTTGCGAAATAATGGCTAAAGCTATTTTTAATAATCTGAATAAACCTGAAAATTGCGCCCACTATATTATGGAATGTTTAAAAGAAGAAATGAAGGTAGAAGAATTAAACCGCTTGTTAAAGGAACACATTGCCACCGCATCAGGTTTTATTGATGGTATCTCGCAAACAGTACATGATCTGAACGCAAGTATTGATATGCAGGCGAAGGCTGTAACAGAATCCTCTCAAAAAACAGAGATAATGATAAAATCGCTAAAATCTACTTCGGATATTTCAAGAAACAAACAAGATGATATTAAAGAACTGCTGGAAAACGCCGCTCAGGGACAAGAGTCCATGAAAGAGACAATCCAATCGGTAGACGGCATTTCGCAATCGGTCGAGGGTATATCTTCGGCTATCAAAATAATCACCGCAATCGCCGCCAATACCAATTTGTTATCCATGAACGCGGCAATAGAAGCGGCTCACGCTGGCGACGCAGGAAGGGGTTTTGCGGTAGTAGCCGATGAAATCCGCCGTCTTTCGGAAAGCACAAGGGAAAATTCGCGCATTATTTCTAAAACCTTAAAAACCATTATCGACAATATATCGATTACTTCCAAGCGTTCCGGCGACACCGACTCGCGCATAACGGAAATGTCAAAGGAAATTAAGGGATTCGCGGAAACAATGACTGGTCTTATAAACACCTTTAACGAACTCTCAGCAGAAAGTTACGATATAACGACTTCACTGGGCAGTCTTAGAGATCAAAGCGCCGCGGTAAGAACCAGCTATAGCGAAATGCTTACAATGACAGACAAACTTCGAGACGCAATGCATGAGCTGACAGCATTATCGCAGAACAAACAGGCTGTTTAGTTACTGTTTAAATTTTCCGATAATTAAGAAAATGTTTACAAAAGAATTTCTAGAAGTGCTAAAACAAATTATCAAATCATGGCAGGTTATTGCCGCCGCCGTTGCGGTTTTATTGTATATAAATATCGTTTCCTATGTAAGCCGAAGTTATCACCCCCCCCGCCGTCCAAGAGAAAAAAAGATTAAAATGAAGGCCGAAAAAACCGAACCTGTCCCAGACGCAGTTCAAGAAGAAGACGAATCTAACTCCAACGATGAACTAGGTCTAGAAGAAGCCTAATTTCAGGGTTATCACGAAAAGACATCTTGCAGAGGCGCAAAAAGTGATAGTACCGAAGATACTCTCGCAAAGGCGCAGAGTTGTTGTATCATTGATTTTTGCTGAATAAGAGAGATTTTATTAAAATACGTATTATTTTATAAATAGCGTTGTTCGGAAACTTCAGTTTCTGAACAACTTCATATAAAAAACGCGGTTTTGCCGAACTTTCGGACTAAAGTCCGCGTTCGCAGGCTTATAGCCTGAAAAACCGCAAGACTTATTCGACAACCAACTCGA
>JAITUY010000206.1 GCA_031286095.1 Treponema sp. | reverse complement strand
TCGAGTTGGTTGTCTCATGTCAGCTACGCTGACCAGTCTTGCGGTTTTTCAGGCTATAAGCCTGCGAACGCGGACTTTAGTCCGAAAGTTCGACAAAACCGCATTTTTTATATGAAGTTATTCAGAAACTGAAGTTTCCGAACAACTCTACTGAACTTATGGTGGTAAATAAAGTCTTATGGAAACAAATAATAAACTGTTCCCAAGAAATTTTTATATATTTGTGTTGGTTTGTATAATCATTCTGCTTTTTCTAATAGTGAGCAGGTTTAAGATAGTAAATATTAACGGTAATACATTATTTATATTTTTTGGACCCAATGAAACAGGATATTTACTAAATCATGTAATAATAAAAACAGAGATAGGAACTATTTATTTAGAAAAATTTGGTAAAGTTTATCCAAAACCTATGATGGGGTTTGGTATAAAATACTATCTTTGGTATGAAATTAGCGTAAAGGGAGAAGAAATAAAATATGATTTGGCAATATTCACAGAAAAAATAGAAAATGTTAAATTGATTTTGCTGGATAACAGAAATTATTTTACAATATTTATCTCGCCTCAAAATTTTAATATACTAAATTCCATAGATGAAAACATATTTATAGATTATATAGGTTATGATCTGAATAACAGGACTGTATCTTTGACAAGAGATCAATATCAGTTATATTACCGTATAACAATGAAATTGGATGGTGAAATCATTAAAGAAGATGATTATGAATAATATAATAATGGTGAACGATGTAACAGGTCGGTAACTGCTTCGCCGCCCTACGGCGGCTCGAGCTACACAAAAACGATATATTTCTTCTGTTCGTGAGATTCGTGGTAAAATTCTTGTTTTTTAGACAGCCTTAAGTTTATTCTAATTCATAGGGATTCTAATTCTGAAAACAGAACCTTCTCCGGCGTGGCTTTCAACTTCGGCTGTTCCCTTGTGAAGCAGGGCAATGTGCCGTACGATGGAAAGTCCAAGCCCCGTCCCTCCGTATTCTCTGCTTCTTGAACGATCAACGCGGTAAAATCTTTCAAATATACGTTCCTTGTGTTCATTCGGAATCCCTAGCCCTTTATCGCCCACTTCCAATAACAGCTCTTTACCTTCGCTGTACGCTTTAACCCAAACTTTCGATTTAGACTGGGAATATTTAATAGCGTTGTCTATAAGATTAATCAACGCCTGTATTATAAAAGAACCGTAAAGATTTGCTTTTAATCCGGCGGGACAATCAACATTAATTTCTATTTGTTTTTTCTTCGCGTGCGGTTCAACAGAAGAAACAGCTTCGTTTATCAGGGATATAATTGTCAATTCTTCCGTCTCGCGGACGTTAGATGATCCGTTCTCCAAATCTGCGAGTATTAAAAGATCGTTGGTAAGGTTTTCCATTGTATTGGCGTTTTTATGAATAATTTCCAAAAAGTGAATTATTTGTTTTTTTTCATTTTTTTCGCCCGAATCAACCGTATCAAGCAGGGTTTCTGAAAACCCCTTGATAAGCTGAATTGGAGTGCGAAGCTCATGCGACACATTAGCGACAAAATCCTTGCGTATTCTTTCCAGTTTTACAAGGCGCGTAACTTCCTGCAAAACTATGACTACGCCGCTTTTTACGTCGGAAAGAGGGGAAACACAAACATGAAACTGCTGTTCCACACCAGCGCGGAGAGTCAGTTCCATTTCCAAAGTAGTGTTGGTCGAGAGAGCTTTTTTTGCGGCGTCTTCCAGTTCTGTAGAATGGGTCGCTTCAAGCAGGGAAAAGGCGTTTATGTTTTTTCTGTTAATATTAAAAAGTTCCATAGCGCGCGGATTTACAAGGTGAAGTTTAAGATCGGAATCCATTGCGAAAACCGCTTCCGCCATTCCGTTAAGTATTGCCTCCAGCCTCGCGCCTTCCGCTTTTGCCTGTTCAAGACGAAAATGAAGTTCAAATGTCATCGCCCTTATCGCTCTTTCCAGACTTACGAATTCAGGCGCGACAGGTTCTCCAGCCTCAGGACCTGACAGTAACGACGCGCCAGCCTGCGTAATGTCCACAAGTCTGCCGATTGAACTTGAAAGAGAACTGGATATAGCGTACACAGCCCAAAAAACCGCCGTAGCCATAATAAGCGAAAAAGTCATAAAAGGAAAAACAATAGAAGATATACGCGCTCCGAATTCGGGAACGATGGCGGAAAGCCTGAAAACGCCGACAACTTTATCGTCGTCAAATGCCGGCAGAGCGTAATATATTCGCTTTTTGCTGGTACTGATTGAATCTCTGCGCGCGCTTTCTTCTTTTCCTTCCAGAGCGGACGCTATTTCTTTGCGGTCAATGTGGTTTACAAGATCGGTTTTTACATGAGAATCCCACAGCACATGACCGGAAGGGGCGATCAGGGTAAGACGGTAATCGCCGGACTCGTTTACGGGAAGTTCAATATTAATTTCGTTATTCAAAAAGATTTCTGTTATGCGTTCCTGCCCGATTGCGGTCATAAGCGTTTTCGCCGTTTTTTTAAGACCAAGTGTATTTATTTCGTAATACAGGGAATCCATAAAAACCAGGGAAGTGAATATAAGTACCGCCGCAAAGACAAGCGCGGACGCCCCAAGTGTAAACAGGCTTTTTTTAAATATTGTCATAATTAAATATTACTCCTGTATTCTAAAACGGTAACCGACTCCGCGAATGGTCTCGATCATGTCGCCCGCTTTTCCAAGTTTTCTCCGCAAACCAAGTATCTGCACGTCCACAGAACGGTCTGTAACAGGATAATCCGACCCCCTGATCGCCTCGATAATCTGGTTGCGCGAAAAAACAATTTCCGGGTTGCACAAAAAATGTTTAAGCAGGGCAAACTCGGTGGCGAAAAGATCAATCTGTTTGTCGCCGCAAAAAACAATATGGCGGGCGGCGTCAAGTTTAATTTCCCCTTGTTGCCAGACTGTATCTGTTTTTTTTACGCTACTTTCTTCCTGACGGCGCAGTCCTGCGCGTATTCTTGCAATTAACACCTTTGGGCTGTACGGCTTTACAACATAATCATCTGCTCCAAGTTCAAGACCGGCGACAATATCGGCTTCTTCACCCTTTGCGGTGGTCATTATAACCGGAACGTTGCGGCATGATTCAATATCTTTTATTTTTTTCAGTATATTCAAGCCGTCTATGCCGGGTAGCATAATATCCAAAAGAATGCAATTCACTTTTTTTGTTTTTAGTATCTTAAGCCCTTCTTCCCCTGTTTTTACCTGAATGAGTTTCCAGCCTTCTTTGGAAAAGGAAAGAGACAGTAATTCCTGAATTTCGGGATCATCTTCTATTATCAGAATTACCGCTTTATTCATTTAACCCCTCGTGTCTGCCTTCGATCATGTAAATAACAGCTTCGCATATATTTGTAATATGATCTCCAAGCCGTTCAAGCTGGTTGGAAGTATGAAGTATCTGAAGAGCCTCTTTTACAAGAGCTGAATTCTTTTTCATAACTTTTAGTATATCCTCAGTAAGGATTTTATGCTCGGCGTCAATTTTAAGGTCCATAGCCGCCGCCAACCTTGCCGCCTGCGCGTCTTTTGCCATAAAAGCGGAAATAGCCGCACGAAGCATTATCTGTCCCGTCTCGGCCATTTTTTCCAGATGTTCCTGCGCATGAAAAGAAGTATCCTTTGCTTTCGCAAGTTTCTTCGCGGCGCGCGCAAGATGAACGGCATGATCCCCTACCCTTTCGATATTACTTGTAAGTTTAAAGACTGAAACAAGCTCGCGCAAGTCGCGCGCAACGGGCTGTTGCGTCGCTATAACGATCGCGGCGTCGTCTTCAATTTGCAACTGTAACGCATCCACAGCGGAATCATCGGCGCGTACTTCGCTTGCAAGTTCGGCATTACGCGTTCTTAGCGCAGAAAGAGCTTTGCCAAGATTTCCCTCCACTCTGGCCGCCATTGATAAAATATCGTGGCGCAACCTGCTTAATTCTTCAGAAAAAATGTTTCTTGTACTCATATTTACCTCAACCAAATCTTCCAGAAATATAATCTTCCGTCCGCTTGTCCTTAGGATTTGTAAAAACCTCTCTTGTATTATTATACTCGATCAATTCGCCCAAAAGGAAAAAAGCCGTTTTATTGCTGACCCTAGAGGCCTGATGCATGGCGTGTGTCACAATAATAATGCTATATTCCTTCTTTAACTCCCCAATAAGCTCTTCAATGCGCCCCGTAGCGATCGGATCGAGCGCGCTTGTAGGTTCGTCCATCAAAATAACTTCCGGCTCCATCGCGACAGTTCTCGCAATACAGAGCCTTTGCTGTTGCCCGCCGGAAAGCGCCTGCGCGGGCTGTTTCAGCCTGTCTTTTACCTCGTCCCAAAGAGCCGCCTTTCGCAGTGAAAGTTCCACAATGTCCGCGATCTTACCCTTGTTTTTTAATCCCTGCATGCGCTTTCCGTACGCTACATTGTCAAACACGCTCATGTTGAAAGGATTGGGTTTTTGAAACACCATGCCGACGCGGCTTCGCAGTTCAGTAACATCCATCGCGCCGAAAATATTCTCGCCATCTAAAAATACTTCGCCTGTTATACGGCATGATGGAATTAAATCATTCATACGGTTTAATATGCGTATAAAAGTGGACTTGCCGCAACCTGAAGGCCCGATAAGGGCCGCCACATCTTGTTTCGCAAGCGAAAAATTAATATTTTTAAGCGCCTGAAAATCGCCATAAAAAAGATCAAGGTTATTTACTTCTATTTTATTGCCGCTCATTGTATTTCTCCAAGTTTCTTTCTAAAGTTTGCGGTCATAATTTTTGTCGCTGTATTTATAATTACAACAAGAATTATAAGCACAAACGCTGTCGCGAAAGCGATTCCAAAATCCTCTGGACGCACCGCTTCATTTGTCAGGTAATAAAGGTGGATTGTCAGAGTTCTGCCGGATTCAAAAATGGTGCGCGGCATATTTTTTGTAAGACCGACCGTAAGCAGCACAGGCGCTGATTCCCCCACTACCCTGCCGACAGCAAGGATTACGGAAGTTACAATTCCCGGAAGCGCAGAAGGCAGTACCACATGAACAATTGTCTGAAACTTGGTTGCGCCTAACGCAAGGGAACCTTCGCGGAAAGTGTCGGGAATTGATTTAAGCGATTCTTCGGTAGTGCGGATAATAACGGGCAGTATCATTATGCTTAAAGTAAAAGCGCCCGCTATTATGGACTGACCGAAATTTAACATTCTGCAAAACATAAGAAGACCAAAAAGCCCGTATATAATGGAAGGAATCCCCGCAAGAGTTTCTATTGCGAGGCGGAGAATTCTTATAAGCGGGGAATTGCCGGAATATTCATTCAGGAAAACTGCGGTCGCAATCCCGATAGGAAGGGCTGTTATTATCGAAACAAGCACCACATAAAGAGTGGTTACAATCATCGGGAGGATTCCGTCTTCTTTGCCGAATAAAAATGAAACTTTTAAGAAGCCGGCCTGAGATTTGAATATGTAAAAAACAATATACAATAAGGCGGAGATAACGGCTGTCATCGCGGCCCCCATTATGGCGTAAATAATTCCGTCTATAATTTTTCGCTTTTTAATTTTTATCATAATTCCGCCTCCATACGCCTGCGATACCATAAAATCAGGCTGTTAAGGATAAGAATAATGGAAAACAACGTTACGCCAATTGAAAAAAGCATTTCGCTGTGTCTGCCGGACGCATAACCCATTTCCATCGCAATTGTAGATGTCAGCGTCCTTACGCTGGCAAGCGGGTTTATTGTAAGCTGAGGCGAATTTCCCGCTACAAGGATTACTGCCATTGTCTCTCCTACCGCGCGGGAAATACCGAGTATAACTCCTGCGATTACTCCCGAATTGGCGTGGGGCAGAACCACTTTCCACGATGTCTGCATTCTGCTAGCCCCCAGTGAAAGGCTTGCCTCGCGTACAGAAAGAGGTACGGCTCTCAGCGAAGTTTCGGCAATAGTTATAACCGTAGGCAGTATCATAAGCGCCAGCACGATAATCGCGGAAAGGAGCGTGTTACCCGAAGACAGCTTAAAAGTATTTTTCACAAGCGGAACTATCACCATAAGACCGAAAAATCCGTACACTACGGAAGGAATCCCGGCAAGAAGCTCAACGCCGGCGCGGACAACGGATGCGGTTTTTTGCCCAAGAAACTCCGCCATAAAAAGAGCGCATAACAGAGCGACTGGCACGCCTAAAATAATCGCGCCTAAACTTGCGACAATAGTCCCCGTAATCATGGGAAAGATACCGAATATCTTGTCCCTGCTTGGATGCCATTCAAGGCCGACGATAAACTTCCAAAAACCATATGCGGGTTCTGGAATAATTATGTGTATTCTTTTTTCGAGGGCGGCAATAGCAGACGGCCAGCTTACTGTATACACGTAACTTTCCGGGTATGTTATTTTAACTTCATTGTTATGCAAAAACGCCAATTTTTTTTGAGGGTCTTTTTCCGCTGTGTCTACTTTAATCTCAAGCGTTTCTCCGCCTGTTTTTTCGGCGTTTTCTGAAGGAAAACTTATTGAAATAAGTTCTGTGTCTTTTGGAATATCGATAAAGGTTGAATGTTTTAAATAAAGAACGCCGTTAACTGTTATTTCGTCAATCCGCTGGGCGACCAGACGGATGCCCGGAGCGGTGGAAGTAAAAAACGGCATTGTTCCTTGAGCAAAGACAAAAAGCAAAATAGCCCCCAATGCCAAAACGGAAAAGAGGGCTACCACGCTAAACAGATATTTAAAAAAAATATCCGTAAATTTCCGGCTCATCTACTTAACTGAAATCCAGCTTTTTGAAACAACTGCCTGTCCCGCAGGGCTGAGCATCCATTCAATAAAAGCGGAACTTTCAGGATGTACGTTTTTTCCGGTAAGAACGATAAAGGGGCGCGCTATTTTGTACGTACCGTTCTTTACGTTGTCGTTTGTAGCGGCAATGCCGTTAACTGCTATCGCCTTTACGGTATTATCCACAGAACCAAGCGAGATGTAACCTATGGCTTCAGGGTTTTGCGCGACACCGGCTTTGATAGCGCCAGTACTTGTGGACTCATTCGCCCCCGCAAGAAGTTTACCCTGAAAACCGACAAGCTCTTCAAAAGCGCCTCTTGTTCCCGAGCCTTCTTCTCGGCTGATAACTGCGATTTTTCCGCGTTTTGCGTTGCCTGTAATCTGGCTCCAGTCGGTAATTACTCCGGTATAGATATCTTTTATCTGGGCGATTGTAAGGTTTGAAACAGGACTGTTGTTGTTCATAATAACCGCAATTCCGTCTATGGCGACGATTGTCTCTTTAAGTCCCTGCCCCTGCTCAGCCGGCGTCAATTCTCTGCTGGACATCCCAATCTGGTAAATTACTCCAGCGTTTTTAATGCCGTCGCCGGAACCTGTCCCGTTGATGTTTACTTTGATGTTGGTTTTTGTCTTCTGATACTCTGCAGAAAATTGTTCCATTAGTGGCGTTACCGAAGTAGAGCCACCAACCTCAATTGTATAATCCTGATTTCCGCTCGCAAAGGCGCTTGTCATGGCAACAAGTCCCATTAAAACCGCGATAAGTTTGATTTTCATAATTCACTCCTTAAGCTTAGAATTAATCAAAAAATATCTACTTTTTGTTAGGTATGAGTGAAGGAATTGTTAAAATTTGGTTAAATTTGACAGCTCTGTACGACTGGCTCTGTCCCTTAAAGACTAGCTCTGTCCCCTAAAACCAGCTCTGTCCCCTAAAACCAGTCTTGCCCTAAAACCAGTCTTGCCCTAAAACCAAGCTCTGTCCCTAGAACCTAGTCCTGCTCCTAAAGACTAGCTCTGTCCCCAAAGCATGGCTTATCCTCAAAAGCCAGCTCTGTCCCCAAAAACCAGTCCTGCCCTAAAACCAAGCTCTGTCCCTAGAACCTAATCCTGCCCCTAAAGACTAGCTCTGTCCCCTAAAACCAGCTCTGTCCCCAAGAGCATGGCTTGTCCTCAAAAGCCAGCTCTGTCCCCAAAACCCAGTTCTGCTCTCTAAAACCTAACTCTGTCCCCTAAAGCGTAGTTCTGCCCCCTAAAACCTAGCTCTGTCCCTAAAACCCAGTTCTGCCCCTAAAGACTAGCTCTGTCCCTTAAACCCAGTTCTGCCCCTAAAGACTAGCTCTGTCCCCTAAAGCCCAGCTCTGTCCCTTAAACCTATTGCCGATTTCCCGATAATCTGATAATGTGCCTTTACAAGCCTAATACGGTTTGTGCGCTCCCCCACGGAGCAAAATTCAACAAAAACTACCGTATAAACGGTAATTTAGAAGAGGAGAAAAAAGTATGGCAAAACAGTTATTGTTCAACGAAGATGCCCGGCGCAAGCTGCTTGCCGGGGTTGAGCAGATTTCAAAGGCCGTCAAGGTAACACTCGGTCCAAAGGGGCGGAATGTTCTTCTTGACAAGAAATTCGGCGCACCCACAGTAACCAAAGACGGGGTTTCCGTAGCAAAAGAGGTAGAACTTGCCGACCCCTTTGAAAATATGGGGGCGCAGTTATTAAAAGAAGTCGCCACCAAGACAAACGACGTAGCCGGAGACGGAACCACAACCGCCACGGTGCTGGCGTATTCGCTGGTAAAAGAAGGGTTAAAGTCCGTTGCCGCAGGCATGACTCCCCTTGAGTTAAAACGCGGAATTGACAAAGCGGTAGAAATCGCCGTTGAAGAAATCAAGAAAAATTCCAAGGAAATTAAAGACAAGGAAGAAATATCCCATGTCGCGTCAGTTTCCGCCAACAACGACAGCGAAATTGGAAACACAATCGCCGACGCTATGGAAAAAGTTGGCAAAGACGGAGTCATCACCGTTGAAGAATCCAAAACTATGGACACTACCATCGAATTTGTCGAAGGTATGCAGTTTGACCGAGGATACATCTCCGCGTATTTCGTTACCGACCGCGACACGATGACCTGCGTCTACGAAGACGTATTTGTCCTTATCCATGACAAAAAAGTTTCAAGCATGAAGGATATGCTTCCCCTGCTGGAAAAAGTCGCCCAAAGCGGAAAGCCCCTGCTCATCATTGCTGAAGACTGCGACGGCGAAGCGCTTTCAACTTTGGTCGTAAACAGCCTGCGCGGAACATTGCGCGCCTGCGCGGTAAAAGCGCCCGGTTTCGGCGACCGCAGAAAAGCCATGCTGGAAGACATCGCCATTCTTACGGGCGGCGAAGTCATTTCCGAAGAGATTGGTCTTAAACTTGAAAACACCGATATTTCCCAGCTCGGCAAGGCGAAAACTGTCAAAATTGACAAAGACAATACAACAATTATTAACGGCGCCGGCAAACAGAAGGACATTCAAGACAGAATCGCGCAGATCAAGGCGCAGATTGAAGATACTACAAGCGACTACGACCGCGAAAAATTGCAGGAACGGCTTGCGAAACTTGCGGGCGGTGTAGCGGTAATCAATGTCGGAGCGGCTACCGAAGTTGAGTTGAAAGAAAAGAAACACAGAGTTGAGGACGCTCTCTCCGCCACTCGCGCCGCGATTGAGGAAGGCATTGTTCCCGGCGGTGAAATCGCGCTCATTCAGGCGGCTCTCGCCTTGGAAAAAGCGGACACTGTAGGTCTTACCGACGACGAAAAAGTCGGCTTCAAAATCGTAAAACGCGCTCTTGAAGAGCCGATTCGCCAGATTGCCGAAAACGCCGGACTTGACGGCGCTGTTATCTCTGAACGTGCGAAAAACGAAAAGAAGGGCGTCGGTTTTGACGCCGCCAAAATGGAATGGGTTGACATGGTGAAAGCGGGTATCATTGACCCGGCGAAAGTAACCCGCTCCGCATTGCAGAATGCGGCGTCCATTGCCAGTCTGCTCCTCACCACCGAGTGCGCCATTACGGACATTCCTGAAAAGAAGGAAGCTCCGGCTATGCCTGGCGGCGGAATGGGCGGTATGGGGGGAATGGACTACTAGAACCGCATAGCGATTTTTAGATTACTAACTTGATCGCTTATATGGTAAGCAGACCGCTTGGAAACAGGCGGTCTTTTTTATTTTACGGCAATCATTTATTTAATTCGGAGTTGTCTCATTTGCCCGTCTGTTATTTTCTATACGCTTTAAATACCGCGTCAATTGTTTGCATCAAATCATTTTGCAACCGATCCAGCATATTATGATAATCCGGCGGAATCTCGTCATGCCGGAACAAATCGTACAGTTCAACACCCAGACCGTTGGTAATACCGGATATGGTTTCAGAAGTGGGATACTTTATACCGCGCTCAATTTTACTGAGAAAAGTGATTGAAATGCCCGCCTTTTCCGCAAGTACGGCTTGTGAAAGTTGCCGCTGTTTTCTAAAAAACTGTATCCGCTTGCCCAAAAGCTCCCGTACGTCTTGTCCGTTCATCATCGTTTAATAACGCCCCTATATGTCCATGTTTTATTGAACTATAGGGGTCAGGTGCTTGACAAAACCCCTATAGTCAATATACTATTGACTATAGGGAAATCTTGTTTTTGAATTACTTTCGTAACTTTGTTCTCTTTTACAAAAATGCCTATTTTAAAGTTTTCTTGGCGGGTTTTTGTTGAGGTTTTGAGATAGACGCGCTTTATCCGTATATTTGGGTTAAGCGCCATTTGCCTGAAAAAATGTATTTTAAATAAAATGTAAATAGGTTTATGTTGCGACTGTATAAAAAAGGGGATCATAGTAAGGAAGAAGGCAGTTAAGATAAAAACCATGCGGTTGCGCCGCAGTTTACAAAAAAATGGGGTAAAAAAATATGCCGGAAAAAATACAAACGCAAGAACCTGTTGGCTATTTTGATAAAATTATTCCAATCTGGCAGAAGGAAGGAATATCAAGAGAAAAAGCGGCAATGGTAGGCAATGAAATAAATAGCGCATATATTTATTTGATTAATCAAAATAGTAATTCTTATTCTAAAATAGTTAATAAATTACAAGAAATACATATTGTTACAGAAGTTGAAAATAAAGAATATAAATATGATTTAAATAATATAGGGAATAAGGTTATTCTAAAATTCAAACAGGATGTTACTTATACAGAAGCAATATATTGTATAATAAATGTATTGGCAAAATTGGATTTAAATAAAAATTGTGAGCCTGTCTTAAAAATTGTGTAAATGGCCATAAAGTGGTAGAAATACCAAAGGAGAAAATAAGGTCATGGCACGAAAGAAAGAGAAGAAGGAAAAGGATATTATCGACCAACTGC
>JAITUY010000200.1 GCA_031286095.1 Treponema sp. | reverse complement strand
TCGAGTTGGTTGTCTCATGTCAGCTACGCTGACCAGTCTTGCGGTTTTTCAGGCTATAAGCCTGCGAACGCGGACTTTAGTCCGAAAGTTCGACAAAACCGCATTTTTTATATGAAGTTGTTCAAAAACTGAAGTTTCCGAACAACTCTATTTTTCTTTTGACAACTTAAATATTATTCCTCCCAAAGCCATGTTGACAGATAACGCTCGCCGGTGTCAGGCAATACGGCTACTATTGTTTTACCGTTATTTTCCGGTCTCTTTGCGACAGTCAGCGCCGCTTCAAGAACTGAGCCGGACGAAATGCCAACAATGATGCCTTCTTCTTTTGCAAGACGGCGCGCCGCGTTCCCCGCTTTTACCTCATCGGTCTGATAAATTTCGTCTATTACGGCTGGATCATAAACCTGTGGCTGAAAACCCGCTCCGATACCCTGAATCTTATGAGGTCCTGGCTGTCCGCCCGAGAGTACAGGAGACGCGGCAGGCTCTACGGCGACAATTTTAACACTCGATTTTTTTGATTTCAAGAACCTTCCGGCTCCGGTTAGCGTTCCACCTGTTCCCACTCCGCCGACCAAGATGTCAACTTTGCCGTCGGTATCGTTCCAGATTTCCGGTCCTGTAGTTTTTTCGTGCACAGCGGGATTAGCCGGGTTATTAAACTGCTGGGGAATGAAGGAATTGGGAGTCGCTGATGCAAGCTCTTCCGCCTTTGCGATCGCCCCTTTCATGCCCTTTGCCCCTTCGGTAAGCTCCAATTCGGCTCCAAGCGCCTTAAGCAATTTGCGCCTCTCAATGCTCATTGTTTCCGGCATGGTCAGAATTATCCTGTAACCCTTGACTGCCGCCACGTAAGCCAGACCTATGCCAGTATTTCCGCTTGTCGGCTCGATAATAACCGTTCCTTTCTTTATTTTGCCTTCTTTTTCAGCGGCCTCAATCATCGAAAGCGCGATACGGTCTTTTACGCTGTGCAGGGGGTTAAAACTCTCCAGTTTTACATAAATAGTCGCTCCGCTATCATTGAGCTTGTTGACTTTAACAATCGGTGTATTCCCGATAAGATCGGTAATTTTCTCTACTCTTGCCATAATTTTCTCCTCTTGACTAAAATTAAGTAATCATATAGGATTACTAGGAGTATGATGATCTATAACCGATAATTTGTCAATAGGATTTTACAAAAAATTTTAAATGTAGTAAATATAGACATAAAAAGGAGAAAAAATGAAAGTAATAGCGTTTAATGGAAGCCCGAATAACGACGGAGTAATTCAGAACGCGCTTGAACTTATGTGCGCGGAACTGGAAAATGAGGGGATCAAGACCGAAATTGTACAGGCAGGACGTGAAAATACCCGTGGTTGTATTGATTGCAGAAAGTGCCGGGAGCTTGGCAAATGCGCTTTTAACGATGATCTTGTAAACAGCGCGGCTGAAAAAGTGCTCTCTGCGGACGGGATTATTATCGGCTCGCCTGTTTACTATGGCAGTATTGCCGGAAATTTTAAATGTTTTTTAGACAGGCTCTTTTTTCCCGGCTTGCGGCTTGAGTACAAAGCGGCGTCCGCCATAGTATCGTGCAGGCGCGCCGGCGGGATTAACGCTTTTCAGCAGATGAACAATTATTTTAATCTTACCGGAGCTTTTATCGTGCCATCTGTGTATTGGGGAATTGTCCACGGCTCAAACCGTGGGGAATCGCTTGAAGACTCGGAAGGTCTTTATGTTGCGAAACGGTCTGCGCGAAGCATGGCGTGGCTTATCAAGGCTCTTGCGCTTGCGAAGGAAGAGATACCTTTGCCTGTGGTTGAACCGCGGCCATGGACTAATTTTATTCGTGATCGCGGTTGATAATATGGTGTATGTCTGAAGGGGAAAAATATTCCCTTTTAACTACAAGCCGGCGGACTTTTTTGCGTTTTTATTAGACGTAAACCTCGTTTGCATAGGGGGATTGTAAATGCGTTAAAATTAATCCCTATTTTTCCCTAAAAATATTATACTCATGAGCGTAAAAACCGCCAGTTTGCAGACTGTCCCTAAACCACAGAGCCCCCGAAAACTGCCGGCAATACACGTTGTCTAAGTAAATGTTTTAACTGCACAAATAATTTAAATTTATTTTTTTCACTGATATTTTATTTTCTCATTGGAAACAACCGCCGGTTTGCGTTTATGGGCGGTTATTGGTGTGCATATTGCATAGTAAAGAAATTAGGTAAATTACGGGCTAAAATCGAAAAATATATTTTTATAGTCGTTGACATTATAATTTTCTTCACAATAGTTTATTAAATAATTGATAATATTATTTTCTATCTGGACATTATTGAGAATACCATTTATTAATTTTACTATTTTATTTAAATTCATTCCCAGATATTTTGCCCCTTCAGATAATATCTCCAAATTATTTATTTCACTAAAATCTAATGAAAACACCAAATAATCACTATTCCCGTCTGTTTTACAAGAATGGGCAGTATACGGCGGAATAATATATACCCCATTTCTTGAAATTTTATTTTCATGGTTATTCATTTTTATATATTTTACTCCAGAGATAATTTTTCCTATACATAATCTTTTATGAAAATACACAGGAAAATCATGGTACGAATTTTTAACATTTAAAAATTCGTACTCTGGTTTTATTATTGCCTGATAAAACATCCTAATTTAAAGGCGGCGTAAATTTAGCCAAAAAAACAAGACCGCTATTATTGGCTTTTACGCTATGGGGAACATCAGCCGGTATTAAGGATATAACACCCGGTTTATAAATGATACTTTTATCATTTACCAATGCAACGCCTTCCCCATAAATTACTTCGTGCAATTCTGCCTTTCCCTCATGGATATGATTCCCAATTTCGCAATTCGATTCAATTTTTACCAGCATTGCGCTTAAATTGTTACCGCTATCTTTACCTGAAAATAAGCCCTTTGTAAAGACCCCGTTTCAAATACTGTTTTATCCATAAAAACGCTCCTTAAAGATATTTGATTATGAATATATCACCTGTTTTAATATTTTTATTGTACAAAATTGCTGTTTTCTATTTTTTACATAAGGTTTAGGGCAGTATTGCGCATAACGTGATGGAGAAAAACCGCACAAAGAGTGTAACCCGACTGCGGTTTTTCGTAGCCCGAGCCGCCGTAAGGCGGCGATGCAGTTACAGTCCTGTTATGTGAAGTGCTTGGGCAATTTTACAATTCATTATGTTGCCACTTTAGTAATTAAACTATTTTGTAGATTTTTGGTGCTATTTGTTAAGTATGTATTTTGCTTTAGCCTCGATTCTATAATTTTGATGTATGAAGATTCAATTTCAATACCTATATATTTATAACCAAGTTCTTTTGCCGCAACTAATGTAGTACCACTACCAGCAAATGGATCGATAATAATATTTGATTTATTTTTAGGAACAAGTATTTTAATAAGCTTTTTTATAAGCGAGATAGGTTTTACAGTGCAATGTTCGAACGTTTCTTCACTTTTATTACTATAACCTTCAAATATATTAGATTGAAAAGAACCATCGTCATTTATCGTTTTAAATAATCCAACTCCAGTCTCTTGTAACGTCCCCCAATAATTATTTCTTAGTGGCTTCTGAGTTAACAAAATTGCTTCCCACTCATTCCTAAAACAACTATGCCAGCCTTCCCATTGATTCGCATTAGGATATCCAATCTTTTCTAGTTTTCGCTTTATATTCAGACCTTTAGGAATACCAGAATGTCGCCTATAAACCAAAATATCACGAGTATAAAAGCCAGCTTTCTCTAATGCAACTTGAACATGAGCAACTGTTCTTGTGCTATTAAAAATTGCAATGGGTGCGCCTGATTTACAAATTCTAAACAATTCATTACCCCATTTTTCACACCAAAGCATATATTCTTGATTATTATTATAATTTCTTTCATACCATCTCTTATTTCTTACCCCTCCAGCTAATCCGCTACCATAAGGGATATTTTTAACCAATGTTTTGCTTTCGTGTATCCTATTAATTCTGCGTTGTATTTCTTCATTGTCCCATTTCCTACCAATAAATTCATAATTATATGGAGGATCTGTTATACAACAAGCAATAGACGATTCATCAAATTTCTTCATTACATTTATACAATCGCCATTTATAATTGAATTTTCCATAATTACTTTCTCCTTACATAAAAGGTCTTGTTGTTTTTATGCTCCATAAGCCAAGCATATAAATCAAAACCAGAATTATTCTTTATATAATTAAAGGAATCTTTGCCCGTTAAAATTTTCCATTGTCCTGCTTCACAAGCAGTAATCGCAGCAGGTAAATTATCAGTTCTAACAAATAATAAAATTGGTACATAATTTAATTCTATCAATTTTTTACCATATTGTTTAAATTTTTTTAATGTTCCAGAATCGCCTGAACCAATTCTGTATTTTGTATCTATGGCATCTTCCTTATAAATCAAATCACATGGTTCATCATCACCAATCTTTAATGCTGGTTTATAACCTGCTAAATCCTTAAAAACTTCTGTTACTAATAATTGCCAACACATACCTAATTGCCTTCCCCAATACTGTTTATTTTCACCTTTGATTTCTTGAGTTAGGCCAAAGGTTTCCATCAAAATATCACTGTCTAAATATTCTTCAATATATTGTTTTTGTTGAAATTCTTCTTTATATTTTTTGAGAATTTTATATAAATTGTCCAAATCACACATTTAATCACTCTTTTTCATCGTTTTTATTGTGGGGAATCTCTAAAAACTCACAGTACACCTAATAATCCTATTTTTTTATGCTTTTTTCAAGCAAAAAATACCAAAAAAATAGGTTTTCCCTCTTTTTCTCTGACGGCTTTTTATTATATCAAAAACAAGGTTCATTGTCAATCATTATTTTTTCAATATTGTTTGCCCAAGCATTTCACATAACGTTTTGGCTGTAACTGACATTCGGAATTTTAGACTTTTCCTTAGTGGCATTTTAAGACAAACCTTGCTAAATCCTTACTGCATAACGAATTAGCGTTGCTGTTCGCGTGTGCCTAAAAACCGGAAATTGGCGCGTTATCAAAAAAGTTATCAATTTCCAAAAAACGAGGGTTTAGA
>JAITUY010000163.1 GCA_031286095.1 Treponema sp. | reverse complement strand
ATGCTTAAGCTTCTCGCTTAAGCCGCAAATTCCCCCTTATGCGTTTTTAAAACGCGCAAGTTTTTAGAAATTACTACCTTTCCGCTTTCCTTGTCAAGTACTTTACGGAAAAATATCTCTCTTTTTTCGTGTTTTTTGCGCTTGGATTTACGCCGCTTTTGCCACAATTACAGCCTCTCGCCGGCGCGCGCCTTTCAAAGAATTCTCTCTGAAGATTTTACCGGACATTCCTGCCCAGCAGTTCTATTTTAATATATATCTTTTCCGGCTCTTTGTCAAGTAAATTTATGAAAAACATTTATAAAAAACTAACAAACTGAACCGCCAAACCAACGGTTACAGGTATGAGCATGTTGTCGTAATCTTCAAGAGGAAGGGCTTCTACAACAGTGGCGGTAAAGGCCGCTACAATTGCAATGTTTATATTATGCGAAACCGAGTAAGCGCTGATGAAAACCGCAGAAAAGCACGCCAACGAGCCTTCTACGCTCTTTCCGCACAGAATCGCAGGCCGCCATTTGCCGAAAAGCTTACCGATAAGGCTCGCAAATCCGTCGCCGAAAGCCAAGGCGTAAATTGCTATACTCGCCACAGGAGACGGGTACAAAAGCAGGGCAAGAAGAGCGCCCAAACCGAGGGTAACAGGACCCATTACAAAACGCCCCATGTCCCTTGAACGGGAAGCCATATTTGTAAGGGAAGAAATAACGGGGATTCTTACGCCGCAAAAACGCAAATATTCCATTAAGGTATACCCCAAAGTACCCGCCATAAGAAAAAGCACGGTAACCGGTCTGCTTATCGACGCCATCAAGGGGCTTAAAGCAATAAGAAAATGTATTGATTTTCTGACAATTTCGGTTTTTAATTCACTTACGTCTTTACCGCTAGCGGCAAAAGAACGAGCAGAACCGGATGAAGCTTGTAAATCTAAAAACCTTGTTCTTTCCATGCTATAATACTAGCAATAACTATGCCAAGTTTTTAAGAGATTCTATCATTTTCTGTAAGTCTATACAGGATATAGACTTATCAAAAGAAATCATAAAAAAACAGTATAATTAATACGATTTTACCATAAAAAGTATAAAAAAATAGACACATGGTATACAAAAATTACTACTTAACCAAAGAAAAAGCTCTCCATTGCCTATTTTTCATTATCTTACTATAATAACCCCACTATGAAAACATCAACCGGCCATTGGGCGGACGAAACAGCGGCAAAAATCGTTTTTGAAAAGGGCGAAAGGGAACAGTACACCTGCGCGTCTGGGATTACCCCTTCGGGGACTGTTCATATTGGCAATTTCAGGGAAATTATTTCCGTGGAACTGGTTGTCCGCGCTCTTAGGGACATGGGCAAAAAAGTGCGTTTTATCTATTCATGGGACGATTACGATGTGTTCCGCAAAGTGCCGAAAAATATGCCGAAACAGGACGAGCTTGAAAAATACCTGCGCTTTCCCATCACTATGGTTCCCGACCCTTGGGAAAGGGATTCAAGTTACGCCCGTCATCACGAGGTTGATGTCGAAGGGACGCTCCCCGTTGTGGGAATTTCGCCGGAATTTATTTATCAGGCGGAACGTTACAGGGCGTCACGTTACGCGCAAGGCATTAGAAAAGCGCTTGAAAAGCGTGATGCGCTAAAAGAAATTCTGGACAAATTCCGCGATGAGGATCATAAGATTCAGGGCGAATGGTGGCCTGTCAGCGTTTTTTGTGAAAAGTGCAACAAGGACGAAACTGAAATTGAAAGTTGGGACGGCGATTGGGGTTTAAGTTACGCTTGCAAATCATGCGGAAACAAGGAAAAACTTGACATACAAAAAGCGAAAGGGATCAAGCTGTCATGGCGAGTTGACTGGCCTATGCGCTGGGAATACGAAAAGGTCGATTTTGAGCCGGCCGGCAAGGATCATCACAGTCAGGGCGGAAGTTTCGACACCGCGCGCCATGTCTGCAAGGACGTGTACGATTGGGACGCGCCGGTTACTTTCCGCTACGATTTTATCGGCACAAAGGGACTTCCCGGCAAAATGTCTTCTTCTTCTGGTAACGTTATTACCATAGGGGACGTATTAAAAATTTACACGCCGGAAGTCGCGCGTTATCTGTTTGCGGGAACAAGACCGAATACGGAATTTGTCATTTCTTTTGATCTTGACGTTATTAAAATTTACGAAGATTACGATAAAACCGAACGCATTGCGTGGAAAATGGAAGCGGCAAAAGACGAGGCTGTATATCAAAAAGAGCGGCGTATTTATGAACTTTCGCAAGTCAGCGCAGACGGGAAAACTCCGCGTCTTGAGGACAGGCAGGCCCCGTATCAAATTCCTTTCCGTCATTTGTGCAACCTGATTCAAATAGCGGACGGTAGTATCGAGAAGGCTCTTTCTGATTTAGCGGCTAACGACAGCGGTCCGAAAAAGGAGCAGATTCCAGCGTTAAGGGCAAGGGCTGAATGCGCCAAATACTGGATAGAAAACTGCGCCCCGGAAGAATTTCGTTTCAGGTTACTGCCTGCCGGAAGCACATCAGCCCTTTCCGCCGAAGAAAAGAACGCGGTGCGTATTCTGCGCGATGACGTTATCTGCAAGATTGAGGAATTTGGCGATGACAAAACTTGCAGTACTGCGGTTTACGCCGCCGCAGAAAAAGCGGGAGTGGACGGCAAAGTTCTTTTTGGCGCGGCGTATAAAGCGCTTATAGGAAAGGATCAAGGGCCGCGCCTTGCGAGTTTTTTAAGATCGATAAATAAAGCGCGGCTTTTGGAAATCCTTAAAAATTATTGATTAAGAATTTATCAAGAACCACATTCCTGACCCGCTAAAAATACAACAATACCTTATTACCGATCCTCACGCAGAGATCGCGGAGCCGCAGAGGGTCAAAGGTGATTAGCTAACTACCCTTTCATGTTATTTTTCATTGGACTTGTTCAATAACCGTTTTATTGAACAAATCCTGCATTTTTTCAGGTAAAGCCTTACAAAAATGCGATTTTATAAGGAAGTTTGCAATCTGCGATTGCGTTCAGAAGCTAAAGTTTCCAAAAACTCTATTTGCATTTTTAGTGTTATGTCACGGGAGAATTTAAAATTAATTCTGGCAAAAAAAGATAATGTCCGAAAAGTTTGAAAAACTTGTTCAGACACCGTTTTGGCTGTAACTGACGTTTGGGGCAGGTTATAGGGCGTTGCGTAGCAACGACCCCTGCCCCAAATGTGGCTACACAAAACCGTGCAGAGAGCGTAGCCCGAACACGGTTTTGTGTAGCCCGAGCCGCCGAAGGCGGCGATGCAGTTACAGTCCTTTAAGTGCAGGTTTGCCGTATTTAAATAATCCTTAATTATTATATTCTAAAAAAGTATTCTAATCCTTTTATTTTTTGAAAATTTATCCGCTAATTCGTTAAAATAATCTTCATCACCTTCGTTTATAATTTTTATATATTTATCCGTAAATTTTGGATATTTATT
>JAITUY010000143.1 GCA_031286095.1 Treponema sp. | reverse complement strand
TTCGGACTAAAGTCCGCGTTCGCAGGCTTATAGCCTGAAAAACCGCAAGACTGGTCAGCGTAGCTGACATGAGACAACCAACTCGAACCGAAGGTTCGCAGTTGTCGAACAAGTTCAATGACAGGCGAACGCTGTCTGCGCATACAAATTACTCCGTATGTAATTGCGCTTCTGCTGTCAAATCTGAATTCTTTTGACAGCAATATTTAACTTGTGAAGGTAAAAGTACGCAGTCATACATCGCATATATATTGAGTCTACATTTAAAAATTTGTATAATTAATTTAAAAACAGATAAGGGGATTCATAATGAACATTGATTTAGAACGAGTCCGTAATTTTTTCAAAAACGACCGTTTTGCCACCGGGAACGGAATGGTTATTGATTCAGCAGATGAAGATTGCGTGGTGTGTGGATTGGAGTTATGCGCGGAACACAGGAATGCGGGCGGCGGCGTGCAGGGCGGCGCTATCTTCACGCTGGCGGATTTGGCTTTTGCCGTTCACTGCAACCTGGCTTTGGCTTGCGGTGAAACCGGCAAGTTGACGGTAGGGCAGTCGTGCAGTATTTCCTTCTTGAAATCCACAAAAGGCCGCAGGTTGAAAGCAATATCAACGCGCATTTCAAAAGGCAGAAGTATATCCGTTTACAGAATTCGTGTCGAAGACGATCTGGGCGCGGAAATAGCCGAAATGCTTGCAAACGGATTTACGACCGGTTAAATGCGGGCGTACCGCGTCATGTTGATTAACAGGTACATTTATCAACATGAAAAGCGCGTCAGAACCAGCGGCGTATCTTAAAAACAATAACCATAATCAGGGCGGTAAGCCCCATGCCCATAAGGACGATAGGGTATCCTAACACCTGTTTTGTTTCGGGCATGTATTCAAAATTCATGCCGTATACTCCCGCAATAAATGTCAGTGGAATAAAAATTGTCGATATTGTCGCCAGAACCTTCATTACCTTGTTCATTTGATGGGATAAAACCGACAGGTTTACGTCCATTATGTTGGTCAGCCATTCACGGTAATGATCGATTGTTACAACGGCGTTATTCAAATGATCGTTTAAATCCTGTATAAAAGGTCTTAAATAATCAGTTTGGAAAAATTTTCCGCGGTTGGTAAGCACCTGTACATTGTCTTTTAACGATGAAACCGCGTGCTTTATGCGGAAAAGATATTTCTTTATTTCTTGCACTTCTTCTATGAATTTCTTATCGTTGGTTTTTATCGCGCGATCTTCAAAACTTTCAATATCCGATTCCAGATGGCTTAGTACCAGAAAATACTCGTCAACAACAGCGTCAACAATGGCGTAAACCAGATAATCTACGCCCATTTTCCTGATTTCACCCGCGTCTTCCAGTATTCTTCTTCTTACCTTATTGAATGAATCGCCTGATATCTCCTGAAAAGTAATCAGAATATTTTTAAAGATAACCATGCTGATCTGATCGATAATAAATTCATTCGCTTCATCCTGCTGCCCATTCTCCTTTTTTTTATCATGGTTAAAACTTTTTTCCTGCTGTATCGTCTTTAACGAGAAAAATTTGTAATCATTAAAAATTTCCACTTTAGGCTGTTGCTCGGTATTCAGAATATCCTCAACACTCAACGGGTGAATGTTGAAAAATTCCCCCAGTTTTTTTATGGAGTCAATATCCTTTAATCCGCTGATGTTAATCCATGAAAGGCCAGAGTTTAATTTATAACTAAAAAGTTCACCAATATCTGACAACTTTTTTATTTGCGCCGATCTTGTGTTATATGTTATAACCGACAGATCCATTTCCACGGCTGGTCTGTCGCCGACGTAAACGGGATTTTCAAGCAGTAAATCAATATTTTTATCCATGATTATAATAATTTCATAAAAAACGAAAACATGCAAGCGTTCCATTCCAGCAATTTAAAGTTTAAGAAATATTAAAAAACATCGGAGAATTCATCACGCAAAGCTCGCGGAGAACGCAGAGAACGGGACTTAATTACATTGTTGTGCGTCTACAATATGTTTTTCTTGTCTTTTTAGAAGAAGAAGCATGAAAACAGCGATTGGCTTACGCATTGCTTATAGAGATCTCTGCGCGAGAATATTTAAAGGTAAGTTGAATATAGATTGAGGTTGAAAGAGATAAACTTAAAATTGCCGGTTCCATTCAGGGAATTCAATTTTTTTACCATAAGCCATCACGAACAGACGCGAATATAAAGAAAAGAATCTTAATGCGAACAAGAAAAAGGAGAGTAGTTTTTTTATTTGAAAGCTAATCGTGTTGTCGGTATGATTTATTTTCATACCGCTACCCCTACTTCCTGTTCATGCGGTTAGTGGTTAATAATTGGACTTGTTCGACAACCCTGTTGGTTGTCTTACAAGTCCTGCATTTTTTCGGGCTAAAGCGAGCTTTGGTCATGCAAAAATACTTTTTATTGGTAGTTGTTCGGAAAACTGAGGTTTCCAAACAACTCTATTATCTTTGTAATTTCCGCCGTAAAGCGTCTTTACCGGCCCCGCGCTTTCTTAAATATTTTCTTGTCAAAAAGTTTCTTAAATACGTCTTCCGCAGTTTCCACAAACTCCACTTTTACGGAATCGCGGATATCTTTGTCCAGTTCGTGCCAGTCGGCTTCGTTGTTCATGGGTAAAAGAACCGTTTCCATGTTGTTTCTAATCGCGGCTAACATTTTTTCTTTTAATCCGCCTATGCCCAGAACGCGGCCTGTAAGCGTAAGTTCTCCCGTCATGGCGATACACGGGCGCGGAGGGGTTTTGCAAAGGGTAGACAGCAGGGACGAAGCAAGGGTGATTCCTGCGGAAGGTCCGTCTTTCGGGATCGCGCCTTCGGGAACATGAATGTGAAAATTTGATTTGCTCAAGTCTTTTATCGAGAAATTGTACTTGTCGCAGGTGCTGTGCAGGTAAGAAAGGGCTATTCTGGCGCTCTCCTTCATTACGTCGCCCAAGTTTCCGGTTATCAGCAACTCTCCGTTTCCGTTATAGCGGATTGTCTCGACAGGCAAAATTGTTCCGCCCGTTTCCGTCCACGCAAGACCGTAAGTTACGCCTGTACGCGCTTCGCTGAATACCACGTCGCGTTTGTATTTTTTTCTGCCGAGTAATTTTTCAATAACTGCGGGCGTTATTGTTTTTTTGAATGAAGACACAGGCTTGTCCTTGCCGTACCCCATGTTTACCGCCCCGCGTGCGATGCGCCTTATGCACCGTGCGGTTTCGCGTTCAAGATTTCGCACACCGGACTCCATAGTCCAATGGCGGATAATGCTTTTAAGCGCATCGTCTTTGAATTTAATTTTTGCGGAGGAAAGCCCGTTTTCCCGCAGTTCTTTAGGAACCAAAAATTGTTTAGCAATCGTAAGTTTTTCATTTTCACCGTAACCGGGAACTTCGATTATCTCCATGCGGTCTAGCAGGGGATACGGAATCGTGTGCAGGGAATTTGCCGTGGTAATAAACATAACTTTGGAAAGATCATATTGAACTTCAAGATAATGGTCCACAAAAGTTGAATTTTGCTCTGGGTCGAGAACTTCAAGAAGAGCCGAGGCAGGATCGCCGCGGAAATCGCTGGAAAGTTTGTCAATTTCGTCAAGAAGAAAAACAGGGTTAACGGTTTCCGCCTTGCGCATGGACTGAATAATTTTTCCAGGAAGCGCGCCCACATAAGTTTTACGGTGACCGCGTATTTCCGCCTCGTCGCGGACGCCGCCGAGGGAAACCCGTACAAATTTTCTTCCAAGCGCGCGCGCGACGGATTTTCCAAGACTGGTCTTGCCCGTTCCCGGCGGTCCCACAAAACAAAGGATAGGTCCCTTAATCGACTGGGGAATGGTACTTTCTCCGCCGTCCGCTTTTGTCTTTTCACCGTTATCTGGCGGTGAGTTGTCTGACAGCGGGCTATCCGCCTGCTGGTTATCAGGTAATTGATCATCCGGCGGTTTGTTATCTGATAACGCACTGTCAGGTAACAAGTTACTAGATAACTTGTTATCCGATAATAACTGGCGTACGGCGATAAATTCCAGAATTCTGTCTTTTGCCTTTACCATTCCAAAATGGTCTTCGTCCAGGATTTTTTCCGCCATGGCGAGATCGCCCGAATCTACCGTAAAATCGCTCCATGGAAGATCGGCGATCCATTCAAGATAACCGCGCACGACGCCAGCTTCCGGCGATAAAGGCTGAAGCTTGCGCAGTTTTGTTATCTCTTTGCCTGTTCTTTCCAGAATTTCGGCCGGCGGCTTTTTTTCGGTAATGCGTTTTTCTAAAAGGGCGAATTCGTCTTCGGTTTTATCCTTGCCAAGCTCTTTGTTTATTTCCCGTAACTGTTCATGCAGGATATATTCGCGGTGGCGCTTGTCTATTCTGCTTCTAACCTTGCCGGAAATATTTTTTTGTATGCCGTATATTTCGTTTTCAAATTCAAGAGTTTCAAGAATGGCGAGTAACCTTTCCCTTGTGTCGGAGTACGCCAGCAGTTCAACTTTTTTTTCGGATTTTAAGTGGGTAGCGTTACACACAAGATTAGCAAGGCGTTCGGGGTCTTCAGTTTTTTCCACGGCGGTAAGCGTGTCGGTTCCTATTTTTTTGGAAAATTCGGCGTATTGGGCGAAAGATTTTTGCACGTTGCGCATTAAGGCTGAATCTTCCGGGCTTAAAGGCTCGTTTAAGCCGGCTATTTTTAACGGCTCTACTTTTACGGTGGAAAAATTATTTTGCTGGGTATTGGAAACAATCACGCCGCGGTATTCGCATTGAAAAATTACGCGGTATGAATTATCTGGAAGTTTTAAGTGCTGAATGATCCTGACTACGGTTCCGTAATTCCAAGGCTCGTCTGCGGCAAGCCCGATCTCATGTTTCCTCAGGCACGCCGCGAAAAGACGGTTGTCGTGCTTCATTGCTTCTTCAAGGGCGACAATGCCAGGTTTGAATGTTATAAAAATGGGGATAATAGTCTGTGGAAAAAGAACCAGGTCCCTAAGCGGCAAAAGCGGAAAATCCTCGGCTGAAATTTCTTCCGAAAAAGAAGATTGTTCATGTAAAAAATTATTTCTTCCAAAAAAATCTGAAAAGATTCTGCTAAAGCCTTTTTTTCTTTCCTTTCTCTTTTCCACAGAAAATCCCGGATGCGCGTTACGCGCTCTTTTGCAGGTATATTATTTGCGGAGGCTCCGATTTTTCCACTGTATCATGCGTTATAATTACATGTTTTTCGCCCTTCATCGACGGAATGTCAAACATTATATCAGTCATCAATTTTTCCACGATGGCGCGAAGCCCGCGCGCTCCTGTTTTTTGTTTAATTGCCATATCCGCGATAGAGTCAATCGCTTTTTCCGTAAACTCAAGTTTTACGTTGTCATAAGCCATGGAAGCCTGATACTGCCTGACAATGGCGTTGCGCGGTTCCGTTATGATGCGCTTCAGGTCGTCGCGTTTTAATTCTTCAAGGCCGACAGTGATGGGGAGCCTTCCTATAAATTCAGGAATCATGCCGAAGTGGATAAGATCATCGGGGTGAATTGCGTCGTACAGTTCTTTCAGGCTTTTTCCAGAACCGGCAAGCCCTGCGCCGAAGCCTAAAGGCTGGTTTACGACGCGCCTAGCGATTAATTTGTCCAGCCCAACAAAAGCGCCGCCGCATATAAATAAAATGTTAGTGGTGTCAATCCGTATCAATTCCTGATTAGGATGCTTTCTTCCGCCCTGAGGCGGCACGGAAGCGATTGTTCCTTCGATAATTTTTAAAAGCGCCTGCTGAACGCCTTCGCCGGAAACATCGCGCGTAATGGAAACATTTTCGCCCTTGCGCGCTATTTTATCAATTTCGTCGATATAGACAATACCTCTTTCCGCCGCCGCAATATTGCCGCCGGCGCTTTGTATCAGTTTTAGGAGAATGTTCTCAACGTCTTCGCCGACATAGCCCGCTTCGGTAAGAGTGGTTGCGTCTACAATTGCGAAAGGCACTTTAAGTTTCTTTGCTAGAATTTTAGCGAGTAATGTTTTTCCAGTTCCCGTAGGCCCGATTAAAAGGACGTTTGATTTTTCAATTTCAACTTCGGCGCTGTCTTTTCCAAGAGAAGGATTTGCAATCCGTTTGTAGTGGTTGTAAACGGCGACCGACAGCGCTTTTTTCGCGTTATCCTGCCCGATGACAAAAAGATCGAGGTAACTTTTTATTTCATGCGGAGTGGGAATGTCGCCTGTAAAATTTGTAGTGAGTTCGTGATCTTCCTCGCTTAAAATTTTTCTGCATACTTCGATACATTCATCGCAAATAAAAACGTCATTCGGTCCCGCGATAAGACGGCGCGCCATGTCCGCGCTTTTTCCGCAGAAAGAGCATATACGTTCAAAAGCCTCAGGTCCGTTACGAAGCCGTGCCATTTTTCTCCCTCCTTAAAATGGAATCGGCTATGCCGTAAGCGACGGAGTCTTCCGCCGACATATAAAGGTCCCTTTCCATGTCCGCTGAAATCTGTTCTATGGATTTTCCGGTATGGTTGGCAAAATATTGAATTGTCATTTTTTTCAGGCGGATAATTTCTCTGGACTGGATTCCGATGTCCCGCGCCTGTCCTTGAGCGCCGCCCCACGGCTGATGAATCAGCACGCGCGAAGATGGTAGTACCATGCGTTTTCCAGGAGTTCCCGCCGTTAAGATAAGGGCGGCCATGCTGGCGGCCTGTCCAAGGCATATAGTCTGAACTTTAGATTTTAAGTGCTGGAGAGTGTCGTAAATTGCAAGCCCTGCAGTAACTGATCCGCCGGGTGAATTTATGTAAAGGTTGATGTCTTTTTCGGTTTCTTGTCCATCCAGAAACAAAAGCTGGGCTACGACCAAATCGGCGGAAATATCGTGTATTTCCCCCTCCAAAAATACAATGCGGTCTTTCAGCAGACGGGAATAAATATCATAGGAGCGTTCTCCCATTCCAGTCTGCTCTACAACTATGGGGACTAAATTGCTCATTTTTTCATTCATCATTATTTAAATTTAACCATTATCTGATATAAAATCCAGATAATTCTCCTTTTTTCCTTGTTTTAAGTTGTTTTCCGAGAACAATTTATCGACAATCCGCTGTTCCTTGATATCTTCTTTCAGGTAGAACATATCCTGTTCACCGTAATTTTTCTTAACTTCGTCAACTTCGGCCCCGCTTTCGGCGGCAATCCGTTTTAATTCGTTTTCTACATCTTCGTCCGAAACTTCAACTTTTTCGTCTTCGATTAAAGTCTCGATAATCAGGCGCGAATGAAGGGCTTTTTCCGCAGTTTGACGCCATTCTTTTTCCCTTTCTTCGTGACCTTCGCCCGTCATCATCATCTGCATCATCTTTTCCGCGCTAGTGTTGTAATACTGGGCAAGCCTGCGCCAGCGCCCTTCGATTTCCGCCCTGATCATGGATTCGGGTAAAACAACGGGAGTGTTTTCCATTATTTTTTTCAGAACTTCCTGAAGTTTCACATCGCGCTGTTTCCATTCGATATGTTTGTTCAGGCGCTCTTTAATGCTGTTTTTTAGATCGTCCAGAGTTTTAAATTTTTCGTCAACATCCTGCGCAAGATCATCGTCCAGATCGGGAAGCTTTCTTTCTTTTAGCGATGACAGGGTAATCTGTACCTTTCTTTTTTTTCCGGCAAGGGTGGGTTCAAAAAAATCGTCCGCGAACTTTTTTTCAAATTCTTTTGTTTCCCCTTTTTTCATTCCGGTAACATCTTCGTCAAATTGATAAAAATTGGTGTTGGAACCTATGGTAAAGACAAAATCCTTCCGCTGTAAATTCTGCAGTTCCTCGCCGTTTTCGCCGGATATACTATAATCTATGGTTACGACATCGCCCTTTTGCGCGGGCGCGCCGTCGTCCCGGTCCATGACAACGGCGTTTCTCTCGCGGATTTGCTCAAGCTCGCGTTTAATGTCGTCTTCGCTTATTTCAGCGTACGGATACTCAACGTTCAGCCCCTTCCATTTACCGATTTTTACTTCGGGCAGTACGTCATAAACTACGGAAAATTGGAGATCGCTGTCAAAGTCGATATTCGGCTCGTCCTGCAATTCAGGAGTAGAGTAGGGCAGAGGTCTCTCATTGCGCGGCAGGTTTTCCGTTTTGAAGTAATCCTGCAGGGCGGATTCGATGACGCGCCCCAGAGCCTCCTGTTTAAGGGCGTCCGCGTATTTACGCTCAAGCACCTCCCGCGGCACTTTTCCCTTTCTGAACCCGGGAAGTTGAAGGTCTTTAGTATACTCATTGAGCATAGTTTGATATTGGTTACGGATATCGTCCTTTGGGACAGTAAGGCTCAATTTTACGTTAGATTTTTCCAGACGTGTTATTTCTTTTGTAACAGCCACAATACTCCTCTTTTTTTGCG
>JAITUY010000115.1 GCA_031286095.1 Treponema sp. | reverse complement strand
TTCATTGGACTTGTTCGACAACCCGGTTGGTTGTTTCACAAGTCTTGCGGTTTTTCAGGCTATAAGCCTGCGAACGCGGACTTTAGTCCGAAAGTTCGACAAAACCGCGTTTTTTATATGAAGTTGTTCAGAAACAGAAGTTTCCGAACAACTCTATTTTCTAAAACCAATCACAGGTTTTAAACTTCCTTATGACGACCCCTTCCGCAAAGTTTCTACCGCATAACTTCGTAAGAATACGGCGGAATATTAAAACCACTTGCGAATAAAAACCGTGCCTTTTTTAGAAAAGTGTGCTATTATGTCAGTAGTTACGATATTGAGGAAAAAAATGCGTAAATTTATTTTATTAACGTTTTTTCTTGTTCTGTGTTTTAATTTGTTTGCCGATGAGGTGAATCCTTCTGAAAAAACCAACGTATTGAAACCATCGGATACAAGGTTTGTATTAGGAGCCGGTTTTACATGGGCAAATAATCCTGAATTATGGGGCGGCCATTAAGAGTTTGGCGTTGTTTTATATAAAAAAATTCTATACATACAAAACAACTTTATGATACGCGGCGGCGGTTTTGAAATTAATAGAAGCGACCACACTATATTAACCCTGTCGGATAAACTCATAGTTGGCCGTAATATCGGCGTTCCTTTAACAATATATACATATCTTGAAGGCGGCGTTGGAATATTCGGAAACCAGACAAAGAAGTTTTTTGATAAGCCGTTGGCTTTTACGGGTGGCTTTGGGGGCGGAGGACAGTTTGATACAGAAGATTGGGGAGGATTGTACCTTGAAGTCGGGTATATAGGACAACAGACTAGTTTGGATTACCCGGCAAGCGGGGTATTAGTTCAAGCGGGTTGGAGGCTTTTTTTCTAATTCTGATTTGACAGGATTTTGAGGGAAAACTGTACAATGAATTAGCTTGTTTCACGTGAAACATAAATATCTGTAAATAAGCAATTATTCGCAGAAATTATGGGAAAAAATAAGGGCTGTCCAGGAAATAATCCCAGACAGCCCAAAATATTGCGCTTTCTTTTTAAAGCGAAAAGACCAGTTTTACGGAGCGTCCGTCATCGGTTTTTGAGGTAAATTCCAGTTGATTGTTAACTATCGCCCATGTGGAAATATTTTGCATATAGATAAAAAACTCGTATTCTTTAAGCTTCTCCGGTTGCCAAATAGACGCCATTTGAGTCGCCTTAAGAGGCTTTACTTTGATATTCTGCTTACCTGATAAAGTGTATGGGGCGGAGTAGCGGTTCGGCGCTCCCGTTCCGCTAATGTTCTGCCCGTCTAGTTTCAAAGTAAAAATATCGCCGGCTTTTTCATTTATTAAGTCTTTGCGGTTAAAATTGATGTTTCTGCTGTCGATTAAAACATCAACTAACTTCCAGTCTTTATTCTTGAAATCGGAAACATTTGTGTTGCTGGCGCAACTTATTACCGATACGGCGATTAAAAACGAAAAAATCAGTTTTTTCATGCCCTATTCTTCCTTGACGATTCTGTCCAGACCGATTACAAAATCAGGTTTATCGATACTGAGCAGGCGGACGCCTTGAGCGGAGCGTCCCATCACGCGGACATCGCTTACTTTCATTTTAATCGATTTACCCTGGCTGGTGATGCACATTATGTCGTCATCGTCAAACACGCTGACACAGCCTGTAAGTTCGCCGGTTTTCTCGCTGACGGTGTAAATCTTTTGACCGCCCGTACCGCGCCCGTGCGATGAAAATTCGCTGAAGTCAACCCGCTTGCCGTAGCCGTATTCGGAAATGATCAGCATCTTTTCGACTTTTTCTGGCGGACGGTCCTTGCCGGTGTCTACCCTCAACATTCCTGTCAGTTCGTCGCCTTCAGACAGTTTCATGCCGGTAACGCCTCTTGAAGAACGTCCCATCGCGCGGACATGTTCTTCGTGGGTACGAAGCGCCTGCCCTTTGCGGGAAATCAGCACCACTTCGTCGTCGCCTTTTGTCAAAAGCGCGCTTACAAGTTTGTCGCCTTCGTCTAGGTTTATCGCTACGATACCCCTTGTCTTGGCGTTGGCAAACTCGCTTGTTTTTACTTTTTTGACGACGGCACACGCGGTTCCCATGAACAGATACTCGCTGTCGCTGAAGTCTTTGAGCGACACTATCGCGGTAATATCCTCGTTCGGCGAAACCGTAAGCAGGCTCTTGATGTGGGAACCTTTGCTTATACGGCTCCCTTCCGGCAGTTCGTGAACTTTCATCCAATACGCCTTGCCCGCGCTTGTAATGAACATAATGTACTCGTGTGTCGAAGCGACAAAAATCTGTCCTACATAATCATCTTCCGCAAGTTTTGCGCTTTGCATACCCTTGCCTCCTCTTCCTTGATTTTTATAAGCGGACACAGGGACCCGCTTTACATAACCAAGATTAGAAATGAGTATCATCATTTCTTCTTTCTTGATTAAGTCTTCAATATTGATATTTTCCACTTCGCCCGCAATTATTTCCGTGCGCCGCGCATCGCCGTATTTTTCAGAAATCTCTTTCGTCTCGGTCTTGATAACGCCGCGCAGTTTCTTTTCGTCCGCTAACAGGGATTTGTAATAGGCGATTTGGATTTTTAACTCTTCAAGTTCTTTTTCAATCTTTTCGATTTCGAGACTGGTAAGTCTGCCAAGGCGCATATCAACGATTGCTTCGGACTGAACCTCGGACAGCAAAAAGCGTTCCTGAAGTTTGAGGCGGGCGGTGGCAACGTCTCTGCTTTTCTTTATGATTGCGACAACTTCGTCAATATTCGCAAGAGCGATGACCAGCCCTTCGAGTATGTGGGCGCGTTCTTCCGCTTTACGTAAATCGTAACGGGTACGGCGCGTAACAACTTCGACACGGTGTTCAACAAAGTAATGTATCAAATCTCTCAATGTGAGTAACTGCGGCTTGCCCCCGACAAGCGCCAAATTGATGATGCCGAAAGATGTTTGAAGCTGTGTATTTGAAAAAAGCTGATTTAAGACGACTTTGACAATTGCGCCTTTTTTCAATTCGATAACTATGCGTATGCCATCCCTGTCGGATTCGTCGTTTGCGTAGGCAATACTGTCGATCACTTTGTCGCGCATCAATTGACCTATTTTTTCCAGCAGAAGGGCTTTGTTGACGTTGTAGGGTATTTCAGTAAAGACAATTTTTTCTTTGCCCTGCTTGTTGGTCTCGATGTTGAATTTTCCGCGAACAAGGAGTTTTCCTCTTCCTGTCTTGTACGCTTCTTTAATTCCGCCCCGTCCAAAAATTACCCCGCCTGTAGGGAAATCCGGTCCCTGAACAAAACGCATAAGATCATCGTTGGAAAGGCTGGGGTCGTCGATAAAGGCGCAGATTGCCTCGCAAACTTCGCCGATGTTGTGAGGAGGCATATTTGTCGCCATTCCGACCGCTATTCCGCTTGAGCCGTTTATTAAAAGATCGGGAATGGCTGAGGGCAGGACTGCCGGTTCCATAAAGGACTCGTCGTAATTGGGGACAAAATTTACGGTCTCTTTTTGGAGGTCCTGTAGCATTTCATCGCCGATTTTGGATATTTTCGCCTCGGTATAGCGCATGGCGGCGGGCGGATCATTGTCGATTGAGCCGAAGTTTCCCTGCCCTTTTACCAGAGGGTAACGAAGGGAAAAATCCTGCGCCATACGCACAAGGGCGTCATAAAGCGACAAATCGCCGTGGGGGTGATATTTACCCATCGCATCGCCGACGATGAGGGCGCTTTTCTTTGTTCCGCCGCCCGGGCGTAAACCGAGAGTGTCCATGGAATAAAGCAAGCGTCTGTGTACAGGTTTAAGTCCATCCCGCACGTCAGGAAGGGCACGGCTTACAATGACGGACATGGCATAATTGAGATAGTCTGTTTTTACTTCGTCTTCTATCGCTATGGGAATTACTTTGCCTGTAGGCAGTTCTAACGGCAATTCGCCGGTTGTGTCAGTTTTAGCCACTTTTTATATCCTTAAATGAGAAAATACCGTAATTAGAGTCTGTCTATAATGTGGACACATTATAGACAGACTACTTTAAAAAATGCATTTTCGTAGCCTTTAGGCGAGAAAATGCAAGGGCTGTCCACAAAGTAACCGACTTTGTGGACAG
>JAITUY010000097.1 GCA_031286095.1 Treponema sp. | reverse complement strand
TCTAAATTAGCGGCGTATTATACAAAAACATCAGGAGGTGTTAAATGAAAACGGTGCTTGATTTTTTAAAAAAAACGGGAACTTACTACCTTGCCACAGTAGACGGAGATCAGCCGAGGGTGAGACCTTTTGGTACGATAAATCTTTTTGACGGGAAACTTTACATTCAAAGCGGTAAAAGTAAAGAAGTCGCCAAACAAATCAAGGCGAATCCAAAGGTGGAATTGTCGGCGTTTGACGGAGAGACATGGATTCGCATTACCGCAAAACTGGTGGAAGACGACCGCGTCGAAGCGCAGGAGAGCCTTCTTACGGCTTATCCTAATCTGCGAAAAAGGTATACCGCAGGCGATGGCAACAGCGTCGTCTATTATTTAAAAGACGCTACAGCCGTCTTTTACACTTTTACCGGAGAACCGAAAGAAGTGCGGTTCTAGGAAACGCGCGTGTGCTTGTAGTTATGTGCCATTGTACCAAAAAATTATGTATAAATTGTATAAAATATTATGGATTTAAATTGGCTTCCATGTGGACCTTATTATGAGGTAAGTTTTATATTAGAGTTGTTCGGAAACTTCAGTTTTTAAACAACTTCATATAAAAAACGCGGTTTTGTCGAACTTTCGGACTAAAGTCCGCGTTCGCAGGCTTATAGCCTGAGAAACCGCAAGACTGTGAGACAACCAACCGGGTTGTCGAACAAGTCTAATAAATATAATAATAAAACTGAATTAATTAATCTTATAGATAAATTCAGCTTGCTGAACTATAAAATAGAAATACATAACAATAATAATTTGGAAAATCAAATAAAATCTTTCTTTGATATGAATGTTGTACATATTGAATTAAATATCTTTTTAAATATATGTGGCAGACAACGTTCAAAGATTTATATTGAGTATTTATCTGATGAAGTAATAGAAATAGATTTTTGTTTTTTAGAAGAAAAAATTAATGAAAATATAAAGAACAAATTAAAACGTTTTTTTAATGATTCAATGGAATTATATGATGGAATTGCAGGGATGATTGGTTGTGAAACAACTTGTAGTTTGGCATTATTTGAAGCAAAGAACCATATCCACATAAAAATTATTCAATAAAAAAGTTGAAACATATTACCAGTGAAGATATTAAGAATAATAAAGAATGGTTTAATGGGATTGAAGAAATAATTTGGAAGCATAAATAATGGTAAGGTACAACAGCATATAACGAGGTCGCGGAAAAACTGTTTTTGAATAAAAATGCGGTAAAAAATATCACTTTTGAGCGTTTTAAGTATATTTTGAAGTTGTTTTTTTGGAAAGTGGTTTTTCGTAGCCACATTTGTGGCAGGAGTCGTTGCTACGCAATGTTCTATAATCTGCCTAAAATGTTAAATGTAATATTCGTCTGCGCCGGATTTTTTGAAGTCCTGTAAAATATCCTGAAGTGTAATGCCGTCAAGGTATTTATTTATAGCTTTTTCAAGCCCCTGCCATACAGGTAAGGTTTTACATTCTCTCCATTGATCGCATTGTATGGGATTATCTTCCAGACACGAAACTGGAGACAGTCCTCCTTCGGTAATCCTTAAAATCTGCCCCACCGTGTACTTGTCAGGTTCTTTTGCCAGCATATAACCGCCCTTGTTGCCGCGGTTGGTGCGCAAAATGTCGGGACGGCTAAGCAGTGTAACGATTTGTTCAAGGTATTTTTTTGAAATACCCTGCCGCTGGGAAATATCCTTTAAGGAAACAAACCCGTCATTTTTATGTTCCGCTAAATCCAAAAGCATACGGAGCGAATACCGCCCTTTTGTCGATATTTTCATATACCCCACTATACCATAGATTTACTATGTTTTCAAGAGAAAAGATGACAAATATTTTTTTTACTTTAAAGATTAGGCTTGTTTAATAACTAAACGGAAAGGTTATGAGAGTAGGGTATTGTTGTTTGTAATATCCCCTCTCCCTAAAAATCCTACACAAAAAAATCCCGCCCCTTGCCTGAGCGTATTTTTTCGACATTCTCGACCGTTTTGCGCCGTATCGTTTCATTTGCTATTTGGGGAATTTCTCTTTCGATGACGGCGGACGCTTTTTTCCTGAAAGCATCGTCCCCGTAATCCATGGAATATTCGCACAGAGTCATAAGCGCGTTGGGAAGACACACGTTGCCGACCTGCCCCGATTTCGCAAGCGACATAAAACGGTCTCCCGTTCTTCCGCTACGGTAACAGGCGGTGCAGAAACTTGGAATGTAACCGTCGTCCATCAATTCCGAGATGATTGAAATTGCGCTTCTTTCGTCATTGACGACAAATTGAGGCGTGGCTGTTTCGTTTCGTTTTTGTTTAACATAACCGCCGACCCCCGTGCTGGAACCTGCGCTTATCTGGGATATGCCGAGCTGTAAAAGTTTATTGCGCATTTCGTGGCTTTCCCTTGTGGAAAGAATCATGCCCGTAAACGGAACAGCGATGCGGATAATAGCCGTGATTTTCGCAAATGTTTCATCGTCTACAAGGTTGGGGAAGTCGGCAATGTTCATGCCCTCCGCACGGCAGAGACGGGGAACGGAAATTGTGTGAAAGCCGACATTGAATCTTTTTTCAAGATGTTCGTTGTGAAGCAGAAGCCCCAAGACGTCAAAGTAGGGATCGCCAAGACCGAAAAGAACGCCGCCGCCCACGTCGTCAACGCCGCCTTCCTGCGCGCGGTCGAAAGCGGTTAGATGCCACAGGTAATCTTTTTTGGGACCCGCAAGATGAAGTTTGCCGTAAGTCGGCTCGTGGTATGTTTCCTGAAAAAGAATGTAAGTGCCGATTCCGGCTTTTTTAAGTTTGCTGTAATTTTCAGTCGTTGTCGCCGCTATGTTCACGTTGACCCTGCGGATTTCACC
>JAITUY010000056.1 GCA_031286095.1 Treponema sp. | reverse complement strand
CCGGACAAGTCTTGCGGTTTTTCAGGCTATAAGCCTGCGAACGCGGACTTTAGTCCGAAAGTTCGACAAAACCGCGTTTTTTATATGAAATTGTTCAGAAACTGAAGTTTCCGAACAACCCTATTGATTATTCACTGCCGTTCTTCGCATATTTCCCTCTATTGCAAAAATCGTAAAAAAGCGTATTACTGTTTTGCGGATTGCAGTATAGATCGGGGTATGGACGTCTTCAAAGCCCTGTCTCCTGGCGCTGATGCCGTTTCTGCAGGGCGCGTTATTATGCGGACATTGGCGCGCAAGGAGCCGAAGGAGTGCAAAAACTAATTGCGGAGATGACGAAAGAGCTTGCTGGCGCTATGGCGGTAACCGGCTGTCAAGACATACGCCGCATCGATCCTTCCCTGATCTGCCCGCTGGATCGAATATGATTTTATAAAAAATATTTCTAGTTCATTTATGGTAGAATTCTTTAACTCCCTATGCTACAATTCCTCATGGCATTAAACTGCGGTATTGTTGGGCTCCCAAATGTGGGAAAGTCAACAATTTTTTCGGCGTTAAGTTCCGCTCCCGCCGAGGCGGCTAATTATCCTTTTTGTACGATTAACCCAAATGTCGGGATAGCAAGCGTTCCCGATCCACGGCTGGATAAGTTGTCCGCTCTTTTTAAACCTCAGAAAACAATTCCGGCGACTGTTGAATTTGTCGACATTGCCGGGCTTGTAAAGGGCGCGTCAAAGGGAGAGGGGCTTGGCAATCAGTTTCTTTCGCATATACGCGAAGTTTCAGTTTACGCGCACGTTGTCCGCTGTTTTGAAAACGCCGATGTTATCCATGTAAACAATAAAGTCGATCCACTTTCTGATATGGAAACTATCGACATTGAGCTCGCCCTTGCTGATTTGCAGAGCCTCGCCAAGCGCAGAGAACGCGCCGAAAAAACCTTAAAGGTTCAGAGCGAGAAAAAAAACGCCGAGACTGTTCTTTCCGCGCTGGATAAAATCGCTCCCGCGCTTGAAGACGGCAAGCCTGTCCGTTCAGTCAATTTAACCGATGACGAAAAAGCCACGATTTACGACAGCCATTTTATCACGGCAAAACCTCAACTGTATGTGTGCAATGTTGATGAAGAAGGAATCCGCTCCATAGCCTCTGGCGGTGAGGGCAACGCTCATGTGCAGGCGGTAAAAAAACGCGCATTCGCGGAAGGTTCTATGGCGGTTTGTATCTGTGGTAAATTCGAGGCGGAGCTTTCGGACATAACCAATATGGAAGAAAAACTTGCCTTTCTTGAGGAACTAGGTCTTAAAGAATCCGGTCTTTCCGCGCTTATACGATCCGCGTACCAACTATTGAATCTTCGCACTTTTTTCACGGCGGGAGAAGACGAGTGCAGAGCGTGGACAATCCGCGCAGGCGATACCGCTCCAAAGTCGGCGGGCGTTATTCACACAGATTTTGAAAAAGGTTTTATAAAAGCGGAAGTCTACACTTGCGAAGATATTTTTAATTACGGAACAGAAGCAAAAATTAAAGAAGCGGGAAAATACAGAATTGAAGGAAAAGATTACGTCGTTCAGGATGGCGATGTAATGTTTTTTAAATTTAATGTATAACAACAAATGTACATCGCCGTCCTGGGCGCATGGACGCGCTCTGTATTTATTGTTTTGAAGAAATGCGCAACATTTCTTTTACGGAATGGATGCCGAGGCGGTGTAATGTTTTTAAAATTCAATAGGGTTGTCCGGAAACTTCAGTTTTCCGGACAACTACCAATAAAAAATTATTTTTGCAGGGCTAAAGCTTGCTTTAGTCAGAAAAAATGCAGGATTTGTGAGACAACCAACTCGAACCGAATGTTCGCAGTTGCCGAACAAGTCCAATGTATAACGCCGGAACAAATATGGACAAACTGACAATCCTCAGGGAAAAATTCGGCTATTCCTCTTTCCGCCCGGGACAGGAAGAAGTTATCGACTCTATCCTTGAGGGGACGGACGCGCTTGCGGTAATGCCAACGGGAGCTGGAAAATCCCTATGTTATCAGATACCTGCGCTTATACTTGAGGGCATGACTATCGTTATTTCACCTCTTATTTCCCTGATGAAGGATCAAGTCAACGCGTTAAAAACAGCGGGGTGCGGCGCGGCTTTTCTAAACAGTTCTTTAAACGGCAGTGAGTACGCGCGGACGATGAATCAAATAATGAGCGGTAAAATCAAACTGCTCTACATAGCGCCTGAACGTTTGCAAAGAGAGGATATGTCTGAATTTTCCGCTAACAGTATTCCGCTTGTGGTAGTTGACGAGGCGCATTGTGTGTCGCAGTGGGGGCATGATTTTAGAACAAGTTATCTGCAAATAGCGAGATTTATCAGGAGTATTGATCCTCGCCCAGTAGTTGCGGCTTTTACCGCAACCGCAACAATGAACGTAAGAGACGACATTCGCAAGCTCCTGGCTTTGCGCGCTCCGCTTTGCGTAAACACGGGTTTTGACAGACCTAATCTTTATTTTGAAGTACAAAAACCAAAAGACAAAAAAACCGCTCTTTTAGAATGTCTTGAAAAACGGAAAGACACAAGCGGTATTATTTATTGCGCCACAAGAAAAACCGTAGACGAAACCTGCCGTCTTCTTGCAAGCCGAGGTTTTAACGCGACCCGTTATCATGCCGGACTTGATGACGGGGAGCGTAGAACAAATCAAGATGATTTTATTTACGACCGCAAAACGGTTATGGTTGCAACTAACGCATTCGGCATGGGTATTGATAAGTCAAACGTGTCATTTGTTATTCACTACAATATGCCGAAAAATATCGAAAGTTATTATCAGGAGGCGGGACGCGCCGGAAGGGACGGTTCTCCCGCGGACTGCGTACTTTTGTACAATGGTCAGGATGTAAGGATAAACCAGTATCTTATAACTCATGACGAAGACGGAGAAGCCGCGAATGAAAAATTACAGGCTCACAATCTTGAACTGCTAAAACAGATGACTTTTTATGCCGCGGGGAACGACTGCCTCCGCAAACGCCTGCTAGGCTATTTCGGCGAAAAGACGTCTTCAAGTTGCGGCAATTGTTCAAACTGCCTGACGGAATTCAAAGAAATCGACGTTACCGTGCCGGCGCAAAAAATCGTCTCCTGCGTATACCGCCTGAAACAGCGCGGGCGAAGTTTCGGTAAAACCATGATCATCGACATTCTGCGCGGCAGTAAAAATGAAAAAATTCGCAGATTCGGTTTCGATACCCTCAGTACTTACGCGATTATGGCTGACACAAGCGCGCAACGTATCCGCCTTATTCTTGACTGCCTGATTGATAAAGGCATTTTACTGCTGGAAGAAGGGGAATACCCTGTTGTAACGCTTGGCAACGCGGAAGACTTGTTCAGGGAAGAAGAGCGCGTTTTGATGAAATTGCCGGAAGAACGGGAAAAAGCGGCTCCAGAAAAAACGTCACAGCAAAAATACGAAAAAATTTTAGACATACAGAATGCGCCCGGCATAAAAACTTCGCAGGATAGCGGCGCAAAATCTTCCGTTACGCAAAACATGTCAGATGACATTGACAATGATCTGCTTGGCAAACTAAAAAAGTTACGGAAAGAAATTGCCGCAAAAGAGTCTGTTCCTTCGTACATCGTTTTTACCGACGCAAGCCTGAGGGATATGTGCAGAAAAAAGCCTGTTTCTCTGGTTCAATTTTCTGGCGTCAACGGTGTGGGAAGCGTAAAACTGGAAAAATACGGAGAAATTTTTACCGATCTTATAAGAGAACACTGCGGAGAATAAATAGCTGAGGTTTCTAACTTTATACGCTCCGTATTACGCAGGATTTCAATTATAAAAATAGAGCTGGAATTAAAATACAGTTGCAATAGGCGAACACCAGTTAATATCCCTCGATCTACTTGTCATAAAAGCCGTTATTTGGAACAAAAGACCGTTCCTACTCTTAAACGCAAGGTAGCCAGAGAAGAAATACTGATTTATGGAACATATAACAGAAATAGTAGAACGACAGATTGATCTAAACGGCAAGGATTTGGCTCTAATCGAACATACAGCAAAACCATGCTGTCCGTACCGTATAAAATAGTTTGTTTTTACTGTCAGCAGTTTTTCAAAAAATATATAAAAGGCTTTTATTGTTTCAAAAGAGCAAGAACCGCCTTGTATTGGACATGTTCGACAACCCAGCTTATTGCCGAACAAGTCTTGCTTTTTTGTAGGATGTTCGGGTTGTAAAAAAGCAAGAATTTTTTATCACAAACCAATATGGACCGGGGGGTGTCAGAAAAGTTGGTTGCTTTTCGGATACCGCCTCACGAATTTTTAGTCAATGCCTTATCGTTATCTGCGTTAATTTGTAAATTAGGCGAAAGTTTACCTAAATGATTGAATTAAAATGTATAATTGAATATAGTATAGACATGAAAATTAAAGCAATTGGTTTTGATTTAGGTAATACCCTTATTTACTCTGAACAATCTCTAAATTGGTCGAATAATTATAAAAATGCATTGGAAAAAGGATTTTATTCAATAAAAAAAATGCCAACAGAATGTGATTATAATAATTGTATAACAATATTGTCAAAATACAATACAAGAATAAATCCCCGTGAAAATGAAGTTGGTTCTGATCAAATATTTAGTGAAATTATGGAAATATTGAAATTAGATTTATCAGAAAAAGAATTATTTGAAAATGAATTTTTTAGATATTTTTTACAAGGTAATAAACTGTTTGATGACACGGAAGAAGTATTAGAAGATATTAAAAAACAAAATTTAAAGACAGGAATATTAACAGATGTACCTTATGGAAGAGTAAATGGTTTTGTTGCAGAAGAAATTAAACCAATAAATAGAAATATAGATATTATACTTTCATCCGTAGATATTGGATATAGAAAACCTAACATAAATGGATACATAATGTTGGCAAAAAAACTTGAAACTAAAACAAATGAAATGGTATATGTTGGGGACGAAGAAAAAGACATTATTGGAGCAAATAATGCAGGAATAATATCAATATTGATAAATAGAACTGATAAGAAAATAAACTATGGAGAAAAATATCAATTTAAAAATTTAAGAGAAATGTGGTATAATTTAAGAAGGCAAACCTTCACCTAACAAAGCTGTAACAGCTTCGCCGCAAGAATGCGGCTCGGGGTTCAGTCGCCTAGGTCGTTACACTCCCACGGCTCCTTTACCCACATTTGGGCGGGCGGTCTTTGCTTCGCAAAGCCCTTATATGCCCGCCCAAACGTCAGTTACAGCCAAAACGTTATATGCCATTGTTCCTAAAATATTTGAAATATATTGACAAAATAAATTAAAATTGTTATTTTCCTTTGAAAGGAGAATAATAACATGGCTATTCATAAGTTTAATATGCTTTTTAAGGATTTGGAAACTAATTTGGGAAAGGAAACCTCCTTAAAAATTTTCCCTGAATATACAACTTTACCCGATAAAATGGATAAAATTGATCAGGTCAATTTAATGCGGCAGATAATGGATAGAATGGATAAAACATTGAATCATGAAATGATTGTAAAAATAAGACATGGACACACTTGTAATATACCAAAAACTCAAAGAAGCGAAATGGTTGAAACTATGAAGAAATGTAAAAATATTGATGAATTCTTAATTGCTTATTATGGT
>JAITUY010000051.1 GCA_031286095.1 Treponema sp. | reverse complement strand
TAACTTTGAAACACAAAACCTCTGTTAAAACTGCGTTCTTCCAGAGGTTTTGAATCCATAAGTATTTCTCCTGAGTCTTTTTTATCCAGACCCGCCAGTAAATTAAGGAACGTCGTTTTTCCGCAACCGGACTGCCCAAGCAGGGTTATAAACTCTCCTTCATGAATATCCAAATTTAAATCGTCAAGCACCGGAAGTTTGTCTTTTTTTCCGTCACGGTTCGTTATTTGAAATTCCCGTTTTACTGAACGAATCTGAACTTTAACCACGTTTTTTTGCTCCGTTTGCTGGGTTGAAATCGTTGGTATAGTAATTATCAATCGCCGATTTAGGCGATAAAAGTTTTTCAAACGTAAATACTTCAAACCAGTATTTTATATTCTCAACAGGGACTAACTGATCCTCGTAAAATTCAAACATCTCCGCCTCTTCAAGTTTAAATCCAAAACGCTTTGCCATAAGAGCGCGCGCTTCTTCGGGGTGGGCGTTGTTCCACTTTGCGGCTCTTGAAAGTATTTCTGTTAATTCTGCCACCGCTTTGGGATACTTCGCCAAAAAATCGCCGTTTACCGAGTACGGACACATACCCGAAATGCCGCTGTCTATATCCCAGTCTGACATTAGCATACGGAAATCTTTTTTGTTAGCGCTCGCCCTGCCCGAGGAAAGCGGATGAATAATCGCCACGTCTGTGATACCGCGCAAAAGAGGCACTTCCTGTTCAGAGTCGGGCGCGGTGATCATTGTAAGTGTTGAAGGATTTAACCCTATATCTCTTAGCGCCTTTTTAGTAACAAATTCAGAGCAGGCTCCAAAACTGTTTATTCCGAAAGTCTTGCCTTCCATATCTTCAATGCCGTTGATTGGCGAATCGGATTTTACAAAATATTTCATGTGGGGGTTTGCCTTTGTAGACTTGCTCCCCGCCGCAAAAATTTTTATATTCGCACCCGCTTCAACTGCGGAAATTACAAGAGGCGTATGGCGAGTAACAACATCAAGAGCGCCTGTAGAAAGAGCAGGTATCATTTGTCCCGCCGCGACTTGTCCCGCATATTTCGGTTTTACATTCGCGTTTTCAAAATAGCCCAAATCGTCCGCTAAATAAATTAAGTCGTAGTAAACCCACTCAGGATAATTGAAATACACTACTTCTTGATTACCGTCCGCCGAAGCTGATTTTTTTCCTTTGCACGCTGTGAAAAAAACCGGCAAAAGCACTACAAGGAATAAAATAGCGATTAATTTTATAACCCTGCCGTTAAATTTTTTTAAGTTCATTTTTATCCTCCTTAAAATAAACCTTTTGACACATTATTCCTATGTGTATAGTATGTATTAAATCAAAAAACAAATTTTTTGTCAATACTAATAATTAAATATTTTACAGGGTGTTTTGGCTAAAAATGAGAAAATTTGATGTTTTTGAGCATTTATGCCGTTTTCGGCTTGGCGTGCTTGGTTATTTGGGAGACCATTAAGGATAATTATCATAAATACGATCCGCCAATGGAACCATAATATCAAAATATAGAGTTGGAGTTGCCCGAGAAGTCGGTTGCTTTTCGGGCGGCTTTTGCCATGAAATTGGGCGGATAATGCGTCAACGGCAAACATTTGGACTTCTGTTCCGCAAAAGACTGGGTTTCCCTTTGACAGGTATTATTGTGTTTTCTGTGTATTTGTCCAGAGCTTCCGCTTCTTCGCCGGTCATTCTTGTCATAATTGTTCCTTATGTGTTTTTCCGCCAGCGAGTAATACGTCTTGCGGCATTTCAGTGCATGAAATATGTTTATTGGTATTTGTTCGCAAAACTGAAGTTTCCAAACAACTCTATTGTTTGCTCATCAATCCTGTTATATATGATTTCTATATAAATTTGCATGAGTGTCAAACCCAAGTAAAAGATGTTTTTCTGCATTGCCTTCCATAGGACATAAACTAGCACTCTGTAACAGCTAAAACTGCACTTTGTTTTTTATCACGCAGAGGACGCAAAGAACGCAAAGGCGCGGAGAACTGCGCTTTGTTACCTAATTGCGCGTTTCCCGCTATGCTTTTTTATTATTTTATAATGAAAAACAACATGAAAGGGTTACAAGTTAGAATTACCTTTAATTCTCTGCGTCTTTGCGGCCTCTGCGTGAGGATGTCTGGTTATTGTGAGCATACCGAAGACCCGCGGTTTATGATGTCCGCGGTAAAAAAAATTAAATTACCTATTGACAATAATTCTTAACTATATATATGTGGTAAACATATATGTTATCTATGTTAGAAGCAGGGGGAAATCTATGCGGAAAGTAGAGTTAAAAACCATTAGTTTGTCTTTAAAAAACCTGAAGGCAAAACCTGTCCGTACCATCTGTCTTTTTGCAGTTGTAGCAATTCTCGCTTTTATGCTTTTTGGCGGTTCTATTCTTGCCTTAAACCTACGGCAGGGTTTGGACACTATTACAAAAAGATTCGGGGCGGACTTAATGGTTGTCCCCGAAGGGACTTCCGAAAAAGCGCAAGCCCTTCTGCTGAGAGG
>JAITUY010000240.1 GCA_031286095.1 Treponema sp. | reverse complement strand
TCGGACTAAAGTCCGCGTTCGCAGGCTTATAGCCTGAAAAACCGCAAGACTGGTCAGCGTAGCTGACATGAGACAACCAACTCGAACCGAAGGTTCGCAGTTGTCGAACAAGTCCAATGATTGTTGACAGTTTTTTTTAAACATCATAAACTGCAAGGGTATATTTCAAAGGAAGTGGGGTGCGCCTGACTACCTGACCGCTAAAATTTTTAAACAGTTAGATTAAGACTGTTATAGAAATTAAAATTTTAGTGATCAGGTAGTCAGGCAATTCCTCCGCTAACCCGTAACTGTGAAAGGGAAGATTCAGCCGTATACAACCACTGTCTAACCGCCTAAACGAAGTTTAAGCGGTCAGATGGGAAGGTTGACTGAAAAATAGCCCTCAAGCCAGGAAACTTTGGTATGCGGCGGCTTTGTATAGAGCCGACCATTTTTTTCTTAGCTTCGAGGAAGAGCTTGAGAAAAGCCGGTTTTACCATTTTTACACAATTTTCCCGTCTGTAACGTAAGCGGTCTTTTTTTGTCTTTTCTCCGAAAAGGGGGATTTATGTCTCTTTTCCGTTTCTTTGCGCGAAAAATATTTGCGCTTATCGTCCTGTTTACGGCAGTCTCATTTATCGGCTGTCAGATCGAAACTGAACCTAAAAACAACGGTTTTGAAAGTGAACCTGAAAACACAGGTTTTATCCCGGTGGGGGAATGGTTGTCAGATTATGACAAGTATACCATCACCAATGAAACGTTTGAATATTTTATGGCAGGCTCTGAGGATAATGGCGTTACTTATCCTGACACAAGAATTAAAGGCAGTATAGAAAAAGCGGTTGACTTTACAACTAACGCCGGGGCGCTTATTGTAAAAACAACTGAAACCACTGTCAGTACTCCAGGTATGTACATCGGGGTTTATTATAAAGATATAACAACATCTTCTATAAAAATATCTACAGGTATTAATCCAGATTACAGTACTGTAGAAGCCGTTTCTTTATCCGATGCTCTTTTGCTTTTTACAGTTGATAACGCAGACACTCATGTCCAAATGTGGGGTTCGTATACCAAATAAATGCGTATAATACCCGCGGCGCTGTTATTTTTTGTTACTCTGCAATTATTTTCACTGGAAAATGAAAATGACAACGATAACTTGTTTATCGAGAACGAGGGTATCAGCGTCGTGGGAACCGCGCAGACAAGTCAGCAAACGGCAGTTATCGAAAAAGATGAAATTGAGCGCCGTAACGCGCCGGACCTTGCGGCTTTGTTGCAGGAGTCGCTTGGGTTGAATATTGTGCGCTATGGTTCCTACGGGAACCATGCGGGAATGAATTTGCGCGGACTTGATTCAAAACGGGTTGCTGTTTTAATAGATGGAATTCCAGCGGACTCCGCGCTGGACGGAAAATTCGATATTAATCAAATTGATCTTAATTCTATTGAGCGTATTGAGGTAATTTACGGCGGCTCCGATTCCAAGTACAATGTTTCAGGCGCGATGGGCGGTGTGATTAATATTATCACTGTTAAAAAACAAAAATCAGGACTGCGGCTGGGGGGGGCTGTTTCTAACACTTCGGCTCTCCCCGGCGAATACCGCGGGCGTAACGGACAAACTCAGGGACCGGATTGGGAAGATTTGGCGGACACCCAAAATATAGACGTTTCCGGCGCTTATGGCGGAGACGGATTTTCAGTTACAGCAAACATATTCGCAAACCGCGCGGAAAATCATTTTCTATTTATCGATCGTTACAATTATACGCGCAGAAAGGACAACAACGAAGTATGGGACGCGGGCGGCGCAGTGTCTGTAATAGGGCAACTGTCCGATGATTCAAAACTGATTACCTCGTCAAACTTTTATTACAGCGGCAAAAATATTCCCGTATCCGGCTTTTCGATCAATGCCGGAAAACAACAGGATATATCTTCGCGTAACAATATAATGCTCGATATGCCCCGTGCCTTTCGGGACGATCTCGCAATGGAAGCGTCTTTGGGGTGGCATTTTACGAGGAGAGATTATACCGCGCCTTTAAGCGCGCAGACCGCGGACATTTTTTCGCGCCATGATCAACACAACTTAACGGCGATAAACCGCTGGAATTGGTATACGAACGAAAAGTTGTCGCTGAAAAGCGGTTTCGATTACCGATTTATTTATCTTGATTCTACAGATATCGGAAATAGAAACAGGCACGATGGCGGAATCTACTTGACCGCGGAATACAGACCCGTACAAAAATTTATGATTATCCCTTCCGTAAAAGCGGCGCTTGCAAGCGAGGGAGACACGCCGTTTACCGTAGCGCCGAAACTAGGTCTTCTCTGGAATGTTACGGAAAATTTTACGCTAAAAAATAACTATTTTCGCAGTTTTAAGTTTCCAGATTTTGAGGAACTTTACTGGAGTGAAAGTAGCGGCGCTACCGGGAATCCCGATCTTAAACCCGAAGACGGCTGGGGCGGTGATATTGGTCTGTCATGGCGTTTTAAAGATTTATTCAGTTTTGAAAGCGCATTTTTTACTCACTGGTTAAAAAATTCGATTCACTGGTATCAGGGAACCGGAGGCGTCTGGCGGCCTGAAAATGTGGGAGAAGCAATGTTTTTCGGGCTGGACAGCAGACTTACATTTAACATACCTGTTTCGTTTGGACCGGTGAAAAAAATTATCCCTTCGGTTTCGTATCAGTACCTTTTAAGTTATTTATTGAGTTTTGGTTATGGCTTCGCTGATAATAAAAGAATACCCTATAGCCCTGAACATACCGCCGCCAGCTCGCTTGAGATTTCATGGAATACGGGTTCTATAATAATCAGCGCCAATTATGAAAGTTTGCGCTATAATGACAGAGCTAATGTTACAGAATTGAAACCGCATTTTCTGCTTAACGCCTCGGTTAACCAAAAAACAGGGAAAAACCTTGCGTTTTTTGCGGCTTTGCGCAATATTTTAAACGAATCGTACGAATCGTTTGCCGATTATCCCATGCCGGGAATTACGCTGACATTGGGATTACGCGCAAATCTGGAGGTAAAATGAACATAAAAAATAGAAAATTTTTTCCCACGAACCAGCATGAACCATTAATACACGTCTTGTCGTTATTCACAGCGATTCACGCAGTTATGATAAAAAAATTCTTTTCTTCTTCTGTTCGCGCTGGCTTGTGTAGTTCGTGGTTAATGATCTTAATAATATTACTGTTATCAGGTTGTAGCGCGAATAATGGCAGGGAAATAATTGATAGAACCGGACAAACGGTAATTATCAAAGATACCATTAACCGCATTGTATCCACCGCTCCGTCGAATACGGAAATAATTACCGATTTGGGACAGGCGAACAAACTTATAGCAATCGACATTCATTCGGCGAATGTCGCGGGGATTCCCGAAGGACTGCCCAAGCTGGATTTTTTCTATCCCGATGCCGAGGTGATTATCAATCTTGAACCTGATATAATTATCGCAAGCGGGCATAATCCCACAGGCACTGGCGAAGACCCGTTCCGGCTTCTGCGCGAAATGGGAATCCCTGTTGTGTATATTTCCATGAGCGCGAGCATTGACGAAATTTACAATGACATCGCTTTTATAGCGGATATTTTGCGTACGCAGAAAGAGGGAGAACGGCTTATAAATTCGATGAAGGCCCAAGTGGCGCAAATTGCGGCGCGGGTAACGACGCAAATGACAACTAACGCAGGAGACAGAAAAACGGTTTATTTTGAAATTTCCACCGCGCCGGACATGATGACTTTTGGAAAGGGCAGTTATATTAACGATATGATCTCAGTTATAGGGGCGCGAAATGTTTTTGAAAACGAAAACTGGCTTGTAAAACCTGGCGCAGAAGCGGTTATCAGCCGTAATCCCGATGTGATTTTTACCAACGTGAATTATATTGACGATCCAATCGCGGAGATAAAAAGCCGTCCGGGTTTTAATCATATAAACGCAGTTATCAATAACCGCATTTACCAAATAGACAACGATTCGTCGGCGCGCCCATCAAGCCGTATTATTCTCGCTTTGCGGCAAATGTCGCAGGCGGTTTATCCGGTTATTGATTAACGGTGTTTGTATATGTGATTTTTATTTTTATAGTAAAAAGAGTTATCAAGGGAAAAATTAATTTTTCCCTTGATGATTATGCATTCCACACAGTAAAAGGAGAAACGGCGTTATTTAGAGTCTCCGCAAAGTCGGTTACTTTATGGACAGACTCTATTTAATGCTTTTTACCCACTGGTTTTGCTTGATAGAATCATCAGGATAGATTGGATAATCCTTTTTACTTTCAGCTATAATAATAATCATATCGCCGGCAAGGTCTTCTTTCATTGAATTCGCCGCGTTGCCCATCAAGCCGCTAAAAGTCGACTCCATCATTTGTTTATACTGCGAAGGAACTACCAGTTGAACCAAATACTTTTTTCCTGCTTCAAAATTAAAGGTTCCCTCATAGCTTTTTCTGCCGATTAACCACTCGTCTGAAATGATAATTGTATGTTCGCCTGCAGAAACTTGCGCCCATCGGTTTAAAGGAACTCCTTTCGTTATACTCTTATCTTTAATTGTTCCAGGCTTTCCCCCTAATAATCCATAAAAAGTAAAAAAATCTCCATACTTTACACCATCAATCTTTTCTAGTCTGTAGTCTGTGAATACCCAATACAAGGTCGCCCGTTGATCATTCGGTACACCCGCTTTTTTAAGTGTCTGCTGATCAACTGACGCGCAACTGGTCAGACTAATCGCAAATATCAGCGCTAACGCCGATATTCCCATCACAAAATTCTTCTTGTTCATAATAGAACTCCTTTTTGTGCTCGCCCCTTTCAGACGAATTACTACTAAAATTTAGCTGTCCGTACAGACGGCTATCAATTTGCTATTTCCTGAATTTTCTCCTATAAAATAGTGAAAAAAACATGGAATGACATAATAGGCAAAGTATACTGTTCTATTAGGGAATAAGTCAATAAAGATAAGTCATTTATCATTGTTTGAGGGGCAAAGCGCCGGAATGAATGAAGAGTATTAAAGAAGTATTGGCTCGGAATTTAAAGATAAACCGCCTAAAAATGGAGTTAACGCAGGAAAAATTGGCGGAAAAGGCTGATGTTTCGACTCATTATCTTGCTATGCTGGAACTTGCCGTTAAATTTCCTTCCGCCGGTATGTTGGAGCGCCTTGCCATGGCGCTTGAAATTGAACCTTATGAACTGTTTTATATGCCGTCTTCTGCGGAGAGTGCCCTTGAACGTTTGCAGGAAACTATTGCCGCAAATATAGAAAATATTGTAGCAAAATCCATAAAAGAAACTCTTATCAAAGAGTACGCCGCGCCGCCGGACAAGTCCATTGTGATTTAATTAAAAAAAGATTATCGTAAAGCAGGACGCATTCATCAGGAATATATGAACTTCAGTAAACGCATTTTTACCGGAATAATTATTTCGCTTTTACTCATAATTGCCGCCGCCTCTTTGGGTAGTTCCGGCATAAGTCTGCGCGACACCGTTTTGATCATTTCTCACAAAATTTTCCACTTGCCGATTTCTCATGATATAGATGCAAAAAATGTTTCAATCGTGTGGCTGTTGCGGCTTCCCCGCGTTCTGCTGGCGTTTCTAGTGGGCGGCGCGCTTGCGGTAAGCGGCGCAGTTTGCCAGTCCGTTTTACGAAATCCGCTTGCGTCCCCGTATATTTTGGGCGTTTCATCGGGCGCGTCTTTGGGCGCGGGAATAATCATCATAAGCGGGATAGCGGTTCCTTTTTTGGGCGCGTTTACCCTGCCTTTTACAGGCTTAATTTTCGGACTTTTAACAGTTTTTCTTGTCGCCGCGTTCTCTTCTTCCATAGATCGAACAATGTCGAATAACACAATTATTCTTTGCGGTATGATTCTTTCGCTTTTTTTAAACGCCGCGCTTACTATGTTGAGCGCGGTATTTTCCGATGATCTGAGGCGTATCGCTTTGTGGCAGATGGGTAGTTTCGCCATGCGCGGCTGGCCGTCGCTGTGGCTTTTGCTTCCGTTTTTGATAATAGGAATAACCGGGGTTTTCTTTTTCTCAAAGGAAATGGACATTTTAAGTTTTGGGGACGAACAGGCAAAATCTTCGGGTGTGGAAACGGGCGCGGCGCGCAAGAAACTCCTCGCCCTTTGCGCTGTGCTGACGGGGTCTGCGGTCGCTCTCAGCGGCGTTATCGGCTTTGTTGACCTGATAGCCCCTCACGCGGCGCGGCGAATTTGCGGTTCTAATCACAGACATTTAATCCCAATGTCTTTTATCCTCGGCGGCTCTTTACTCGTGCTGACCGATCTGCTGGCAAGAACAGTCGTCTCGCCGTCGGAACTTCCGGTGGGTGCGATTACCGCGCTAATCGGCGCGCCGTTTTTTGCGTGGGTTTATTTCAGGCGGCGGCGTAGCCAGCGGCAACGGTAAGGAGCGGGTGTAATATGCTGGAAGTAAAAGATTTATCCGCCGGGTATAACGGTTCAATCAAAGATTGCGATGATGTTATACGCAACATAAGTTTTAAAGCTGAAAAGGGAGAATGTCTTTGCATACTTGGTCCTAACGCCAGCGGGAAAAGCACGTTGCTTAAATCGATAGCGCGTATTATCGGCTACCGCGGGCTTGTTTTGATAAACGGCGAAGATATTCGCGCCGTCCCGCGCAAAGAATTGGCGAAAAAAATCGCCCTGTTAAGTCAGAGCGCGCAGGTGTTCTTTCCCTACACGGTTTATGAGACAGTATCTCTGGGGCGTTACGCTTACTCGCGCGGTTTTTTGAAAAACCTTTCCGCCGAAGACAGGGCGGTTATTGAGAATATTTTGAAAAAACTCGATATTTGGGACGGCAAAGACCGCATGATCGACGAGTTAAGCGGCGGAACATTGCAAAGGGTTTTTCTGGCAAGAACTTTAGCGCAAGCCCCCGATTTAATTTTACTTGACGAGCCTAGCAATCATCTCGATCTGAAACATCAAATAGAACTGCTAAATTTTTTAAAGGCGTGGGTTAAAGAGAACAACAAGACATTGATCAGCGTGTTTCACGATATTAATCTGGCGCGTCTTTTCGGCGATACGGCGGTTGTTTTGAATAACGGAACGGCCGCCGCCTGCGGAAAAATTGAGGAAGTGTTGAACGGCGGTATTTTAAGCGAGGTTTACGGTATCGACATTCGCGGCTTTATGCTGGAATCGCTGGAAAAGTGGAAGTAATACGCCCAAAATAGCGCTCTGCCCTTTGAACCTGTAAAAAGAAACGCGCTACTTCACAGTAATCAGCTCATATTTACCGCTACCAAGTCCTATCTCTTCCGCATAGGTAATTTGTTTACGCCAATCGGTTGTCGGGTGAATATTTGTAAAATAATCTTCGTTGCCGGCTGAATCGCGGCGGCTACGATCTCGTTCGCTAAGAATGCTGGATTGAATGGCAGGGGCGGCGTTAACCGCATCAATGCACGCTTTATCCAGAGCAACAGGATCGAAACTTGCAAAAATACCGATGTCGGGTATCACCGCCGCATCGCTTTCCGCGTGGCAGTCGCAATACGGGGAAACCTGATTTACCACGTTAATGTGAAAATTCGGACGCCCGTCAAGTACGGCTTTTGCATACTCAACAATTTTACAGCATAACGCTTCATTACTGCTGTCCCAGTTAGTTAGAATTGCGTTCTTACTGCAAGCGCCTATACAGCGTCCGCAACCCGTACATTTAATTTCGTCGATAGACGCCTTTCCGCCGTTAAAACTAATAGCGCCGTGGGCGCAGAAGCGAGCGCAAATTTTACATCCGGTGCAAGTATCTTTATCAATCTTGGGCTTGCCGTCATTATGCATTGCCATTTTTCCGGCGCGGCTACCCGACCCCATGCCTATATTTTTAAGCGCTCCGCCAAAACCTGAACCTTCGTGTCCCTTAAAATGATTCAATGAAATAACAATATCGGCGTCCATTATTGCCCTGCCGATATGTGCAACCTTGCAATATTTTCCGCCGTTAACAGGCACATCAATGTCATCGGCTCCGCGTATGCCGTCCGCAATTATATTCTGACAGCCGGTAGACAGTGGAGTAAAGCCGTTCTCCGCGGCGGCAAAAAGATGATTCAGCCCTTGATTGCGCCGTCCCACGTAAAGAGTATTGCAATCTGTAAGGAAAGGCATTCCGCCAAGAGATTTTATTTTGTCAGCGACAACCTTCGCAAAATTAGGGCGCAAAAACGCCAGATTACCAGGCTCGCCAAAATGTATTTTTATCGCGGTGTATTTTTGCTTAAAATCAATTTTTTCAATATCGGCTTTTTTTATCAGCCGATCCATTTTTACCAGAAGACCTTCATCAAACTTTGTCCTCATGTCGGTAAAATAAACTTTTGAAGCGTTCATAATTCACCTCATTTTTTTTAAAATTAATTGTTGTAAATAATCATAATATGATATAAAATTTAGATCAATATAAGGGAATATATGTGTAAAAACTTTCAAAAAATAAGCAGTTTAATAAGTTTATCACTTATATTGTTCTCTTGCGCCAGCGGCGCTCCCCCTTCAGAACCATCCGCTTCATCTTATGAATCCGGCAGATTATCACAGCGAGCGTCAGAATCCGGAAATGATGAACGAATGATAACATATTCGGTGTCAATGGATTTATCCGTTAAAAACCCCGAAGAAACCAGAAAAGCGCTTACTGAACTTATAAAAATTAATAACGGGTATATTGCAAAAGAGTCTGATAATTATATAACAGCGCGAATACCGTCTGAAAATATGGATAATTTTATAAATAACGCAAAAGCGCTTGGGAAAACAGAAAATGAATCAAAAACGGGAACTGATATTACCGATCAATATCGTGATAATGTTATCAGACTGGAGAGTTTAAAAAACGTGCGCGGCAGATATTTGTCATTACTTGAAAAAGCAAATACCGTAAGCGACGTTTTACTTATTGAAAAAGAACTTGAACGCGTAAATACAGAAATAGAACTTCTGGAAGGTAAGATAAAATACGCGGAATTAAATGTAACATACGCAAATATAATGGTTAGATTCAGAGAATCAGCAAAACCCGGTCCTATTGGCTGGATATTCTACGGATTGTTTTACGGGATAAAGTGGCTTTTTGTATGGGATTAAAAAATCCGTAATCTGTTATCCCTTGTTTGCAATTTTCGCCCAAGTATCGCGTAAACCTATAGTCTTGTTAAACACAGGTTTCCCATCCGCGCTTGTGTCGGGATCGCGGACAAAATAGCCGAGTCGTTCAAACTGGAAAACTTTTCCCGGCGGAACATCCGCAAGCGAAGGCTCTCCCTGCGCGTTTTCAATCACTTCCAGCGATTTAGGGTTTAGGTTGTCGGTAAATTCACCGGGGGAGCCGTCGGGGCGCGCAGAGACTTCCATCGGTTTTTCCGCGCTGAAAAGATAATCGTAAATCCGCGCCTGTACTGGAACAGAATGTTTTGCGGAAACCCAGTGGATTGTCCCCTTTACTTTTCTGTTATCTTGCGCGTTACCGCCTCTTGTTTCTGGATCGTAGGTACAGCGCACCGCTGTAATATTGCCGTCCGCGTCCTTGTCAAAGCCTGTGCAGGTAACAATGTACGCATAACGCAAGCGGACGGAGTTTCCCGGAAAAAGCCTGAAGTATTTGGGCGGAGGGACTTCTTCAAAATCTTCGCGCTCAATCCAAAGTTCGCGGGAAAATGGCACAAGGCGTTTCCCCGCGCTCTCGTCTTCGGGGTTGTTTACCGCTTCCATTTCCTCTGTTTTTTCTTCGTTCCAGTTTTCTATGATTAGTTTGAGAGGGCGCAAGACTGCCATCACGCGCAATGCCCGTTTGTTTAAGTCTTCGCGCAGACAGTATTCAAGAAAGGCGATGTCTACCATGCTGTCTGTCTTTGCGATTCCAATCTGCGAAACAAAACTTCGTATCGCCTCGGGAGTGTAACCGCGCCTGCGAAGTCCCGCTATTGTAGGCATCCGCGGATCGTCCCAGCCTGTAACAAATTTATCCTGCACAAGTTTTAAAAGCCAGCGTTTACTCATAACGGTATGGCTCAAATTAAGGCGCGCGAATTCAATCTGGCGCGAGGGAAAAACTTCCGCTTCGTTGATAAACCATTCGTACAGGGGGCGGTGAATTTCGTATTCAAGTGAACAAAGAGAATGGGTTATCCCTTCTTTCGCGTCTGAAAGCGGGTGCTGAAAATCATACATGGGATAGATACACCACGAATTACCTGTGCGGTAATGGGTTTCTCTGCGTATGCGGTACATTACAGGATCGCGCAAAAGCAGATTCGGGTGGGTCATATCGATTTTCGCCCGCAGGGTCTTTTCCCCGTCTGCGTATTCGCCCGCGCGCATTTTTGCAAAGAGGGCAAGATTTTCCTCGACAGAACGATCCCTGTACGGGCTGTTTCTGCCGGGCGGCGTTACAGTGATATTGTTTTTATCCGCAACCGCCGTCCCCCTGTATTCGCTGATTTCGGTATCGGTTAAATCATCAACATAAGCTTTTCCTTTTTTGATAATTTTTACCGCAAGTTCATACAGGTACTCGTAATAATCGGAAGCGTAAAATTCGCGGTCTTCCCAATCGTAGCCCATCCATTTAATGTCGCGCTTAATCGCCTCGACGTAGGAAACGTCCTCTTTTTCGGGGTTGGTGTCGTCAAAGCGCAGATTGCATTTTCCGCCAAAACGCTCCGCCATGCTAAAATCGATAAAAAACGCCTTGCAGTGTCCGATGTGAAGCCAGCCGTTGGGCTCGGGGGGGAAGCGCGTATGCACATAATTGAATTTTCCAGACGCAAGGTCTTCTTTTATAAATTCGCTTATAAAGTCGGTTCCGGCGGTATTATTTTCCTCAACAGACATTTACGCTCCTAAAAGTTTGTCAGATAACACAGACCAAGAAGCAAAACCGCCCATAGGATTTTATCGTTATGGTTGATTTTTCCGCTTAGCTCTTTTAACATACAAAGTCTTGCGCTGTACCACCAAAAAAGCCCCATTTGCGCATCAATGCGGAATGTGTATTCGGTAAAGTCATTTTTACTGCTTTGAATGCCAAAAAAGAGAAACGCCATTTCTTCAAGAATAGAAGCAAAATTTTCTATCGCGTTTAAATAATCTTCCCCCTCTATTAAGCCCACAAAAACAGGAATTTTATCCTGAAGATGATCTTTGCGTTTTTCTTCTGATTTTTCCACCCATGTTTTTTGAATCAACAAATCAAGATTATTTTGAAAGTGTTCCATAAATGTCCGCAATTCCGCGCTTTTTTTGTCAAGGGCAAGCAAACGCTGATAATCCGCATCTATGCCCAAAGATTTGGCAAACGCGGCAGTGGACTTTAAATCAGGATTTTGCCCCTTTAAATACCCGTTTTCAGGAAACAGGCGTTCTGCCGTTTTCCGGTATTCACCTGGCAGGACAAAATTCGCGGAATGACCTCGACTCATATTTTTAAAATGATGAAAATTTAAGATTTAGTCAAGCCGTGTGCCGGCTTACGCCAAGAGAGCTGGGGGCTACTTGACTTTTTTATCTTTAACAAGGTACTGATCTGTCAGATCAGAAACAACTTTTTGAAGCGAGTCGTTAAAGTCTTTCACATACATCATAACATCGTTGTTACGTAAACCCTCGGGCAGAAAAAATTGATATGGTTCAACATTCAGAGCGTTGGAAAGTTTTGCCAGAGACCTTGTGGAAATCCCCTTTTTGCAATTCTCAATATCGTTGATAAAATTATGAGTAAGACCTGTCCTAATTGAGAGGTCTAACTGTGACAAATTTTGCAGTATCCGCAAACGCTTAATATTGCCGCTAATTAAATGATAAATGTTTTTCTCATCAAATTTTTTGATCATTAATTACATTTTCATTTTTTAATCGAAAATAAACAAACAACTACAGGAAAAAATTTTGTCGCTATGAGATTTTATTGTAATATAATACAAAAAATTTGAATAATCTTATTCAAAAACTTGAATTTCCGGGCAACTTCCTTGATAAAAAACAAAATGGACTTATTCGACAACTGCGAATCTTCGGTTCGAGTTGGTTGTCTCATGGTCAGCTACGCTGACCAGTCCTGCGTTTTTTATCGGTAGCTGTTCGGAAAACTGAAGTTTCAGAACAACTGTAATATAGGACTTTACCGGTATTCTACAGACTGCCTCGCGAGACCAATTAACGGCGCGTTTCGGGCGGCATTCCTCCCAGTATAAGAATTTCAGGACGGTACTCAAAGTGCATCGTGTCAAAGAAAAGCCATTTGCCTCCCCAGACAAACCCGTAAGTTTCAAAAGCTTTTATTACCGCAAGGGGAGGATGATAACGTTCGTTATACGAAATATTCCACCATTCGGGTTTTTTCCGCGCCGCCCACATCCAGTAAGTTTCTTTGCCGCCAAGCGACTTGGGAAGAATATCGACGGCCAGCCCGTAAGCGTGAAAAGACCGCGACTGGGTTTGCGCGATGTCCCGCCATGACCAGCCTTCCAGCGTATTGATGCCGTTTATCCATGACTTAACTTGCGGGTCTGTTTTCGCTACAGAAAGTATTTTTTCTTCTACAAGAGCCAGATTTTCCATGATTAAATAATGAATGTTTACCGTTTTTCCCAAAAAGCGAATTGTCTTTACCCTTTGGTACGCTTCATCGCGGTTGTTTACCCGCCAAAGAGCGTCAAAAAAATGAGGGGAACGCCGCAAAGGGTTCTGTTTTATGTTATTTGTCATTTCGCTGTATCTGGCGGATTCTTCGGCGTTTGGTTTTTTCCACGCGGGTAATTCTTTTTGGTAATTATAAAAAGGCTGAAGATTAATGTCTTCCGCGCTTGCCAAAAGGTTTTCTGGCAGTAACTTTCCGCCAGCATAATAAAACCATGCGCCGCGCAACAGCAAAGCCCAGTCGCCGTTCCGAAATTCAACACGTTCTATCTGGTTTGGGTAAGCGGAAAACAGGGCTTTCATTACCTGTTCCGCCCTTTCATTTGTCTGTTCACTCTGCAAAAGATTGGAGGCTGGATTAGTCTGCCTGCTTCCCAGGGAAAAGGCGCTTATGGCGGACAAGAAAAACAATATAAAAAACGGCGCAAGTTTCACCTGCCTGTCTCCTTTCGTATCTATCAATTACACGATTATTGTAATACAATATAGGGGATATGGGAAACATAATGCGGCACGGGGTCGATCTTTACAAACAGACTATCAACATGAAAAACAACCCTCCGCCTCCGTTTTTGGAAAACCAGCCTCCGGTTCTTGTCAAAAAAACAAAATCCGGCTCCGTTCAAATTTCTATATCTTCCGGCGCGGGTAACAGCGTCCCTGATTCCAAATACCGCAGAGTTGCGAAATTTCTTATTCTTATCGGCAGTGAGCAGGCGGCGGAAATTCTTGCGGAGCTTGACGCGGATCAGGTTGAAGAAATATCCAAAGAAATCGCGCTTATAAAAACAATAAAACCGGAAGAAGGAAAAAAAATCATCGGCGAGTTTCACGATCTTTTTTCCAAGCCTTATGTTTTTTCGGGAAAAACCCGCGGCGGCATAGAAGCCGCCAGACGCATACTTTACGCCGCCAAGGGGCCGGAAAAAGGTGAGGAAATTCTTAACAGGGCGATTCCCGCATCCAAAGAAAACCTTTTCAGTTTTTTGGAAGAATTTTCCGCAGAACAGCTTGTCATGCTTTTAAAGCCTGAATCATCTCAGACAATCGCGCTTATACTTTCGCGCCTGCCTTCAAAACTTTCAGCGGAAACAATAAGCAAACTTCCGCCGGAAAGAAAGCCGGAAATTCTTAAGCGCATCGCGTATCAAAAAGAAATTTCCCCCGAAGTGCTGGAGCAGGTAACGGCGGGGTTAAGGGAAAAAGCGCGTAATATTTCCGGCGGCGCGGGAGACATCGAAATTGACGGTATGCAGACGCTGGCGGCTATCTTAAAACAAGGGGACTACGATTTTGGCGATAAGATTATCAACGAACTTGAGCAGAGCAGTCCCGCCATAGGGAAAACCCTTAAAGAAAAAATCTACACGCTTGACGATGTTGTATACACCGTAGACAGGCCGATTCAGGAAAAACTTGCGATGATGTCGGAACAGGAAATCGCTATTTTAATGAAGGGCAGGGGAAAACAATTCTGCGAAAAAATACTGTCATGCGTTTCGGCTGGCAGAAGAAAATTAATCCGCGAGGAATTTGAAATTCTTGGCGCGGTTCCAAAACGCGATTGCGACGCCGCCGCGGGGGAGTTTCTTTCGTGGTTCAGGAAAGCGCGTGAAAACGGGGATATTATACTTTACAGTGATAAGGATGTATTTGTATGAGCAATACAGAGAAAACAAATCTAAAAAAAGGACAGACTCTGGACAGCGGGTTTGTCATTCTGGACATAGTTGACATGGAAGAACTGCAAGCTGCCGGAATTTGGGCGAAACATGAAAAAAGCGGCGCGGAGGTTTTTCACGTTTTGAACGACGACAGCGAAAATCTTTTTTCGTTTGCCTTTAAAACTTATCCGCAGGACAACACGGGCGCGCCTCACATTCTTGAACACTCGGTTCTGTGCGGCTCGGAACATTATCCGCTGAAAGACGCATTCATTGTTCTCGCTCAGGGGAGTCTTCAAACTTTTCTGAACGCGATGACGTTCCCCGACAAAACAGTATACCCCGCAAGCTCCACCAACGAACACGATTATTTTAATTTGATGTCGGTGTACGGCGACGCGGTTTTCCGCCCCCTGCTTCCCGAATGGACATTTATGCAGGAAGGACACAGGTACGAGTATCAGAACGGCAAACTGTCTATCACCGGAGTTGTTTACAACGAGATGAAGGGCGCTTATTCCTCGCTTGATTCTTACGCCTCAAACTGGTCGGTAATCGCAATACTGCCCGGCACTCCCTACGCTTTTGATTCAGGCGGCGATCCGCAGGAAATTCCTCTTTTAACGTGGGAGGGCTTGCTTGAGTTTCACCGTAGCCGTTATTCTCCGGCAAATTGCAAGGTATTCCTCGCGGGAAACATACCTACAGAAAAACAACTTTCGTTTTTAAACGATCAATTTTTTTCCAAAATCGAAGGCGGCAAAGAATGTGAACAGGTTAACAAAACGGCGCGCTGGAAAGAACCGAAAAAAATTGCCGTTCCTTGTCCAGCGGACGGCTCGGCAAAAGCGACCATATTTCTTTCATGGCTTTGTTCCGATGTTACCGATGTCGATGAAAGCATAGCGTTGGCCGCGCTTACCGAAATTTTACTGGGACATGACGGCTCTCCGCTGACGCGCAAATTAATTGAATCGGGCTTTGGCGAAGACATTACTCCCGTATCAGGGTTTGAGGGCGAAATAAGGGAAACATTATTTGTAGCGGGTTTAAAAGGCGTAAGCGGCGACATACAGCAGATGGGGCAAAAAATAGAAGAACTTATCATGAACGAGCTAAACAGGCTTGTTACAGAGGGCATACCGCCGGAAGAAACGTCAGCGGCTGTTTTATCCATGGAATTTTCACAAAGGGAAATCCGCAGATCGGGGGGACCGTTCTCGCTCGTTTGGATGCGCCGTTCTCTGCGCTCGTGGTTGCACGGTTGTAAGCCATGGGAAAGCCTGCTTCTTTTGCCGTCTATGACAAAGATGAAAGAGAATCTTGCAAACGACAGCAGATACTTTGAAAAACTTATAAAAAAATATTTTCTGGACAACCCGCACCGCGCCCTTGTTATTCTTGAGCCAAAAAAAGATTTTTTACATCAGCAGGAAGAAAAACTTTCTAAACATCTTGCCGATACCGAAAAAAACATGAGCAAGACAGAGCGTCAAAAAATTATAGAAAAAGCAAAAGAGCTGGAAAAAATCCAGAGCGAAGCCGACACACCGCAGGCGCTTTCAGCAATTCCTCATCTCTCGCGTAACGATCTTACGGCCGAAAGCGACATTATCCACCGCCGTCATGAGGATTTGCGCGGAATACCCGCTTTGTGCCACGACCTTTACACAAACGGTATTACATACACAGATTTGGCGTTTCCTGTAGACATTTTGCCGGACGAAGATTATTTGTGGCTACCGTTTTTTTCCAGAGCGATTGTTTCCATGGGGCTTCCGGGAATGGATTACGGCGAAGTGTCAAGTTTACTGGCGCGGACAGCCGGCGGCTTTAACGCGGTACTTCACACGGGGTCGGCAGTCGCAGGCACGGACAAGCTCCTGAAAACCGCATCCGGTCTTTTTGATCTGGCGGGCAGAAACTGGCTGATTTTCCGCTTAAAGTGCCTTGACGAAAAAATCGCGCCGTCTTTGGACATTGTACTTCGCCTTATCTGCGAGGCGGATTTTTCCGATCACGACCGCATAACCGATCTTGTTCTGGAAATGAAGACAGAGCTAGGTTCCAGTCTCGCGCCTATGGGTCATCAATACGCTTCTATCAAGGCGGGACGGGGTAATTCCTTATGCAAAAGAACGGAAGAAACATGGAACGGACTTTCTCAAATAGAATTTGTTCACCGCCTTGCGGAGTACGATGCGGTTACAGTCGCGAATAAATTAAAATATTTACAGGAAAAAATTTCAGGCTCTGGTCTTATCGCCAACCTGACAGGCAGAGCGTTGCAGACAGCGGGCGCGGAAGTTTCGCAAAGGTTCAGCAGGTTTGGCGCCCCAGCGCCTCGCGCATCATGCGCGCCTGCAGTTTGCGTCGCCGCAACAGAGGTTTTTGCGTCTCCTTCCCTTCAGATTGGTTTTGCGGCGCGAACCGCGAACGCGGCGGTTTTTGACACTACCGGACAAATTGCGGAAATGGTGTTGTCTCACCAGCTTTCGACGGGGGCGCTTTGGGAAGACATACGCATGAAGGGCGGCGCTTACGGCGCGTTTGCGTCCAGCGACAGTCTTGAAAACTGTTTTTCCACCGCGACCTACCGCGATCCCAACCCTCTGCGCTCGCTGGATATTATTTCCGCGATACTAAAAAACAGCGCGCACGGCAATTGCAGTGAAGACGCCCTTGTAAAAAGTATTATCGGGTGTTATGCGAAAGAGACGCGGCCGCGTACAAGCGCCGAAAACGGGCTTGTTGATTTTTACCGTTTTCTTTACGGGATAGATGACAGTTACCGCAAGAGAAAAATGGAACGCCTTGTTTCAATTTCTACCGCGGATATAGCGTCTGCTTTTTCGGAGCTTGGTTCAAGACCCGCGACAGGCTCGGTAATTATCGCCGGAACAAAAGCCGCGGAACAGGCGGCAAAGGCGCTTGGAACGGAAGTGCAATTACTGCCTGTATAAGAGAAGTTTTTAAACTTTCTTTAAAGAATCCCTGAATATCTTGTCCGCGTCCAATTTTTCGTCTACGCCGAAAATAGGAATAATCCCTTCGTCCCTTACGCTTCTGAAAAGAGGTCCGGAACGGTTTGCATAAAACCAGCTGTTTTCGTTGTTTATAAGATAATCCATTACAGTAACCGCCGACAAGGAAAAGAAAATAAGCGTCGCGTTTATTTTTCTTTCCGGCGGGATCATCATATCCAAACGCCTTGATACGGGGTTCGGTATCTGAAAATTATAACTTTCCCACGGGTTAAGTATTCCGTCGCATGGGGCTTTAGCCGCGGCTCCGCCGGCGCGCATGCCCTGTTCAATACCCATTGCAATCGAAGTAAGGTATTTCCTAAGTTTCCTTATCTGAGTATAGATTGGAACAACGTCCTGTTTTGTAAAAGGCGGCGGTCCAACGGATTCAAATTTATAATATGGAAGGAAATAAAGCCGTTTAATCCAGCGGAGTTCATTCAGGTTTTTCCTCGCGTAAGCCGACGCCCTCCCTTCTTCGGAATTTTCTATCATCCGGCAGTATTCCGCCAAACGCGGCAAATACTCCTTTAAAAAGCTGTCTTCTATATACATACGCCAGTTGTTGACAATCTCCGACATATCCTCGCTTAACCTTATCAATTTGCCGTCCGCCCCCAATATTGCCCCGAAATTCACATAACGCATTCCAATAAAAAGATCGTCCACTATGTGCATCAGTACAGAAACTTGCTGAAGCGGATCAGAAGGTGAAAGCAACTCAAAGCCGTGCTTCATGTTGTATATATTGGCAAAATACGGATAAAGATCAGGATGTTCCTCAAGTTTATCCCAGCCAACTTTTGGAAACAGTGCTTCCAGCGCCGCCTGCCCCTGTTCCAGCGCCCTTATCTCCGCTTTTTCGGACTCTTCCTTTGCTTTTCGTTCTATTACCTTTGGATCATTCGGGTCTTCTTCCTGGACAGGTTCTCCATCTGGTTTTTCCTCGCTGTCAACCTGTTCGCCGTCTTCATCACTTGCGCTGTTTTTTTGCAGAGTATCTACGTCCACGCTGTCAATTTGCTGTGTGTTTATTTCCGAAGAAGATAACTGTTCAGATGCGGTAGCGTTCAAAAACGCCATAAAACATCTTCTGCGTTCGGTGAAAAAACGCTCATAAGAAATAAAACGATTGGAAATCAACTTCATTAACAGCGGATACATTCCGTATTGAACAACCCGCCGTATTTCCGTAATTGACGCTATAATGTTGCGAATAACATCTTGATATTTTTCCTTTGCGTCCATAGGGCTTTCTATGTAAAGAATTTTATAGACCAGCTTGAAAGCGGATTTTATTTGTTCAATACTCAAATCTGAAAGAACATACAGGGGTTTATATACAAGTTTTAAGATTTCGGTAAAATCAGAAACCTTTACAGTGCGCGGGTGCGCCTGTAACTCAGAGATGTTTTTTGAGATTTGTTCTATATTCCAACTGCGCAGAGCATCCATTATTTTAAAAACAAATGGATTCGCCCTTTTTAACTGTGTGTTGCGTTTTGTGTTGTTTTTTGGGAAAAGATTGTTTACCGATGTTACAAGTCTTTCAATTTTTGAAAAATATTCATTCATGCGTTTAGTTACAAAACGGGAATTTACATAGTCTACAGGTTCCTTAAAAAATGAAAAAATGGAGACAAGAACCTGAAAAGATGTCTTTATCTCAAAAAAAATCTGACCGGAAAGCTGGTCTATTTTTACCCTTTCCTTGTAGTTTAATTTAATGGGTACTGTAGGATCGTCTCCTGGAAACGTGTCTAATCTGGCTCTGACTCTGTTAAGCCTTTCATCAACCTCATCGCCGGCAACATCTACCCTTCTGCCGCGCCTGCCGCCTATAACAACATCGTCTTTTCTGGGTTTGCTTTTTATTTCCGGTTCTACGTTTCGTTCCACACCTACTTCACCGCCGAGAACTTCAGCCATGCGCTTTGCTTCGACATGATCCGTAACGCCTAATTTTTCCCGAAGATTACTAAGTTCACCCGGCGCGTAAATTGCCTTTTCATTCTTTGCCATAATCACACCCGTAAATAAAGTTTTTCTCCTGTTCCAAAGAGATTCTTAATTTGTATTTTTTCTCCTTCGGAATTTACCAACACCCCGTTGTAATACCCGAATGGAATATTTAATTCGGCGTTTGTAAAAATTAAATTCATCGCGCTTTTGTTTTGCTCCTTTGGGGTAAATGTCAAATCTACCATACCCTCAACGTCCTGAATAACCCATTCGGCTTCCGGACCATTTGGCATTGTTATAAGCACCGGCGGCAAAGGGGTTAATTGTCCGTTTAGCCATAGCGCGTTCTCGTTATTTTTGTTTGTCTCCCTAGTTTGATTTTCGGCAATATTGAAGCCAAACCGTCTTTTTTCTTCATCAAAACCCATAGCGGAACAGACTGTAGCCTTCATTCTATATGGAAAATATCCCTTATAATCGCAAAAAAATCCAGAGCAACTATCCTGTTTTAGGCTGATATGCCGCCCTCCAAGGACTATGTCGCCGCGTACCGGAGAAAGTGTTTTATAGGCGTACATGCTTCGCCGTCCGGTTATCCCCAGTGAAACTACCATAGGCGTAACTTCCTGATTGCTTGCATTGTAGGCAAGATGAACAGTTAATGAAGGGTGCTTACGGGCGGCCTCGACATCTATATCCAGCTTTATGGTATCCGCGTCCAGCCAGCTATGAATACGGAAATAAAAACGGGAAGAATAACTGTCTAATGAAGCGTTTGCAAGACTTTGAGGAAGATGCCAGCCAGTACCCGGTTTTATCTTCCTAAAGAGGAATTTTTTGCCATTTTCCTTGTCATAGAGCAAAACCTGCGCCATACGGTACAATTTTACATTACAAAAAAGCGCCGACAGCATAAATTTGTCATCGTGGGCGCTAAAACATTCCCATTCCTTTATCCGCGCGGCCTTCATCCAGCGAGGTACGGGATATAGAAAAGGTTTGCGTATTTCCTGTAAATCTACCTTATCAAAGGCCTCGTTCCATGTCCCAAAAAGAGGGACCCCGTCCTCTATGGGGGAGGCTCTTGGCGACAATATTTCCCTAGTATACATCTAATGGATTTTATCATACTTTTGAAATAATGGCGAATTGTTATATAACATTATTTTGACATAGTTCAAAATATGACGATTTATATTATATTATATTTATCAAATGAATGGTTTACAACTTTTAATTATTTCTATAATTACTCTTTCGTTAGCCTACCTGTTTTACGGCAGGTTTCTTGCCAAAAAATGGGGAATAGACCCTTCCCGAAAAACCCCGGCTTGTGAACTGGAAGACGGACAGGAGTATGTGCCGACATCCCCTGCGGTGCTTTTTGGGCACGAATTCGCGTCCATTGCCGGCGCTGGGCCGATAAACGGACCAATTATCGCCGCTATGTTCGGCTGGCTACCCGCGCTGTTATGGCTACTCTTTGGCAGTGTCTTTTTTGGCGCTGTGCATGATTTTGTATCGCTCTACACCTCAGTACAAAACAAGGGAAAGTCCATCGGATATGTAATTGAGTGTTATGTAGGAAAAGCGGGCAAGCGTCTTTTTTTGATTTTTGTCTGGCTCTTTTCGATACTTATTGCGGCGGCTTTCGCAGATATCGTGGCCGGAACATTCGCAGGTTTTGACGCGGAGGGAATTCGCAACAAAATAAACGCTTCGGTGGCTTCCAGTTCAAGCCTTTTTATAATTGCCGCAATAGTACTTGGGTTTTTTATCCGCAAACGAAAAGCGTCGGGTTTGGCAAGCGGCATTATCGCCGTTGATCTTCTTATTATCTGCATTGTGCTGGGGCTTTTCTTTCCCATTTTTATGGAGAAATCAGTCTGGTTCTTACTGATTTTTATCTATATATTTATCGCTTCGATTGTTCCGGTATGGGCGTTAGGACAGCCCCGTAATTATCTTAATTCATTTTTATTGATGGCTATGATGCTTTCCGCTTTTATCGGGGTTGTTTTTACCGCGCCGCCAATTTCAATTCCCGCGTTCACAGGTTTTAACATAAAAGGCAATCTTCTGTTTCCCAGCCTTTTTGTTACCATTGCCTGCGGGGCGATTTCGGGTTTTCATTCTTTGGTAACTACCGGAGCCGCGTCTAAACAAATACGCAATGAAAAGCACATGCTTCCCATTTCTTACGGCGCAATGCTGGTAGAAACTATGGTTGCAGTTCTTGCCGTTATTGCGGTAGGCTCTCTTGCGTGGAATGGGAAACTGCCGCAAGGTTCTCCGCCGGTTATATTTGCGACCGCTGTTTCAGGCTTTCTTTCTCAGCTCGGACTGCCCCACGAGGCGTCTTTTGTTATTGTTTCGCTGGCGGTTTCCGCGTTTGTGCTTACTACATTGGATACGGTCGCGCGGCTGGGGCGGCTTTCTTTTCATGAACTTTTATCAATTGACGAACATAAACAGGAAAATAAACTTTGGGTCAGAATATTTAAGAACAAGGCTGTAGCTTCCTGCGTTACCCTGATACCCGCCTTTCTTTTATCGATAATGGGTTATGAAAAAATTTGGCCTTTGTTCGGGGCCGCCAATCAACTTCTTGCCGCGCTAACTTTGATTGCCTGCACGCTGTTTCTCAAAAAAACAGGAAAGCGTTTTTATATGATTGTTGTTCCAACTGTGATCATGTTAGTTGTTACCTATACTTCTCTTTCCCTGAACATAATAAAAAAAATCATGCTTTTATTAAACGGTAAATTTAATCCGGCGGTTGACAGTATTCAGATATGTATCTCCGTTATGCTTTTGGTATTGGGAATTCTTGTAGCGGTTTCTTGCGCGAAAAAATTACTGGAAAAAGATGAAAACAAGAAAACCTGTATCAAGGATAAATTATGAAAAGCCTTAATGATTTTATCATTTCAGGATTCACCAGCGGAAAATACTCAAGTTTTCAGTACGAGACTAACATGGACGCAATACTCCGTCTTATCGTTCTTAACATCTTCTATACTATTGCCTCTATTTTAATCATATCCCTGGGCGTTATAGATATGCAAAACGGAAACATAGACGACGGTCTTATTCAGATAACTCTGGGCTTCATGATATTATTAAATCTTTTTTTACTGCGTACAGAGATGCCGTTTACCGCAAGCGGTTTAATTATTACCGCCATTTTCGGCTTTTTTTGCGGACTATCGGTTTTTATTAAATTTGAAATGCACGGGCTTTCCAGCTTATGGATATTTTCTTATCCGTTAATGTCCATTTTTACGCTGGGGCTTCCAGTCGGGTTTATCCCCGCGCTGATTATTTTTATCGCCGCTACAGTGGGAACCTTTGGCGGTTTTTCAAAATACCATTATACCGCGCAAGAGGCGGCTCTTCTGTGCGGCGTTTATTTTTTTGTAACGCTGCTTACCGCCGTATATGAATACGTACGCTCAATAAAAGAACGCTGGCTTGCCCACCAGGACAATTATATGAAACTTGTTTTTGATAACAGTCCCGATGTTATAATGCTTTTGGATAAAAACAGCAGTCTTATTTACTGCGCAAAAGTTTTTTTGCAAAAAACCAAAATTAAAAATTTTGATGAAATTCGCAAAGCAAGTTATAACGAAATTTTCGGTATGTTTGCTGATTCTAAAGCGATTAACGAAATCAACGCTTTTTTCAGCGCGTCAATAGACGAAAAAAAACCCATAATATTTGAACGTGTCATGGATTTTAGCAACGAGGGGAATAACCGTCATTATGAGATTCATTTTACACCCATGTACAGCGATAACGAATTTCAGGGCGCTTTTATACTTTTCCATGACATGACCGAAATTCTGGACGCTAAAAAACGCGCGGAACAGGGTAGCCGCGCAAAGTCTTATTTTCTTGCCAACATGAGCCACGAAATCCGTACTCCCATGAACGCCATAATCGGTATGACTACCATTGCAAAAGGTTCAAACGATCCTGCGCGCAAAGATTATTGTCTTGAAAAAATAGAGAGCGCGTCTGTTCATTTGCTTGGGATTATCAATGATATTCTGGATATGTCAAAAATTGAAGAAGATAAATTTGAACTTTCTTACACCGAGTTTGAGTTATCCGCTATGATACAAAGAGTTGTTAATATTTTTGAATTTCGCATTGAAGAAAAGAAACAAAAATTTACCGTGAATGCGGCTCCTGATCTTCCGCAAAAAATTATAACAGATGATCAGCGGCTTGCCCAAGTTATTACCAACCTGTTGAGCAATGCCGTTAAATTCACGCCGGAAGGAGGCAATATCATGCTTTCCGTCCGGCGGTTATATGATAAAGAGCCGAATTTCTGTACTTTGGAAATTTTAGTCAAAGATACGGGAATAGGAATACCAAAAGAACAACAGAGCAAGCTTTTTGAATCTTTTGTTCAGGTAGATTCCAGCATAGGACGGAAATTCGGCGGTACGGGGCTTGGTCTTGCAATTTCCAAAGAAATTGTAAAGTTGATGCAGGGTGAAATATGGATAGAATCCGAAATGGGCAAAGGAGCGTCCTTTATTTTTACTATCCGCGCGGAAACAGGAAACCCGGAACAGCAGACGCCATATGCAGACGCCGGCGGGCAAGAAACGCAAAACACGGACAAGCCTGATTACTTCGGTAAACATATAATACTTGCCGAAGATATTGAAATAAACCGCGAGATAGTCGTTACTATATTGGAACCTTTGAGAATGGAAATAACAATAGCCGAAGACGGGCAGAAAGCGTACGATTTATTCTGCGCCAACCCCGATTCCTTTGACCTTATTTTTATGGATATTCACATGCCGGGCGTAGACGGTTATGAATCCACAAGACTTATACGCAATTTTGAGCATCCGAAAGCTAAGACTATACCGATAATTGCGATGACAGCAAACGTATTCCGTGAAGATATTGAAAGATGCCTGTCTGCCGGCATGAACGATCATATAGGAAAACCGATTGACTTTGCCGAAGTAATGGTAATACTAAAAAAATATCTGACCGCATAAACTATGCGGTCAGACTAAACAACTCTATCGTAAAGATTTACACCATATTACCGGACAGTTCTTTGTCGGGTTCTGACAATATTGCCGCCTGCCGTTTTATGTTAAGAACCATGCTCTTCAGCCTTTTTAAAGCCAGATTAAACCAGTGCGACATGGCGGTAATTTCATCGTTTCCTTTCTCAGGGATAGACCGCGTTAAGTCTCCTTTGCCTTCGGAAATATCCTTTAGCATATCTGTTACCATACCGATTGGTTTTGTAGTAATTTCAAGAATGACAAAAATAATTACAGCTGTTACCAGAATTGCCATTACAGCCAGTATAATGATAAATCCGGTTATGGCTTTAACTTCTTTAAAAACATAGGTTTCAGGAATACCTATCAACATTGACCAATTATGCCCCGAATTGCCAACCGGAAAAGACTTAGTTACAAATATCATATTATTTTTAAGATTAAAATTGCGCACAGTGTCTATAAAAGGTTTTCCCGCCTGCATGGTCTGAAACAATTCCTGCCTTGAGTCACCCAGTTCTATATCGACATCCAGCATCCTCTTGCCAATTCGTTCCGGCTTATAATGCGCCATAATCGTTCCGTTGCCCGAATATATAGCCATCATGACAATTTCATTGTTTGTTTTTTTGGTGTTTTCCACTATTTGCTGTATTTTCTCGACAGCCAAAAAACAACCAAGCCCCCCTACTACTTCTTTTGTATGGTTGTTAATAATGGGAACCATCATTCTGATTATTAGTGTGTTCTCTTCTTTTACTTTTAAAAAGACTGGATTATCCACACGGTCTTTGTACGCGTTGTGACCGTTAATATGCGCTATAACACTATCAATATTGCTACTAGTGCGCCCGGTTATTTTATTAGTTTCCCTAAAGTAAGCCATCGCGTACTGTCCAGAAGGGCTTGACCCTATCCTGCCAATATTTTCACTGTCCATGTTGTCAATGGCGTTTGGTTTCCAGACAGTATACAGCGCCGTCATTTGAGGTTCGACCCCCAGGGCATTTCGCAGAATATTATCATAGTAATCCCGGCGTTCTTTTGTTTTAATTGATTCATAATCGCCCATTATGTTTGCCAGTGCATGCAATGTCCGAATATTGCTGTTTTCCTGACCTTTCAGAATTTCCGCGCGATGACTGATTAAATTTTCGAGGCTTCGGGTATTTAAATAATAACTAATACTGGAAATTTGCCTTGTCATTAATATGACAATTCCTGTTACAATAACAGCCATAATTACGATTACTATAATGCTCAGCTTGAATTTTATCTTCATAATATCCTCCTTACTTTCCCGCAAAGCCCTTTTTATAAAACATTTGCAGAGTGTTATATTACAAAAGATAGTAATTTACTACGGATTAGAGACTACCAGACAGATGAAAATATAAATCCCAAAATACACCCTTTTTGCCTGACCGCATAAAACATCAGAAATATTATTGGTATACAAAAAGCAAGTATCATTAAAACGCCGCTTATCTCAAAATTAACACCAAGATTGTTTTTTTCTATGATTATGAAGAATTTATAATAGAGTTGTTTGGAAACCTCAGTTTTCCGAACAACTACCAATAAAAAGTATTTTTGCATGACCAAAGCTTGCTTTAGCCCGAAAAAATGCAGGACTGGGGCTGTCCATGAAGTAATTTATGGCAGTCCCTTATAAATTCCCCAAGATAAAAAACATGATAAAGTTTCAATATAAGCAAAGGGAAAAGAGACAAAATAACGTACAAGCCCTATGAACAGCACCAAGCATTTTTAATACCTCCCACTGCCGAAGAACTCATACCCCAAGACCATCTGGTCAGGCTGGTAAGCGAAGTCATAGACGAAATGGGAATAGAGAAGCTGTTGCGGAAGTATCAAACAGGCGGCGGAGCGAGCCGGTATCATCCTGTAATGATGACGAAGCTGTTCGTGTACGGGTACATGACGAAAGTCTGTTCAAGCCGGATGCTGGCAAAGGCGGCACGGGAGAATGTGATGTT
>JAITUY010000174.1 GCA_031286095.1 Treponema sp. | reverse complement strand
CGCCTAACAGGACTGTAACAGCATCGCCGCATAAATGCGGCTCGGGGTTCGGTCGGCTAGGTCATGGGCTACGCCCATTCCCACGCCTCCCTCACCCACATTTGGGCGGGCGGTCTTTGCTTCGCAAAGCCCTTATATGCCCGCCCAAACGTCAGTTACAGCCAAAACGTTAAATGCCATTGCTTGAAAATGTGGTGAATTATACTTGACTTAAAATGAGAAATAATATATAATAAGTTAATATGAGGGTAAAAGAGGTTATAGAGAAGGAGATTTGTAAATTGAAATACTTAATTATTTTATCATTATTAATTTTTTGTGGTTTTAATTCTTGTATACAGGAAGACATTCGTTTATCTGATTTTTCATGGGATACAGATATTGATCAAATAATTCGAAAACTAGGAAAACCAAAGGAAACAGAGAATGCTAATGGAATAATTTTTAATACATATAGGACAAAATATTATTCTTATGATGCAGATGTTATATTTATATTTATGGATAATAAATTAGTCGGAGGTTCATATGATATAAACTCATCATCTCAAATTAAATCTGAAAAAAACGACAGGAATTATTATATTAGTGTATATAATAATATAAAAAATAATTTAATAAAAGAATATGGGAATCCAATAGATTCGAAGGATATACCTGTATTAGATATGGGCAATGAGAGAGGAAAGGATGCATTGTTAAAAATGGAAATGCCTATTTATTCAGTATGGCATTCAAATGATACAGTTATAACATTAGTATTTAAATATGAAGGCTACTGGCAAATAATGCATTCAATATTTACAGAAAAATTCCTTGAAAGCCAAAATTAATAATTATTTTGTTTTAATATATCTAACAAGCAACGGCATTTAACAGGACTGTAACTGCTTCGCCGCCCGTTGGGTGGCCCGGGCTACACAAAACCATTTTCGGGTTTACGCCCTTTGCACGGTTTTGTTCCGTCACTTTTTTTTGCAAAAACAGGCTTTTGTTTTCCAAAGATTGCTCTTTGCTTTGCATGAATCAATTTTTGGTTTCTGCGAACCGTTTCTTGAATTGCAAGGATCAGTCTTTGATAGAAATAAATATTTTTGGGGTAAATGCCATAGAATGAGTGTTTTGAGCAAAATTGGGGCTTTTTTTGGCGAATGAGGGGGTTTGGAGGCAAGGTTTATACTGCCGTCTTTGGTCATTCTTCTTGTGTGTTTGAAGAAAGGGTGGAGTTCGTTGTAGGTTGATTCCGCGGCGTCTATGCGGCGGCGGGCGGCTTCCAGTATTCCCCTTTTGGAGTTGAAGGCGTTGGCTATGAGGGTGATGTTGTCAGAATCAAGGGCAGGGTTTGCTCGGCTGGTTGAGCGCATTTTTACTTTCGCTTTTGTGGTCGGTTTCGCTTTTGCCGTTGCCTTTTTCAGTGTTACTTTTTTCTCCTTAACAATTTTATTAACACACTATAATTTGCTTTTCATCTAAACTACGCATTTTCGGTGTCAGTCACCACGTACCGCATCTCAAAATAACAATGAGTAATTAAAGTGTTCATTTCTCATTTGCTAATTGTTTAGTTCCGCACCAGCCGGAAGCCGAAGTTGAAGTCCCCGTCGTAAGGGTCGATGAAGTATCGATAAGCTGAACGAACATCCTCAGCCATATCGCCCCAACTCCCTCCGCGTATCACACGGTCATCGCCAGAGATCGCCCCACGCGGGTCTGTCTGGGAGCCGCTTGCATAAGCCCCGTACCAGTCCCAGCACCACTCCCACACATTTCCGCTCATGTCGTGTATCCCCAGGCTGTTTGCCGCCTTCGTCCCTACAGGATGCGTACTGCCTTTGCTGTTCCCGTCATACCACGCGACAGCTTCTACGCTGTTGCTCCCCGAATAGTCCGTCTTTAAATAGTCCTTGGTTCCCCCTTTCGCCGCAAACTCCCACTCCGCTTCGGTAGGCAGGCGGTAGCCGTTGGTGTTCCAGTCGCAGGTGATATTGCCTGTCGATCCACGGTACGCCGGGGTAAGCCCTTCCTTCAAACTCCGTTTGTTGCAGTACTCCACCGCTTTGTACCAGTTCACGTAGTACATCGGGTAATTGTCCCCTTCGCCGCGTATATGCCACGACGATTTATCCGCCATGTCACGCTGTTGCCGTACCGTTGTCCCCATCACCTCGTACCATTCTTTCTGCGTTACCTCGTACTTGCTTATGCTGAAACTTTTTACCGTGACCATATGCACGGGTTTTTCATCGCTCTCGCCGCTGTTACTACCCATTTGGAACGTCCCCCCTTCTACCCGCACAAAATTGTCGGGTATGGGCGAATCGACAGCGACGGTTAACGCGACAGCGAACAGGGTGGCGGCAAGGATTATGCTTGCCGGTTTCTTTGTTTTCATTTGTTTGTTTCCTTTACAAAAATGTTTATAAAAAAGCAACTGACGCTTTTTCCAAAAGAGAAGAATATAAAATTGGGGTGATTTAATTCTAATGGTTGGTTGCTTGACATGGTTAATTAAAAGATGTGTATAGTTACCTGATTGACTTTGACCTTTGGTCGTATTCTGTCCAAAAGGCGGTTTTGTCACTCATGAGTAATATTGTGGCAGAGATTGAAAGGAATTACAAGCGGGAAAAGGGGCTTTTTGAGGGGAATGCCAGCGAATATTGCGTGGTGAGCAGTCTCAGACCGCCTCAAACAAGAACATTGGAGTTGTTCGGAAACTTCAGTTTCTGAACAACTTCATATAAAAAACGCGGTTTTGTCGAACTTTCGGACTAAAGTCCGTGTTCGCAGGCTTATAGCCTGAAAAACCGCAAGACTGTGAGACAACCAACCGGGTTGTCGAACAAGTCCATTAATAAAAAAGCGGTGATATGCCTTATATGGGAGCTCTGGGGATTTATATATTGTCCGCCGTAAGGCGGGGGCGAGCGGTACGCCCGTCAATATTTACAATAGTTGCCTACCGCACTGAAGGCGCATGGTTTATATGTTATCTGACGTTTTTATCTTTTTGATTTATTGTTTTTCCCAATTTATGGAGTAAAACCCGCGCGGACAGGATGTCGCACTGAGACGAGCAAACGCGGGGCAAAAGAAATTTTTGGGTTTTATGCTTCTTTTAGCCAATTATAAAGATTCGCAAAACTGTTGCATACAGTCCTATTGTGTGCCGTACCAACGTACACCATTAAGTTTTATTAGAATGACATAATTGATCTTTCTGTATTTGCGATTCCGACAACCCATTCCTGTTTTCCATAATTCAAAATACAACGGACGGATGCAAATACGGGTAAATCTCCTGTAATTCCAAAATGTTCTTTAGTTTCATTTGTTAAAAAACCAATATCATGGGTTAATTCATTCGATCTGCCGCCGCCGCCATACAGGGCATCATTCTTATCCACTACCACAAAAGCAGTATAATCAAAAAAACTATCTTGAGAATAAATGACTTCTTCAGAAAATATTGGCTTTTCGGATAATGTAACACTATCTTTTTTATCATTGAAACAAAGCAACGGAAAATTTGTCAGGTAAATTCCACCAGAGGCAATAGCGCCGGTATGATACCATTTATAAGACTCACTTTCATGATCTTTTTTAAAATAAACCGAAATTACATAGTCATGCCCATTTTTAACAAACGGACAAACTAAATTTTGATTTTTTCTTAATTCAGTCAATTCATTACCTTCAATGGCAGCATAAGTTTCTATTGGGTGGTTCGAATCAATACCATAAAAATCTCGAAGAGAAACCCATATAAGACCTATATCTTTTGGAATATTGTCAAAATGCAAAATAATTCCTTCGGAAGTACCTGTTGCTTTTACATTTATGCCGGATTCGGTTATACCATTCTTTGTTGAACAACTGAAAAAGACAGACCCGATTACCAAAATGCTGATAATTACACAAATTTTTGCTTTCACTTAAAGCCTCCACTATATATATTTCGGTAATTTACCAATAATTCTAAATGAACATTTTTTATCATTTCTAACCTAATATTTTCAAAATAATTTAGTTGGCATGCCGCCTAACGTTCTGGCTGTAACTGATGTTTGGGGCAGTTTATAGGGCGTTGCGGAGCAACAATCCCTGCCTCAAATGTGGCGGAGAAAAACCGCTCAAAGGGCGTAGCCAGACTGCGGCTTTGTGGAACCCGAGACGCCGTAAGACGGCGAAGCAGTCCTGTTGAGGTTGCAGACAAGCATAGTTTCTAAAAAAATGACTTCAAAATATGCCTAAAATTGGTCCCAAAACGCCCAAAATCAATGGTTTTTCAATAGCTTTTTTGTTCAAAAACAGTTTTTCTGCAACCTCGTTGAGACTGTCGAATTTATTTTTCCGGTAAGAAACACTTTGTTTTTTGCTTGAAAAACGCCTTCAAACTCAAAAAATGACATATATTTTGGGTGCTTTCTCATGCGAAATTATAAATCCAACATTCTCTTTAAGTCGTTATGCAGTGCTTTATATATTATTACTGGAAATACTATTTTTGTAAAAAAAAGCATTATTGCCTGAGTTAAAAGAAAAATACTTATTTTAGCTAAAACAGGATTTTCAAATTTATATACTTTTTTATCTCTTAAAGCATAAAGATCGCCAGTAAAATCAAATATGAGTATATATGCGGGTATAAATAATAAAGTTAATGAAACAACAAACCATCTCTTTCTGTAAAAAGGTATTTCATCATATTCTAATTCAAGTGGTCCGCTAAATCCCCATCTGAAAAAGATTTTTTTTTTAGAGATTGCGGTTTCAGTGTTTTTTTGCTCCATATCTACCCCAAAAAGTTATACCAATTTACCACATTTTAAAATATCCTTCAAGCGCTTATAATAACTGCTTATCACACCGTAGGCATATTTCTTTATTCATATCTTATTTAATGGACTTGTTCGACAAGCCGGTTGGTTGTCTCACAAGTCTTGAGGTTTTTCAGGCTATAAGCCTGCGAACGCGGACTTTAGTCCGAAAGTTCGACAAAACCGCGTTTTTTATATATTATAAAAAGAAGCGATGAAAAATGAAAACAAATGATCCAGACAAAAAGGGAACAATTTATTATGGTACTGATTATCAATATATATACGATTTAGATAAATCGGGTCTTGAATCTCCTCGGCATAGAGATGAACAGTTTATATCAGTTTCCATTTCCGGATACGAAGGCAGGAAGAAATGTGAACATCCGGAATTAAAAGAATTTGCTAGAATTTATTCAGAAGAGTTAAAAGTTGCCGAGTACAAAGAAGGGTTTTTGAATTATAAAAGCGGTTATAGCAATTCTGTTACTTGTATAGAAGGTTTTGGTCCTAATCCAAATTCACATTATAATAGTTTTTTTGGTTTAATTCAGAATTCATGTTCAAAAGATTTAGTTACGGCGGTATTATTGGCAGAGGCCGAAGAAGACCTCGTATTTCCTGATAAGGAAAGGGAATTTGAACATTTATCTTTGGCTTTACATGGCTTTATTAAAAAAATAAATCGGGATTTTATTATAGGATGGATTGTGGCTGATAAACGTATACATGATTTGAAGAATAAAATGGATTCAACAGATATAAAAAAGAGAGAAATATGGTCTATAAATGAATTCAATACAATTAAATTTGATCTAGAGCATAGATCACGTTATGGATTTTTTCCTTCTGATGTAAATATGTATTTAAAAAATCTTAATGCCAATAATATATATTTTACTCCAAGTAAGGAACATTTAAAGAATATTTTACAGGAAGTAATTCCAGGTGATATGGATTGGAATAAGGAAGGGAACATTTTAGGAGAAGGAATAAAAAGATGGTGGGATAAAAATAAGGATAAAACAGTATGGAATTCATTAGGGTATCGGTACGAATGGCAAAATATATGAATTCAAAAATTAATAAAAGCAAAAGATATGCGCATAACATAACTTAAACTGCGTAGTGTGCCGCAGGCGCGCCGAGCCTGCGGTTCGCGTCCGCTTTGCAGACAGGATGCCGTCCGGCCACAAAAAATACTATAACAAAAAAAATATTGGGCTTGTTCGACAACTGCGAACTTTCGGTTTGAGTAGGTTGTCTCACAAGTCTTGTGGTTTTTCAGGCTAAAGTCTTGCAAAATCACGTTTTTAGCGTAAGTTATTTATAGTTTTATTTGTATTTCTAGTGAAACTTAAAACCCACCTGCTTTGTAGGTGGTAATGTGCTTTAGGCTGTGCATGGAGTTAAAATCTTCAAAAACTGCGGTGGCTAAGCCATAAAATCGGCGGTAAAGCCATCACCTTTGGTGGTGGTTAGCCGATTTTAAGCAGTTTTTTACCGGTCAGATGTCAGTTACAGCGGAACGTTATCTCATGGTTTATACAGCGCATAATGCCGTCCTGTTTTTCGTTCCACAGGTGCATAGCGCCCCCCTTACAGTTGCCGTAATCGTGGCATTTTCTGCAAAGTCCTGTTTTTGTCCATCCACGATTTCGCATAACTTCAAAACGGTTATCCCACACATCTTTAAAATTGTCATTATAAATGTTTCCCTGAATAAAATGATGGTTGATATTCGGACATGCGGATATTGAGCCGTCAATTAAAACCGAAGCGATATTAACCCCGGCGTGGCAAAAAAAATAGCCGTCGCGTACTTTTCCCTCGTAATCGCCTGTGTAGGCTTCACAGCTAAAGTATACTTTAATACGGTTATCGGCGCGCGAACTGACGATAAAATCCATAAGCTGTTTTAATTGTTCAGGGCGCAAATGCAGATCAGGGTTATCCGCCGCCCGTCCTATTGGCGAAATAGTAAATAACCGCCATGCTTTTACTTTATGACATATTAAAAAATCTTTTAGCGCGTCAAGCTCATCAATATTTTTTTGATTAACGCAGGTTACAATGTCGTAAGTAAGCCTCGGCGTAGACGCTATAATATCAACCGCTTTAACAGCCATGTCGAAACTTTGCGGGTTTCCGCGAAGCCAGTTGTGAGACGATTCAAAACCGTCAAGGCTTACGGTAACGGAACATAATCCCGCCGAGATCAATTTCAAGTGCAAATTGTTTGTGTAATTGTAGCCGTTGGTTACCATGCCCCATAAAAATCCATGTTCGCGCAATTTTCGCCCGCAGTCTGGCAGGTCGTCGCGCATTGTAGGTTCTCCTCCGGTAATGGCGATAACGATACGTTCTTTCGCGTTTGCATAGGGCAGTATTGCGTTTAAAAAATCATCAAAAGGCATATCTTGATTTTGGGCGTTAGCCGAACAGTCCGAGCCGCAGTGAATACAATTTAAATTACATCTGCGGGTACATTCCCAAAACAAATATTTTAACTGATGAAGCTGAGTTTCATTATATCTGTACAGATTAAAAATAAAATGGGAAAACTTATTCCGCATTAGTTTCCGTATCTAAATCCATACTTATCAACAGGGTGTTGTATGTGTCGCTTTGTTTGAGCGTCAATGTTTCTTTTTTAAACAGACCGCCGTTGTATGTACCGTCTACATCTTCAAATTTTAATTTGTATTTTTCCTGAGCCGGCAATCCGTAAATATAAAAATCTCCGTTTTCATCGGTACGTTTAGAATACTCGGTTTCTTCGATAGAAACTTTAATCCCAAAAATAGGCTCTCCGGTTCCTTTTACCCTTACCTTTCCGTAAATTGAAGTTTCCTGAACATAGTCAGGAGGACAGGGCATTCCGTATTCGGCATAAGGCTCATCCGGCGGTATGATACCGTAACACGCCTGAATAACCAGCGAAACCACCGATACGCCAATACCGCGAAAAATCTTTCTGATAATTTTTCGGTAATACTCTGAAATCCTTATCATAATTTAAATATATCATAGATTTCAAAAAAAACAATAGAGTTGTTCGGAAACTTCAGTTTCTGAACAACTTCATATAAAAACCGCAAGACTTGTGAGACAACCAACTCGAACCGAAGGTTCGCAGTTATCGAACAAGTCCAATAGCGCTGTTTGGTCTGACCACATAAACTATGCGGGCAGACAGTTTCTTGGCAACTTCTTTATAAAAAAGCATTTTTGCAAGGCATTAGCCCGAAAAAATGTAAGACTTGATCGACAGCCAACCGGGTTGCCGTCAAGTCCAATGTTTTTTAAAGGGACAGCAATTTAAAGTTTAGGAAAATACTTAAGAAACATCGGAAAATTCATCACGCAAAGCTCGCGGAGAACGGGACTTAATTACCTTGTTGTGCGTTTACAATATCTTTTTTCTTATCTTTATTAGAAAGAAGCATGAAAACAGCGATTGGCTTACGCATTACTTAATAGCTCTCTGCGACTTGGCTTTCTCTGCGTGAGAATATTTAAAGGTAATTTCAATATAGATTGAGGTTGAAAGAGATAGACTTAAAATTGCTGTTAAAGGGATTTGCGCTATTGAGTTAAACACAGTATTTTCATATAATAAAATATTGTGACATACCTTTACGAAACACATCTTCATACAACCGGAGTCAGTAAATGTGCGGTCTCCAAAGGGGCGGATTATATCGCTGTTTACAAAGACATGGGTTATACAGGCATCATTGTAACCGATCATTTTTTTAACGGTAATTCTGGTTTGTCAAGGAAACTCCCGTGGGAGGACTGGGTAAATGAATTTTGCAGAGGCTACGAAGATGCGAGAGAAGAGGGCGAAAAGCGCGGACTGGATGTCTTTTTCGGCTGGGAAGAAACTTTTGATACCTGCGATGATTATCTAATTTACGGTCTTGATAAAGCGTGGCTGTTGGAACACCCCGAAGCCCGCTCATGGAGCAGGGGTGAGCAGTACGCCGCGGTAAAAAAAGCGGGCGGCTGTGTTGTGCAGGCTCACCCTTTCAGGGAGCGCGATTACATTGCGCGTGTTATTTTGTCCACAGGGTGCGTGGACGCGGTCGAAGTCGCCAACGCGGGCAACGCGGATAAGGCAAACGATGTCCTTGCTTTCCGTTATGCGCAAAAATTGAACAAGCCCATGACTGCTGGAACCGACATTCATTCCGCCGTACGGGTAAAGTACGAAGATGTTTTTGGGGTATACCTTGATAAAAAACTGAACAGCATAGCGGATTATGTAAAAGTAATTTGTAATAACGAAATTGCCGGCATTAAGACAGACGAATCGCGGCTGGTTTTTCACGGGACGGAAAGCGTAAAGTTTCCGTTTGAGATAAGAGACGAAAACGACAGGATAACAGGCAAACACTGGAAGGAGGTTATATGAACGAAAAAGCGGCCCATGTCCCGGACAGGATTAAGGAATTACGCGAAATTCTGGAGATAAGCGCCCTTGACATGGCGAAGGATACGGATATTCCGTTTGACATTTACAAAAAATATGAGGCGGGCGAACTTGATATACCAATAAGCGTTTTGTATACGATTGCAGGTCGTCTCGGGACGGACGTTACCGTTCTGTTAACGGGGGAGGAGGCGAGAATGGACAGCGCCGCCGTTTGCAGAAAAAACAAGGGCGTTCAGATCGAAAGATACCCCGGTTATGAATTTTCCAGTCTTGCGTATAACTTTAAGCACAGGACAATGGAGCCTCTGCTTGTCTCCCTTGATTCCTCAAAGCCGCAGGCGGCGCAGGTTTCGCACGCAGGGCAGGAGTTTAACTTTGTGATTGAGGGGCGGATAAAAGTGACGGTGGGAAAAAGCGAGTATATACTTAACGCGGGGGATTCAATTTATTTTGACGCGCGCATTCCCCACGGTCAAAGCGCTGTTAGCTGTGCTGACAATAGCGAAGCCAATGGCGGTGAAAAAGCGCAATTTATTACAATTATACAGGAATAAAATTATGAATGAAATAATTTCACGGTATTGTCCGAGAATCGAATTTGACAGCTACGATGACTTTTATACCAACTACCGGTGTAATGTTCCAGAAAATTTTAACTTTGCCTACGACGTGGTTGACGAATGGGCGGAGCTTCAACCGGAAAAACTTGCCCTGCTGTGGACAAATGACGCAAAAGAAGTTAAATCTTTTACTTTTACGGAAATAAAACGCCTTTCCGACAAGTCAGCAAACGCGCTAATTTCGTTAGGGGTAAAAAGGGGCGATGTTGTAATGCTGATTCTAAAACAGCGTCCTGAAGTATGGATACTTATGTGCGCTTTAATGAAAATAGGCGCGATATGCATTCCCGGCACATATCAGCTTACAGCCAAAGATTTGGAATACCGTTGTAACATAGCCGACGTAAAACTTTTAATTACAATAGACGACGCCGATGTGCTAAAAAATATTGATATTGCCCGTTCCGAATGCAAAAAACTGGAAAAGATAGCGGTTGTGGGCGGGACAATTCCGTCCGGCTATATTGATATGCGCGCCGAAATTGAAAAGGCGGATTCAGACTTTACAAAAATTCCGTCATCTGCAAAAGACCCAATGCTGGTTTATTTTTCTTCGGGAACTACGGGAATGCCGAAAATGGTTCTGCATAATCACGCGATCCCGCTTGGTCATATCGTTACCGCAAAATACTGGCACTGTGTGGAAGACAATGGCGTTCATCTTACGCAGACCGATTCGGGCTGGGCAAAATTCGCGTGGGGTAAAATTTACGGTCAGTGGATATGCGGCGCGGCTATAGGCGCTTACGACACCGAAAAATTTACCCCAAAGGGAATGTTAGACGCTCTGCAAAGGCTGAGGCCGGTAACTTTTTGCGCTCCGGCGACTGTGTTCCGCTATCTTATAAAAGAAGACCTTTCAGGCTATGACTTTAGTTTTATCCGTCATACTTCGGTAGCGGGCGAGCCGTTAAGCCCGGAAGTTTACAACAAGTTTAAAGAACTTACCGGTCTTGAAATCCGCGAAGGATTTGGTCAGTCCGAAACTTCAGTAATGGCGGCAGTGTTCAAGTGGCTTCCTGTAAAACCCGGTTCAATGGGCAAACCAGCGCCGTTGTTCGATCTAAAACTGTTAGATGAAAACGGCGAAACTTGCGATAAAGGCATTGTAGGCAATATGAGCATTACGCGCGCCGGAAAAAATATGTACGACATTGAAGGCGGTGATCCAAGCGTCCCTATTCCCGTAATTGGAATGTCGCAGTCTGCCGGAGTGTTCCGCGGCTACTGGAAGGACAAGGAAATTACCGGAAACAGCTGGAGCGGCGAAACGTATCAAACAGGGGACATGGCGTGGAGCGATGACGACGGCTATTTGTGGTTTGTCGGACGCAACGACGACGTTATTAAATGCTCTGGTTACCGTATCGGTCCGTTCGAGGTAGAAAGCGCCCTTATGGAACACCCCTCGGTGCTGGAGTGCGCCGTAACAGCCGCCCCTGACGCTATGCGCGGACAAGTCGTCAAGGCGACCATCGTTCTTGCGCGCGGCTTTACCGGTGGCGAGGAATTAATCCGCGAACTTCAAAACCATGTAAAACGTGTAACCGCCCCGTATAAATATCCGCGCATAGTTGAATTTGTGCCTGAACTGCCTAAAACTATCAGCGGAAAAATACAGAGGAATATGATACGCAAAAAGGATTTTAGTTAAAAAAAGACCGGCGTGCCCTGAAAGTTTGAGAAACTTTTTCGGACACCTTCTTTAATAGAGTTGTTCGGAAACTTCAGTTTCTGAACAACTTCCGCTTAAAAACAGCAAAATGTATAGCATTTTGCAAGACTTGTGAGACAACTAACCGAGTTGTCGAATAAGTCAAATATCGTATTTTTGTAAGGCTTTAGCCTGAAAAAATGCAAGACTTGTTCAATAACCAACGGGCTTATTGAACAAGCCTAATATTTCGTAGAAATATTACGAAAATACAAGGGCTGTCCGGGAAGTAACCGGCTCTCGGACAGCCAAAGTCAAATTACTGAGATATCTCTATCCAGTCAATTTTTACATCCCATGTATTGTTATCATTAACACACACGAGTTCGACTGTTGCAGAACCGCCGCCTTTGTTGTGAGTGGCTGTGATAGTCTTTTCCGATGCAGATGTTCCGCTGAACTTGAACGTGCCGTAGGAAGTTCCGCCGATTCTTAACTCAACCTGAGCTTCTTTGTCGTTTGATGACGCGCCGCGAAGCTTAAAGTTGTGTTTGTTGTTTGCGAAGTTTTGGCTAAATAAAACTTTGTCGTTATTCGCGTACAGGGTAACGCCGTTAAACGGAGACGAGCAACTGCCTGTGTATTGTCCGCCTTTGGTCATATTTTCTGCTTCAACCTTGGTTGCGCCTGTTGAGGAACCGCCGCCGGTATTTGAACCGTTTGAATCTCCGCTTGCGCTTATCTCAATCCAGTCAATCATTACATCCCATGTGTTGTTGTCATTAACGCATACAAGCTCAACGGTCGCAGAGCTTCCGCCCTTGTTGTGAGTGGCGGTAATGGACTGTTCTGTAGCGGTTGTTCCGCTGAACTTAAACGTGCCATAAGAAGTTCCGCCGATTTTCAATTGAACCTGGGCCGCGTTGTTGTTTGATGACGCGCCGCGAACCTTAAAGGTGTGGCTGTTATTTGCAAAATTCTGACTAAATGAAACTTTGTCGTCATTTGCGTACAAAGTAACGCCGTTAAACGGAGATGAGCAATTGCCTGTGTATTGTCCGCCTTTGGTCATATTTTCTGCTTCGATTTTGGTCGCGCCTGAGGACGAACCGCCGCCGGTATTAGAACCGTTTGAACCTGAACCACTGCCGGAACCTGAACCGCCGGAACTGCTTCCGCCAATCGTAAGGGTATGGCTGGTTATTTTCGCGTTTCCGTTACTCTGATAACCTTCGGCTGTAAGAGCTACTTCATAAAGATTACCAAGGCTCAATCCTGCGTCATACCATGCGTTAAAAATTTTCGTTACGTCTATTGTTCCGCTTGTGCGTTTTGACGTGCGGACAGCCCAGTATTGCTTGAATGTTTTTGTTCCTTCAATGGAAGGCTGGTTGGTTCTTGTTGTTTCATAAAGTTCATAAGTTCCGCCGTCCATTGAAACAGAGCCCTTTGCTGTTCCCGTCGGTTTGTAAGTTCCATAGCTCTCTATAATGTAATACTCGACTAACGGGTTTTTCGACCAGCCGTATACACACAGATAGGAATTTCCGCCCGGTGTAAATTGGGCGTCGTACTTTATAGAGATATTGCCGATTTGGTTATGTGTTTTTGTCGCGTCAAATTTTTTGCCCTTTCTGAATAAAGCGTTGCCAATGTTACTCCAGCTACAGCTAAAATTTCCGCCGTTTTCAAGAGTCATACTGACAGTGCCTTTATCTCTCCAAATCTCGTAATCGTAACCGTCGTGAGTTCCCTGCTCATCTTTGTTGGAAATTGTTACAGCTCTTTCGCCGCCGTTTCCATAACCTAAGATATCCAGTTCGCTCTCGCAACCGGTAACCGCTAATCCTGCGGCTAACATTGTTGCCAGCAGAATTATAGTTAATTTCTTTCCCATAATTTTCCTCCGCTTTTGGTTTTAAACGCCCATACAGACGTCTTCTATACAAACGGCAAATGCCGCCTAATAGACATTAGGCTTGTTCAGAAACTGAAGTTTCAAAACAGCTCTTTTCAAAATAAATTCTAACACCAGTTGTTGAATTCTGTAAAGGAAAAAATTTGTTTTCTAAAGTTTTTTTTAATATTTTTAAGATTTAATTACATAATATTTTATGTGAAAACCGCTAATTCTTTGTGTTATCTTGCGCCTAACAAAATATGACCAATAAAAATACAACCGTCTTATAAGACAGTTCTTGTCTTTTCTCATATTTTTACGAAATATTACGAAAATACGATATTAGAGAAGGTGTCCGGACAAGTTTTTCAACAGATCGAATTTACCAGATACTCTGTCTGATTTTTCAGAGACCAATAACTTTAATGTTTGCTAACAGTATCTTTATTGGACTTGTTCGACAACTGCGAACCTTCGGTTCGAGTTGGTTGTCTCATGTCAGCTACGCTGACCAGTCTTGCGGTTTTTCAGGCTATAAGCCTGCGAACGCGGACTTTAGTCCG
>JAITUY010000111.1 GCA_031286095.1 Treponema sp. | reverse complement strand
AGAATATGGGCAAATTGGGGGATTAAAGATTAAAGATTTATGATATACTGTCGAAAATAGGAATGAGATGTATCTAAAAAGGCTCAAATTAAAAAACTACCGGCTGTTTTCTGATGTTGAAGTCACATTTCAAAATGGGATGAATGTCTTAATCGGTAAAAACAGCACCGGAAAATCAACGGTATTAGAAGCGGTTGATTTCCTTTTAAGTAACAATAACGCCAACATACCGGCGGAAGATATAATACCGTATGGTAAAAGAAATGATAAAAATGTTCAAGTCCGCATTGAAGGCTCATTTGAGATGAGTAATATAGATAAAGAAAATATTTGTTCTATTTTAAATAACGAAAATGAACGTGAACAAATTAAAAAATCTCAACTTGAAATCATCTATACTAAAATAATAAACAAAAACGAAAAAACAGTACGAGTAATATCAAATATTATGGCTAATGGGAACGGCATTTCTCGTAACCATAATCTTTTGTCTATAGTAGTTAATTCATTGTATCCAAGGTTACAAACAGCTAATGTCTTAAAGATAACGGATCAAGAAAAAGACAATAGTATACTGCCGTTACGGCCTCTTAATGAATTACGCCAGCTCGCTCCGCATAATTCGTCTTTTCTTAATCAATATTTATGTAATATGCTTTACGATATTAAACAAAGAAACACCGATGAATTTAATAATATCAAAAATATAATAATTAAAGCGTATTCAGAAATGTCCGACATGGATATTGAGTATGATCCAAAACGCGCCCAAGTACAAATTTATTTTAAAAAATCAGATAATGGAATAAAAATACCTCTTGAAAGCGAGGGATGGGGTATAAGGGAATTCTTTTATTTATTGCTTGCCTTACACAATTTTTCTGACACAATAATACTTAAAGACGAAGCTTTAACGCATATGCATAAATCACTGTTAGGTGACTTTATTACGGCAATTGATGGTTTGGAATATCAAATGATAACAACCAGTCATATTAAGGAATTGATAAAAACCCTTGATTTTAGCAATATTATAATTTGCAGAAAACATGACAGTAATGCGACTGTAAAAAACTTAATGCAATCACAGGAAATAGACAAGTTATTAGACGAACTAGGATACCCAATTGAAGCCGCTTCTGACATTGAACCCCTTATTCAGGGCTAACGGAGCGCGCATGTATGGCGTTTACGGATGAATTAGAAAGCAAAATTCAGGCGACGTATTTTGCAATTTTAAAAAAGAAAAACCTTACAGGAACAGGCGGCAAAACTCTTAATACCGGTTCTTTATTAAAAATTGTTGAAGAAATAAAATATGTAATATTAAAAGAGCAAAACAACGGGTCGGATGTCATGGAAATTACTAATAATATTATTTTTAAAATTTTAAATGCAAAATATTTTGTATATGAGAATCATCAAATGGCCGCGCTAATTGGATATATGTATTTAAAAAGACAAGGTGTTACAATTAAAAACTATTCATTAAATGGCATTAGCAACAATTCTACTCTTGATGAAATTAGAGCATTAACGATGTCTTGGTAAAAAATCTCTCATATGGGTCGGAAAAGAGTTCTCGCAGACGCTGGGGTAGGAGAAGAGCTCTCGCAGAGGCGCAAAGACGCGGAGGCGCGGAGTTGTTGTTTGAAAGATTAGCGTTGTTCCCTTCAAGGTTATTATTGTTATCTAAATAAGATATTTAATAATTTAAGATATTACGAATAATTATCTTGTTAAACTAAAATTTATCATACGATAACTCTGCGCCTTTGCGCCTCTGCGAGAGGTTTTTCTTCGTACTACTCTCCCCCGCGAGAGGTTTTTACGGTAACAGGGGTAAAAAAAGCCTCCAGCATGGGTTGGAAAAGAGTTCTTGCAGAGGCGCAAAGACGCGGAGGCGCGGAGTTGTTGTTTGAAAGATTAGCGTTGTTCCCTTCAAGGTTTATCTAAATAAGATATTTAAGAATTTAAGATATTACGAATAATTATCTTGTTAAACTAAAATTTATCGTACGATAACTCTGCGCCTTTGCGCCTCTGCGAGAGGTTTTTCTTCGTACTACTCTCCCCCGCGAGAGATTATTCTTTTTCTTCTTTCTTCACAAACCTTTGCATTACGGGCTTAAAGTTCTCTAAATGCAAAGCGCGCGAAAAATATTCACAGCCGGCGGGCAGATCAAAAATTATCCCCTGCCCCGCAGTTTTTTCCAGTAGTTTGGAAAGCAGAGTTTTGCCTATGCCCATGCCGCGGTATTCGGGCTTTACTTCCAGCCGCGTTATTTGCAAATATGGCGCGTTTTCAACAGCGCGGATATAGCCGCAAAATTCACCGCCCGATGTTTCGGCAATAATACAGACGCTATCCGGTAAGTTATCATTTCCTGTCTCAAAAATAACAGATATGCCCTTCTCTTTTAATTCATCAAGGCAAATTTTATGAAGGGCAGATATTTCAACCCCGCCGTTTCCCTCCCCTTCCAGGAAAATAAAATCTTCAAGAATAATGGAAGAAATATCTTCAGGCTCAGCGCCTACGGGCTCAAGCCCCCACTCCTCGCGCAGAGCGTTGTACCACCCAAGAACTTTGCCCTTCATTTTTTGTTTTTTGAAGTTATACCACATTTTTCCGGTTTCGGGGTACTGTTCAAGTACGTTTTTAAAAGAACGGAAAACTCCCTTTTTTACGTTAAGAGCGGATGATAATTCATGACGAACGACAGGATTTCTTAATTCTACGGCAAACTTTTCCATAAGACGGAAACCGTTGTTGGTGTCCCACTTGGGAAGCGCAATATAACGGTCTTCTTCCTCAAAATCAGGCTTGCCGTCAAAGTTGTCTGTTTTAATAACTTTTGCCGATTTGGTGTCCAGCAAAAATTCGCCGTCTTGATTTTCCATATAAAAGAGAATTTCGTCCGTAAGAATTTTATCTAAATCAAAACGCATATCTGACTTTTCTCTCAAAGTTCCTTATGTTATGATAGTACAACGCTATTATAACACAAGGAGATAACTATGGGAAATGCCGACATCGGCCTTATAGGGCTTGCGGTTATGGGAGAAAATCTTGTGCTTAATCTTGAAAGCAAGGGGTTTCACACGGCGGTTTACAACCGCACAACGTCCAAAGTGGACGATTTTATCGCGGGACGCGGGGCGGGCAAAAAGATTACCGGCTGTCATACGCTGGAGGAATTTGCAGACGTTTTAAGCAAACCGCGAAAAGCTATGCTCATGGTAAAAGCGGGGGACGCGGTAGACATTACAATCGACAGGCTTTTGGAAGTTTTTGAAAAAGGCGACATTATTATTGACGGCGGCAATTCCAATTATCAGGACACTATGCGCCGTACGAAGTATGTTGAGTCAAAGGGACTGTTGTACATAGGAGCGGGCGTTTCAGGCGGCGAAGAAGGGGCGCTGACAGGTCCCAGCATTATGCCCGGCGGTTCGCAGTCTGCATGGTCTCACGTTAAAAATATTTTTCAGACGATTTGCGCAAAAGTTGAATGTAACGCGCCTTGTTGCGACTGGGTCGGCGAAAACGGCGCGGGGCATTTTGTAAAGATGGTGCATAACGGTATTGAATACGGCGATATGCAGTTGATCTGCGAAACTTACGATTTAATGAAGAATGCGCTTGGTTTAAGTTACGGGGAAATGGGAGACGTGTTTGACGAATGGAACAAGGGGGCTCTTGGAAGTTACCTTATCGAAATAACAAGGGATATTCTTCGCTACAACGACGACGACGGAAAACCGCTTGCGGAAAAAATACTGGACACCGCGGGACAAAAAGGAACAGGCAAATGGACAGGGATCGCCGCCCTTGAATTCGGCGTGCCTCTCACTTTAATCGGCGAGGCAGTTTTCGGCCGTTGTCTTTCCGCAGAAAAAGACGAGCGCGTAAAAGCGGCAAAAGTTTTTTCCGCGCCAAAGATTAATTTTCCGGCGGATAAAGCTTTATTTATCAAAGATTTAGAAAAAGCCCTGTATGCGGCAAAGGTCGTTTCTTACGCGCAGGGTTACCTGTTAATGAGGTCAGCGGCAAAAGAATACAAATGGAATCTTAACTACGGCGGAATAGCGCTTATTTGGAGAGGCGGCTGTATTATCCGTTCGGTATTCCTCGGAAAAATAAAAGAGGCGTTTGATAAAAACCCGGAACTCGAAAATCTTTTGCTTGATCCTTTCTTTACAAAAATTATAGAAGACGCGCAAGAACCGTGGCGGCGCGTCGTTTCAACTGCCGTTCTTAACGGCAGACCAGTCCCCGCTCTCTCCAGCGCGCTTTCCTACTTCGACGGCTACCGAAGTGAGCGCCTTCCCGCGAATCTTTTGCAGGCTCAAAGGGATTATTTCGGCGCGCACACTTACGAACGTGTTGACAGACCGCGCGGCGAATTTTTTCACACAAACTGGACGGGACACGGAGGCTCGACAAGCGCCTCGACATACACAGTATAGCGCGAAAAGGAGATGGGCTTGGAAAAAACTTATGTCGCTGTTGGCGGCGCGGATACGGACATCGGCGACCATGAACTTGAGGAGCTTTTTAACGGGGCGCTGTCTCAGGCTCTTGCAGACATAAACAGTGCCGGAAAAGTGATCATTCTTCCGCCGGACATTACCCGCTATCATTCGCGCGCGGGGTTCTTAACTGAAGCGTCTGCAAAATATCTTGGCGATAGACTTGGCGCGGTTCTTCCCGCCCTCGGCACGCACATGCCCATGAACGACGCCGGAATATCGAGAATGTTCGGAACTACCCCAAAAGATAAATTTCTTATTCACGACTGGCGTAACGGCGTTACCGAGCTTGGCAGACTGGAAGAAAAATTTGTTGAAAAAGTTACGGACGGAAAAGTTAAATACGACTGGCCTGTACAAGTGAATAAACTTCTTAAAAAAGACGGATGTGACTCTGGCAATTTTTCGCTTGCGCTTTCTATCGGGCAGGTAGTTCCGCATGAAGTGGCGGGCATGGCGAACCACGCGAAAAATATCTTTGTAGGGACAGGCGGTAAAGAAGCGATTGACAAAAGCCATTTTGCCGGCGCTGTCTGCGGAATGGAAAAAATCATGGGCAGAGCGGACAACCCCGTGCGCGCCCTTTTTGACGAGGGCTTAAAACGCTTTTCTTCGCTAATGCCGCCAATTCTTTGGGCGCTGACAGTAATCGGCGCGCGCGCTGACGGCTCTCTTGCAGTACGCGGATTTTTTACCGGTTTTGGGCGGGAATGTTTTGAAAAAGCCGCCGAAGTTGCGCAAAAAGTCAATGTTAACCTTATTGACGAACCGGTTAACAAAGCAGTCGTGTATCTTGAGCCGGAAGAATACCGCACCACATGGCTTGGCAACAAGGCGGTTTACAGGACGCGCATGGCGATTGCGGACGGCGGGGAACTTTTGATTCTCGCCCCCGCTCTTGAACGTTTTGGCGAGGATATGGGGGTAGATGCGCTTATCAGGAAATATGGCTACCGTCCCGGCGCGGAAATTATCGCCAAAACAAAAACGGATGCTGAACTAGCGGGCAATTTAAGCGCCGCCGCCCATCTTATCCACGGTTCAAGCGAAGGCAGGTTCACTATCCGCTACTGTCCCGGCGGAAAAATCTCCCGCAAGGAAATTGAGTCTGCGGGATTCCAATGGGGCGCTCTTAAAGAGCAGTCGGAGCGTTACAGCATCAAATCCCTTTCCCAAGGCTGGAACAATGTTAACGGAGAGAAGATTTTCTATGTTTCAAATCCCGCTCTTGGTCTCTGGGCGGAAAAAAGTAAATTTTAGGAATATCTTTGCAGTAGGGAGGATAACACAATAAGAGCTCTCGCAGAGGCGCAAAGGCGCAGAGTTGTTGTTTGTAAGATTATCGTTGTACCTTCAAGATTATTATCATTAATAAATATAAAAATTTTAGGCTCAAGAAAATATATCGTTGTTAACGAAAATTTATCGTACGACAACTCTGCGCCTCTGCGTCTCTGCGAGAGCTCTTTTTCGTACTTTTTCGTACCTTTCCGTTCATTCTACGCGGCCTTTCTTACCCTTTTCTCTTTGGTTTTCCGCAAATTTACACGATAATTAAAAAAGTGAAATGTTTATTTAAAATTTTGACCTTATTTTGGCTGTTTTCACTTTTTGCTTGCAAGGGTACGCCAAAAACAGAAATCGATAATGACATTGAAGTTATTGAGGAATTGCCCATAAGTCTGCCGCAACCGGGAGAGCCTTTGCCTAACTCCGCCTTCGGCGAAATTTGGGGATATGTAGTGGCGGGCAGAGAGTCTGCTCTTGTAAAAGACCTTCCTCTTTCCGACATCGGGTACTTTTCTGCAGAAGTTGATTCTTACGGCAAACTAACGGACATTCCAAAACGCCGTAACCTTAAATTTACAGGCAGAGTCCACCTTGTCGCCGTCTGCAACAGCAGGTCTTTATCTCACTTTGTCCTTAACCCGGAAAGCAAACACCGAGGGGAATTAATAGCCGACCTTCTATCCGCGGCAAAAGACTTCGACGGTCTTCAAATTGATTTTGAAAATATTCCGCCAAGGGACACGGACACTTTCTTTTCTTTTTTAAAGGATTTGCGGCAGGGGCTTCCGCAAGAAAAAGTGTTTACCGTAGCTCTTCCAGCCAGAACGAAAAAAATTAAAGACGATCAATACGATTACGAAAATATAAAGCCCTATGTAGACCGTATTCTTGTAATGGCATACGATGAACATTGGTCTAACAGCAAGCCGGGTTCAGTAGCATCCATGCAGTGGTGCAAACGGGTCGCCGATTATTCTTTAAAAACAATCGGAAAAGAAAAACTTATCATGGGGCTTCCCTTTTACGGGCGCGCCTGGGGCGATTATACTCCTTCACGCGCCCTGATCTATACGACTACGGAAAAAATAATCGATGAACATAAAGTTACGGAAATACGGCGCGAAAACGGAATCCCTGTTTTTGAATACAGCCGTAATGTGTCAATAGTAGTTTACTATGAAGATACTTACTCTCTGTGTACCCGCATGGAAATGTACAAAACGATGGGTGTCGCTTCAATAGGTTTCTGGCGGCTCGGACAGGAAACTCCCGAAGTGTGGAACTATCTTAAACTGGAAAAATAACCCGCCACAAAAACCGCGGGAGAATTCCAGTATATTGCAATCTCATTCGCGGATGCTGTCGGCGCATAATCAATGTAAAATTTTGCTGGAGGCGTTTCCGGCGGTATCAGCGCTTTTGTTACCATGTCGGGAAATTGCTTGTTCGGTCCGCCCGACACAAGTCCTGGCACGGGATCGTCAACGCCGTCGGCAAAAGATGGTCTGTGATGGGGAAAACGGTAAGCGCGACAGCCGAAACCTGTAACAAAACTGTAGCCTGTCGCGTTCATTCCAAGAAGATAATTCAGCTGATTCTGAGCGGCATCGCGGTACTTTCCGTCTTTTGTCAGAAGACACGCGCATATCATTGTAATTGCGTTATTAAGTATTGGAAGTATACTGCCCCATATATAACCGTCAGCGTCTAAAGCCGTGCCGTAACCGCTTTTTTGCGTCAGAGCAAGCAAAGAATCAGCGTTATGCAAAAACCGTTCCTTTATCGAATTAAAAAAGTTCGATTCCAATTTTTCTTTTAAAACAAAAAGACAGCAAAGCGCCCCGAAACCTGCCGTATCGCGCCAGCCGAATTTGGAAATGTCCGCGTTACCGGCGCGTTTTTTTACAGCATCCAGATAGCGTTCTTCTCCCGTAACTGAATAAAGTTCCGCGCCCGCCCAAAAGATTTCGTCCTCGCATGATTGATCCCCATACCCTCCCGACCTGAAATCGGGCGGGTTGTTAAACGGTTCAAAAACGGGGTTCGCTTCTATCCAGTCCCACGCCTTTTTTGCCGCCGACAAAAGTTTGGCGGAAAATACGGCGTCAAAAGGCTTAAAAATCCGCGAAGCCTGCGCAGAAGACGCGGCAAAACCCGCCGTGGAACAATGGGTAACCCGAAAGAGAAAAAGATCGTCATTGTCTTCTTCCGGCATAATAAACCCCGCGAAATACTTTGTGGCGACTTTATGGTAAACTCCCCCGTCCGCCCTTTGCATCTTTAACATCCATTCCAGCTCATAACGGCACTCGTTTAAAATGTCGGGGACTCCGTTGCCGCTTTCGGGTATGTTAAGGGCGTCTTTGTACGCCTGCGGAAAAAATTCGTAAGCGTAAAGCAAATGCCCCAATGCCGCCGCCGCCGGGACGGTATAACGTCCGTAATCGCCGGCGTCATGCCATCCGCCGGAACATTCAATTACAGTGTTTGAATCGACCGTCCCATCGTCTTTTACAAGAACGGCTTTCCCCAAATGGCAAGTTCCATGGCGGTAGACTCCGGCGTGTTTTTCAGAAAGTTCACAGCCGCAACGCTGGTAAAAAAACGCCTTTACAAGCGCGTTGCACAAATCGCGGTATGGTTTTTCTTTTATTTCTACGGTAACCTGATCTCCGTCCGCAAAAATAAAATATCTGCCCGGTTTTGAGACGGCGGAAAAATCCAGCGTACGCACAGTATCTCCCGAAGCCTCGTCGTAAGCAGGCGCGGAAAGGGCAAAATCGATCTTTTCTTCCGCCTGATTCCACGCGCCCATGTCCCGTTCGTTCAAAATTACGCAATTTGATCCTTTTCCGGTTATAACCGCTTTTTTCGGCAATTCAGGATCGTATCCCACCTGATTAAAATGTATGCTCATTTTCTCTCCTAAAACAAATTACGACTGACCGCCTGTAATTGTAGTTATTAAAGCGTCAACTATGATTATTCCCGCTCCGTATAAAATACATAAAACAGAAAAGATAACCGTAAAAACAGAATATACCGACGGTTTTTTAAAAAGACGTATAATTCCAGTTATACAAAAAAATATCGAGCTTACGCATACTGTAAAAGAAGAATACCGCATAATGGCGAGCAAAAGAAAAAGTTCTTTGTCCGAAAACCCGTTTTCCGTTAAATAAATTATCAATGTAAACAATGAAATTGTAAAACTAAAACAAAGTATCCAGCCCGCCGGCATCCAGCTCTCTTTTATCATATTGTAATTCCCCGTTCCTTAATATTGCCAAAAACCTGTTATTTATATATTATAATACAGTATGAAAAAGTTTTTCTTTACCCTTTTTATATTACTGATTCTTGCCTGCGTTGTTTTCCTGTTTGGCTGGGCGCAATATAAAGTCCCGCCGGGCTCTTACGGCGTAATAAACTCAAAAACCCACGGTGTTGACCAAAAAATTGTAAAATCCGGCGAATTCCGCTGGTTATGGTATAAACTTATACCCACAAACGTGGAAATAGCCGTTTTTAACCTTGAACCTGTAAATTTTGACATAAATTTCAACAGTACCCTGCCTTCAGGGGACAGTTATGCCTCGTTTGCGGGGCTTGGGGCGAATTTTTCATGGGAATTAAAGGGGACAATTTCCTTCGGCATTAACCCTGATATGCTTGTTTTTTTAGTTTCCGCCTATAATCTAAAAGATCAGGCGTCTTTGGACGCGCATTTGCAGGACAAGGCAAAAAATATCGAGAATCTTATTCTGCGAACTTTTTCATCTTCCGAAACAGACAGTACACGGCTGGAAAATCTTATGTCGGGTAAAAATGATGTTGAACTGGAGATGGAAATTGCCGTCTTGTACCCGGAAATACAGAATTTTTCATTAACAGTTAAATCGGCGAAATTTCCCGACTTTATACTTTACAGGGAAGTGCGCCTTTTATACGAGGATTATCTTAAAAAACAGCGCGAGCTTGTTACAGCAGGTTTCGGCAGAAGAGCGGAAAACCATATCGCGTCCCAGCTTCATTTTGAAGAGCTTGAAAGGTACGGTGAGCTTCTGACAAAGTTTCCCGTACTGCTGGAGTATTTGTCGCTGGAACAAAAAAAACCGTAAAATACGGCAAGTAACCCATTACCGGTCTTATTTGTTGTTATTTTATACAGTATTGAAGGAGTTTTATTATATGCGCAAGGCAGGAGCGTTTTTGTTGATACTGCTTTTAAGTTTTCCTCTGCTTTACGCGCAGGAACAGGAAGAAGAGCCGCCTCCTGACGGCGATTGGGATTATTACGCGCCGGATTCCTATTCACATGGAGATCAAACATTTATAATCTCCCTTGGCACGGTATTTCCAACTGTTTTTTTTAATGACGGAAAATATTATAAAAATCATAATTTTGTCGGCCCGTTCAAGGGAGCTGCGGCCTTATCGTACAATTATTACCTTACCTCACATATTTTTTTAGGAGCAGAAATCAGCGGATTATTCATGCCAACTTTGGGTGATAATGTGTTTTTCGCAATTCCGCTTGGAATGAGAACAGGATATCAATTTTATTTATGGCGGTTTGAATTCCCGCTTAATATAACATTTGGAATGGTTTGGCATAATTTTTTGAATAACAGATATTACGGCTTTTATATGAAAGGCGGATTAGCGATTTATTTCAGATATAGTCCGGAATGGTCGTTTGGCATAAACGCAAACTGGAATTGGCTTCCTGAATGGACAGAAGATCGCAGTAAAAACATAGATGGAAACGTGGTAGACCTTCTGCTTTCCGCGCGTTATCATTTTTAATATTATGGTGAAACTTATGAGAAAAAAAAATTTAAAACAATTCCTTTTTTATTCTGCGCTTGCGCTTATTCTTTGTACCTGTAATGATCCTATTTTTTACATAATTTCAAAAGAAGTAAAGCCGATAGAACCGCTAATAAAAGGAGTAGCGACAAATTTTGCCGTTTATAACGGCAGTATGTATGTAGCAAGCGGCAGTACTCTTCATGTGTATAAAAAAGACGGCGAGAACAGTAAAGCATGGAGAAAAGAAGCACAGCCGGGCGGAAATATACTGCAGATTGCCTCGACAGGAAATAATTTATACGCATTGTGTTCCGCAGATCAAAATAACAACGGAAGGGCGATTATTAAACTGTTTAACAAAGAAAATTCCTCATGGACGGAAATAGGCGGAATTGATAACAGTATCGAAAGAATACATGATATTTTTGCGGTGAATAACACTTTGTTTATTATGGTTTCATATTCCATATACTATTCTGTTCTTTACATTGATAATTCCGGAACAATAAATGAATTAAATATTACAGAAGAGGGAAATAACGGCACAGGAGAAATAAACGGCATTGCGTTTAACGGGGTATCATATTTTATATCTTCAAAAAGCATGGGCGTTTATAAAATAAATAATATAAGCGAAGGCGCGTCTTTAATTAAATATAAAGATGAAAACGGCGATGATGTAAAAGTAATTTCTTCGGGAATAATCAACCTGCAAGACGCTGACAATACAATTGTTATAATTACACGTAACGGAGACCTTTACACTGTAAAGGACTCTATTACAAGAATAGAAAATGTCTCTATGGGTAAAATGGCTACAGGAGCGCTTGCAATCTGGCGGGAGAACAATCTGCCGGAAAGCAACAGGCTTCTTCTTGCCGGAAGGCAGGATTCCCTTAAATATACTATCGATTCAGGTTATACATACGGCTATATGGAACTGGAACTTGACACAACCGGAATAAAAAGCGGTAAAACTTTTGTTGAACCGGGAAAAGAGTTGCTTTCTTCTATAAGGCAGGGCGGAAATGAACGCTATCAATCCACAATAGGCAAGAACCCTATAAACTATCTTTTTCAGGTTCCGTATGAAATTGACAGTAATATGCTCCTGTTTGCCTCCACGCAAAAAAACGGCGTTTGGTCTTACAAAGAGCGTAAAGGTGAATTTCAATGGAATGCCGAAGACGAAGAATGAGCCTGTTAACTAATGGATGAGCTGTTCTCCGCAAAAAATGAAAAATCTTCACAAAGCCCACTTGCCGACAGAATGCGCCCGCGTACTCTGGAAGATATTATCGGGCAGGATCACATCGTGGGGCCGGGCCGGCTTTTACGCCGCGCGATTCAGGCCGACCGTCTTTCTTCAATAATTCTCTACGGTCCGCCGGGTACAGGGAAGACAAGTCTTGCCGCCGTTATCGCCAATACGACGCGGGCGGCTTTTGAAAACCTTAACGCCGTTCTTTCCGGCGTAAAAGACATACGCGAAGTTATCGACCGTTCGGACGAGCGTTTTAGGCTGTACGGTAAAAGGACGATTCTTTTTGTAGATGAAGTTCACCGCTGGAACAAAGCGCAACAGGACGCTCTTTTGCCGTGGGTGGAAAACGGGACAGTAATCCTTGTCGGCGCGACAACGGAAAATCCCTTTTTTGAGGTAAACCGCGCTCTTGTAAGCCGAAGCCGTATCTTTCAACTTAAAGCGTTAGGCGGCGAAGAACTTATGGAAACCGCCCGCAGGGCAGTAGCCGACACGGAACGCGGTTACGGAAAATGGAATATCAGTTTCGAGGAAGGCGCTCTTGAACACCTTGTGGAAGTGGCGGGCGGAGACGCGCGCACACTGCTTAACGCGCTGGAGCTTGCCGTTGAAACAAGCGATTCAAACTGGCCTCCCCCATCCGGCGCGGACATAACAATTTCACTTTCCTCCGCTGAAGAAAGCATCCAGCGGCGCGCTCTGCTCTACGACCGCGACGGCGATTATCATTTTGACACAATAAGCGCGTTTATAAAAAGCGTAAGGGGAAGCGACCCGGATGCGGCTTTGTACTGGCTTGCGAAAATGGTGCGCGCGGGAGAAGACCCTAAATTTATTTTCAGACGTATGATAATACTCGCAAGCGAGGATGTCGGTCTTGCCGATCCTTCGGCGCTTTCAGTTGTCATCTCATGCGCGCAGGCGTTTGAGCGGATCGGTTTTCCAGAAGGGAACTTCCCTCTGTCCCATGCGTGCCTTTACCTTGCGACTTGTCCAAAATCAAATACGACAATGGCGTACTTTGATGCGCTTAAAGAAGTGGAACGCGAAGATGCTGAAGTTCCCAACCACCTGCGGGACGCAAGCAGAGACGCTGAAAGTTTTGGTCACGGCGAGGGCTATGTATATCCGCATGCCTACCGCGATCACTGGGCGGCTCAGCAGTACCTTCCTAACGCGTTAAGGGGCAGAACTTTTTACATTCCTTCGTCCATTGGTTACGAGGGCAAAATACGCCAGGATGTTTTACAAAAGCGCGAATTGCAGTCCGCTATTGTTTTTGGGGATAATCAGGAACAGGCGGGTGAACTTCTTTCATGGTCACAGTCTGCGAAGGGGCGCGAAGGCTGGTACAAGCGGCTTGAATCGGGAAGGAGCGCTCTTTTATTGCGTAACAGGGACCTTATCTTTACAGCAGTCTCCCCCGCCCGCCATGGGCGCGTACTGATTCCGCTTGCAAACGACGGGCTTCTTCTTTGGGAGAGTCTTCGCCGTTGTCCCGAGGGGCTGACTGCCGCGCTTGTAAACGCAAAAACAGCCAAAGACGCGCTATTAAGTTACGCGCAAACGCTGGATGAGACTGAAAAGCCGCTAATAGCCATAACGGAAGATTTACTGCCGTCCGCGAAGCAGTGCGAAGAATGGTTTTCCTGTCCTGTGTTTGACCACATTTTGATTGCAAGCGCGCGTCTTGTCTCGGAGCCGTCTCAAATTGCAATAGGCGCAAAACCGCTGTTGGCGAAGGGCGGCAACCTTGTTCTGTTTTCTTCTCCGCCGCGTTACGGCGAGCGTATTTCCCGCATTCTTGCGGACGAGTGCGCGGAAGCCGGATTGTCCGCCAAACTTGAACAGGCGGAAAAAGCGTTTTTCGGCAGTAACGACGTTTCCGGTTTTTGGAATGAAGACGAATTGGCGGATATTTTTGAAAAGCAGGGATTTTCCGTTGACATTCAAATAATTGATCAGAAAGAAGAGCGTCTTATCACAGAAAAAGACCTTTCCGCATGGTTTAACGCCGGACAGTCGCGCTGGGGTTCTTTTATGGCGAAAACTCTTGAAGAAAAGGATTTTCAGGCTGTCCGTCAAGCATTAAGTTTAAGGATAACAAAAGGTCCTATTTTGTGGTTATGGAAAAGCGTGTGCCTTAAGGCAAGTATCTTGTAGAAGTTTTTTCGGGAAACACCTCTCGCTGGGACGCAGAGTACGGAAAAGAGCTCTCGCAGAGACGCGGAGGCGCAAAGTTGTCGTACGATAAATTTTTGTTAACAACGATATATTATTCTTGTTCTTAAAATTCTTATATTAGACTTGTTTAATAACCAAAGAAAACATTAAACTACTTAAATGGGAAGGGAAAAAAAGGTAAAGAATGCCAAAGAAGCTCTTTTTAAGCGGTTGTACGGGGTGAAACCTGATACATT
>JAITUY010000053.1 GCA_031286095.1 Treponema sp. | reverse complement strand
TAGAGTTGTTCGGAAACTTCAGTTTCTGAACAACTTCATATAAAAAACGCGGTTTTGTCGAACTTTCGGACTAAAGTCCGCGTTCGCAGGCTTATAGCCTGAAAAACCGCAAGACTGTGAAACAACCAACCGGGTTGTTAAACAAGTCAGCTAATTAAACCTCAGAACCGGCAGGGAAAAAGATGTTGAATACCGTTCCTTTCCCTTGTTTGCTTTGCACCTTAACAAAACCCTTCTCATTGCATACCCGATCCCGAACAAGACTAAGACCGATACCCCGTCCCGCGTGGATTCCATCGTTTTCAGCAGTGCTGAATCCAGACGAAAATATAACTTTTAACAAAATCTTTTTATTGTTTGCGTCTTTTGGTTTTATCATATTTAGCTGTAGGGCTTTTTTGGCTATTTTACGGTAATCAATACCACAGCCGTCGTCTCCAAGTTTGATATGAATATTCCCGCCGTTTATTTTTATCGAAAGCCGTATAATGCCTGTTTCCTTTTTACCTTGAATAATGCGTTCTTCCGGCGTTTCTATTCCATGCACCGCTGAATTCCGTACCAACTGTATTAGCGTTTCTTTAATAATGCGCCTTTGCCCCTTTTCCATCACTTCGTCATCAATTCCGTCAACCATAAACTTTATCTTTTTTCCCGTATCCTCGCAAACTTTGCTGACTGCCTTTGCAAGTGATTCGATCAGTATATATTGTCCCTGCTTTTGACCTGAATTAGACGTCTTATACGAATTGATTTTATTTATTATCGTTTTAAATCTGTCTTTTTCCATCGACAGACTTTCAATATCCATAGTCAGAGCCAGCATATTATCAAACGGCACTTCCTCCTGTTCGCATAATTTTTTAATTTTAGATTCAAGTTTATGCACTTTGCCGCCAAAAGTATCAAGTCCCAAAATTACGGCATTAGATTTAATAGAATGTACCGATTGGTAAATTTCCACCAGCGCCGTACGCGCGGATGCGGTTTCATTTCTGAAAATTTCATTAATTCGATCAAATTCATATTCCGCGTCCTCAAGGAAGTCGTCAAAAACATGGGGTTCTACCTGAATAAGCTCAAAGACGCTTTTCATTTCTTCCTGCCGTTTGCTCTCTTCTTCCGCAAGCTGTTGTTGCAATTCAATTTTGGCGGTAATATCGTACATGGTAACAAGAACAAAAACTTCTTCCCTCACCTGTTCGATAGCAGTAAGAGCGCACTGAAACACTTTTCGGCTTCCGGTTTTGGCGTTTATATAATTAAATTCACCCAAAGGATTTATTTCTTCCAGCATATCTTGATCAAACGTATGTTTAAAAACCATTTCAAAGTAATCCTGTATATTCTTTAGTTCTTTAGGATTGAATGATGCAGATAAAAGGTCGGAAAAACATTTTCCGCTAAGATTATTTTCCGATAACATTTCTTCAAGATAACGCGAATAATGTTCCTGAATGATAAAATTCCGGTTCATAAAGAAAAGACCGATTTTTAAGTTGTCTTTCATAACGGAGATTTCGTCCCGTTCGGTCTGGGCTATTTTTGTACATGTATCAAGTAAATCTTTTATAGTTACAATGCCAAAATATTTTCCTTCTTTTTCTACCACAATGGGGTTGTACAATTGTCCAAAAGGTCTATTCATGGCAAGTTTTGACGCTTGCTCAACTGGTATATCATAATTTACTCTTAAGAAATCTGTATTCATTATTTCCCGGATTGGGTTTCCTGAAAAAAGAGTAAACCCGTATCTGCCTCCGAGTGTTTCATTCAAGGCAGTTCTTGTCATGAAACCGACTGCGGCATCGTTTTCAATTATCGTAAATTCAGTAATACCATGATCAAGTTTCATTGTTTCATAGATACTTTCTGCTTTTTCATCGGGAGAAAAATAATATCCGGGCTTTGACAAACAGCCTATATTCATTTCATCTGCAGACATAATCATCTGTTCAATATTGATACCTGCTCCAAAAGAAAAAGTTTGTTCATCCGTTAATGATAAAACAGACCGATACGCCGGTTTATCATGTTCGCTTTTAAAAATATTTTTAATAATTTTGGAACCGCTTTGCTTTTTAATATCCCTATCGATCATAGAAACCATAACAATACCTCCTAATCTTGCGAAAATTATTAACCATTTTTTACTTAGAAAATATTAAGCTGCGATTAAATTTGTATTAATACATGAAACAAGCGTCTTTTTAATGCCGTTTTGTGATTTCAAGATCAGGCAATCCCGCGCCTTTGACTACCATTCCGGCAAAAGCGCTATTGACCCGCTTCTTAAATCCCGTTATTATTAAATGACTGGACAAACGCCCCTATTTTGTGTTTAATTATGTAAGACATCGAAGATGTCAGGCATTATTGGAGCGGTGTCCGAGTGGTTGAAGGAGGCGGTCTTGAAAACCGTTGTGCCGCAAGGTACCGGGGGTTCGAATCCCCCCTGCTCCGTACGGTATATAAATACCGGATAAAATCTCTTTTATGGGTTTTATCTAATGTTACAGGATCATTGGGGATTCGAAACGGAGCGTTGCTGTTAATAACCCAAGGCGGGAGCCTTGCTTTAACAATCCGGCGCACAACGCGCCGGGCAACGCGCAGGCGGCCTGTAAGGAGCAAACAGGATATGTTTGCGACTTGAAGGCGAATCCCCCTGCTCCGTACGGTATTAAAAAGCCGTGAAAAAATCCCTTATTTGGAGCGGTGCGAGAGAGGCCGAATCGGGCTCCCTGCTAAGGAGTTGTGCCCCTAAAGGGTACCGGGGGTTCGAATCCCCCCTGCTCCGTATACGGTATATAAATACCGTATCAATTCTTGTTAAGGATTGATTTATTATTACAGTGCCATTGGAATTAGAACTGTAGCGCTTTGGTTCCGTTATTAAGAGGCTGTAGCTCAGCTGGATAGAGTATCAGATTGCGGATCTGATGGTCGCACGTTCAAATCGTGTCAGCCTCAATAGTGTAATTCCTTATCTGATATAGAATTACATAATAGCTTCCTAAAAAAAAGGTGCTATAACTTATACATTTTTCAAAGTGGCACATGGTTGGCACATAGAACCAGCCGGGTGCTTTTTGATCAGGATTTTGTTATGGCACTTCCCTTTTCCGTCTTTCTTCGCGGTAATCGTCCTTATTATTACGTTGCTTTTAAAAATGAGGAAACAGGGCGGTATCTGCCTGCAATCAGTACAAAAAAAACTAAAGAAGCTGATGCCGTCCGTCAAGCGTGGGTCTGGTTTCGTGACGGTATCCCGCGCAAAGGCGATTCGCTTGACATTAAAACCGCTTATTTGCGCGACACAATCCGGCATTCAAATATTTCTCCGTCAGATGCCGAATTCATAATAAGCGATTTAAAACATAGGGGCTTAATTCTATCCTGCGTTTTTTCAGGCGCTCATGATTCTGTCAGGCTTGCTGACTATCTTGAAGAATTTTGGGATTGGGAACGCTCTCCATACATACGCGAAAAACTTCGTACCGATCATTCAATCCATCGTAATTACGTTCATGGAGTAATTTGTGATGTGAAAAAATATTGGCTTGCTTTTTTCCCTTCTGTATTGCTGGGTGAGCTCCAGCCCAATGACATTGAACGTTTCATTGATTATTTATCTGAAATAAAAACTGGTAAAAATAAAAAACCGATTTCCAATATCCGCAAGAATGGTATTATAAGAGCCGGCTTAATTCCGCTTCGCTGGGCTTATCGTAAAGGAAAAATCGGACAAGATATTACGCGGGGTATTATGCTTTTTTCCGGTAAATCTGCCGAACGTCCAATACTTACACCTGAATTGGCAACTTCTATTTTTTCTCAGGAATGGGCAGATGAACGTTCTAAAGTCGCCAATATGACAGCAATGGTTACCGGTCTTCGCGCCGGTGAGTTGCAGGGGCTTCGCGTTGGTGATTTGGGGGACGGCTTCTTGCTGGTTCGTCATTCATGGAACCGTTTTGATAAACTCAAGCCTACAAAAAACAACTGTGAACGCGTCGTAGAATTACCATTTCCTTTTGTGTTACAATCATTAAAATATATCGCCTCACTTAATCCACATGGAACCAGCGATAATTCGTTTGTATTTTGGGCAAGCCTCTCTGCAGACAAACCAATGGAGCAAAAGCTTTTTCTTTCCGGTCTGCGAAATTCCTTGATCACGGCAGGATTAAATGAAACCGCGGCACGTGATTTTTGTTTCCATTCGTGGCGGCATTTCTTTACTACCTATATGCGAAAAAAAATAGAGGACAAACTCTTACAGTCCCAAACAGGGCATAAAACAATTCCTATGCTTGATCGGTATTCCGCACATCTTCTCCCAGGTGATCGGGATAAAATACGCGAAGCCCAGCGTGATGTTTTTTCCTCGCTTCTGCCGTCAGGAAACAATTTCAACATCCTGAAACCCTAGTTTAAGGTCTCTATGTGATAACGGGTCTTTAATGTCGCCCCTATGTGAATCAGTCGATAATGTTGAATCTAACGGTATTGTTACTTTCATAATGAACTACCATATTATATTGCCTTCAGTACGAACTTGATCATTGCCGAAAGAGTTCAGTATACTACCTAGTAAACGATTGCCCATTACAGAGTTGCAAAAGGGATTAGGACTACTCGAAGGTGTCCCATCATAACTAGAAAAAGAAACCGAATATTTGGCATAATAAGAAGGATATGCGCTTCCATATATTATGTTGTTAGAGATAACATTTTCAATGCCTCCTTTAACGCTAATACCTGTCCCCATGTGCATATCATTACCATCAGTCATGATAAAATTATTTTGTATTATGCATCTTCTGGCGTCATAAAGTATTATGGCTGTCGTTGTGTAACCACCTGTAGTATACAAATAACAATTTCTCATCTCTAGCGTTTTTTGCTGATAAACCACAATAAACTTTCCTTCATTTACGCCTACTGAATTTAACTCCATTCTGACGTTGTTCATTATAAAGAAGGCGTTAATAGAAATAACGGTGCTTTTATCCCTAAACACCGAGCCGCCTGTTCTAATAAATACATCTCTTATTTCACAATAATCTCCGGTAATGTTAATAACATCCTGCATAACAGCTGTTTCGATCGAAATGGTGGTTGAAATCCCCATGCCTGAAATCATAACCCTTTGTTTGTTTAGTATAATGGTTCCACTACAAAGATAATTCCCCTCAAGTAAAACGATTTTCCCGCCGCCTTCCGGTAGCTCTTGTATCGCGGCGTTAATCGTTAAATGATCGTCAGTACCTGTACATAAATAATCGACCATATCCGCCGTATGTCCCGCACCCGTATTACCGATAACTACCGTAGCGTACTTTTTGCCTAACCCTTCTGGTAACTGCGATAACGGCACTAGCCCGTTATTGCCAAGTGTCGCCACTCCGCCTGCCGCGCCTTTATCGCTCACAGAAATAAAATCAGCCGCCTTTTTCCCGCTGTCTGTCAGGTTCCCACCTGCGTCCAGCCCCGCGAAATTACCATCTGCCGCACCTGTTACCTTGTCGGCTTTACCAGATATGTCGGTTGTGTAAGTTACATCATATACCCAAGTAATATCACCTGTTTCCGCGTCTATCTCTCTTACCACATATCGCGTAACATCACCGCCGTGTGTTTCATCTGCCCTGATTGTCGCAAAATCGTTTACAGTTATTCC
>JAITUY010000049.1 GCA_031286095.1 Treponema sp. | reverse complement strand
ATATAAAAAACGCGGTTTTGTCGAACTTTCGGACTAAAGTCCGCGTTCGCAGGCTTATAGCCTGAAAAACCGCAAGACTTGTGAAACAACCAACCGGGTTGTCGAACAAGTCCAATGAAGTATTTAGAAATACTTTTATGGTTCTTGGTTAACATTTTGATCCAGTTGGCGGTTCGCCTTTTTCAAGGATTGACGCTTCTTTGCAAGGAGACGCTTTTCTTTTGCCGCTTTGCTGGGCTTTGTTGATCTGCGGAGTTTGGGCAGTCTTGCTGACGCTGTAATAAGCGCCTCCATGCGGAAATACGCCCTTTCAAGATTTGTCCGCTGGGAACGCTCCTCCTCCGAGTTTATAATCATCTCACCATCATTTGTTATTCTATTCGCTAGTACCGACTTGACCCGTTCAATTTCCGCTGTCGAAAGCCCGCCTAATTCTTCAACGCGCATGCGCAAAGTTACCTTCGTGTTGACCTTGTTTACATTCTGCCCGCCCGGTCCGCCGGAGCGCGAAAAGCCCGCTGATGCGAAAGAGTGAATAGACTGGCGTAAAAGTAAAACATTCATGATTTCAAGTTTTAATTATAAGTATTTTGGTAAAACTCATGAAGCCCTTAAAATACAGTTTGACTATATTTTTCTAATTCCTAAAACAAACATAATATTATTTTCTATTTTTTCGATAACAGCCCTGTCAATTTTTGTAATTTTTTCAAAAAGTCTTTGCCGGTTTATTGCTTCAATTTGCGATATTACCATCACAGAATCTTTTTTCAATTTTGATTCATGTTTGGTAATAAGTATATTTCCGGGCGCTTCCGCCAATATTAGATTTGTTGTTAATGGAATCACGATTGCAGTATTTATTTTACTGTTATTAAAGAAATCATTTTGCATTACTAGAACGGGGCGTTTATATCCCGGTTCACTGCCGAATGGTACGCCAAAATCCGCCCACCATAATTCACCACGAGTCATTTTTTGTCAGTTCCCTTAAAGATTCAAATCCGGCAGACAAATCCCTTGCGGTTTCGCCTTGATCTATTTTTTCATAAACTTTGTTTAATTTTTTTGTTATCATTTCCCCGTTGTGTTTACTGATGTAATCTTCCAAGGCAATTACAAATAATCTGCTCCGCGGAATACCCATATAACGGGAGGTCTCTTCCGCTTTTTCAAATAATGCATCTGAAAGAGATATGGCTGTTTTCATGCTGAATAGTATAACACGGGTATAACCATTTGTCAATTGACCTGCCCAACAACTACGAACCTTCGGTTCAGGTTGGTTGCCGGACAAGTCTTACAAATATGTTTAAGGTTTAATCAACCGCCAGAGTTTTTTGGCAAGCCCGATTTTTCCGAAAAGAAGCAGGAAAAGCAAACCCAGCAGAAGAAGTATAGGAATTCCGTAAACGACGATGCCGATTACAATCGTTGCAACAGTGGACAGAAAACCGCCGAAGCCTCCGAAAAGCTTTTTAAGGCGTTCGCCGAAGGTTAAGCCTCGGTTAGGCGCGGAAGTTACGGGTCCAAGCAGGCTTAAATCGATTGTTGCGTAATCTACCTTGTTGGCAAGATTACGCAGTTGTTTTCCAGTTCCCTCGATATCGTACTGAAGTTCCGAAATACGGGCTTCCACTGAAAGTATTTCTTCTATGGTTTTTGCCTTTCCAAGATAAGTCTGAAAAGTTTTTAACAGTTCTTTTTTTGTCGCAAGCCGCCCCTCAAGGTCGTAGTAGCGGAGAGTTACATCTTCCGTGCTTTCGTAGCGGTTTATAAGTCTTCCCATGCCGCTCATTTCGGCGAGAAAAATGTCGTAATAATTTGCCGGAACACGCAGGGAATAATAGCGCGAATTTTCTTCGATATTTGTAGATGCCGCGTAAGCGTCAAATTCTTTCAACATGGCGGTAACAGAATCATCGGCGGCAGATAAATCTTCAACTCTGATACTGATGGTTGCACGTTTGACCAACTTGCGTTCTTCGTCGTTAAGGTTTGCCGCTGTAGAATCGCTTTCCCCTGTCACGCCCTCTGATAATTTAGCAGATGATATGCTCCTACTTGCGGATACTTCATTATCTTCATAGGCGAGTTGAGCTCTGGGGGCATAATCCGCAGTAAGTCCTCCCCCATATGATTTACGACAACCAGCTGTAAACAGAATCGTCACGATTAATGTTAATAAAAATAATTTTCTTTTCATAAGGTTAATATATCACATAAAAAAACAATTGACAGCAGGGTAAACTATCTGTTGAAAATCAGCGAAAATACGCCTTGGACGTTTTTCAAGCCTGCTTCTTCCAGTTCCCAAAAAGCAAGCTTTTTTCCAGTGCTGAAGACAAAGTTATTGTCCGTATAAAACTGGATAACTCTGTTCACATCCTTGTGGAAAGATAAGCCTCTTTTGGTTAAAGAGACACCTGCAATCTTCGATGAGTAACTTATTTTATACTGAAACATTGATTCTTAAAGCTCGTTAGGCGCAAGTTTGGCTTACAATAATTAGTAATTTATCTGGTTTATACTTTACAATATTAACATTTTATTGTATAAAATAGTTTATGGAGACAAATAATGAATATAATTGATATAAAGCAACAAGTAGGAGTATTTGAAAAAACCAGAAAAAACCTATTAACTGCTATTATTTTTACTGTTATAAATATAATTTTAGCATTGATTAATGCTAATGTATATTTTCCATTTTCTGCTACATTGCCATTGATTGTTTTAGAAATGGGTAGATCTTTAGATACAAAAATGGGAAGCCCTATATTTTTATATATCGGATTAATTATCGCTTTTTTTATAATACTGCTTTATTTCATTTTTTGGATTCTTTCAAAAAAAATAAGAGTATTAATTTTAGTTGTATTGATATTTTTTTGTATTGATAGTTTATTTCTTATATATTTAATTATAAATTCAGAACTTGAAATATCTACGATAATAGAAATAGTATTTCATTTCTGGGTTTTATACTATTTAATAATTGGAACAAAGACTTGGCTTAAATTACGCAGTGTAAGTACAGAAGAGTATTATAATATTCTTAATGAAAAAAGTATTAATTCGCCAGATATATCCATATCTAATGATCAAGGCAATGAGGAAGAAAATGATGATGAAACAAAGAAAGAATAATAAAGCCAAACCAGCGCCTAACGAGGTTGCAGAAAAACTGTTTTTGAACAAAAAAGCTATTGAAAAACCATTGATTTTGGGTGTTTTGGGGCTAATTTTAGGCATATTTTGAAGTCATTTTTTTAGAAACTATGTTTTTCTGCAACCTCAACAGGACTGTAACTGCATCGCCACCCGTTGGGCGTCAGTTACAGTCAAAACGTTAGGCGAAATAAAATCCGTAATTATTGTAAAATAACTAAAAAAAGCCTGAATAAATTTGCATAAATGAATAAAATACGAATATGGAAAATGATTTTTTTGATAAAATAATTTATATGGAACATAATTTTCAAAGACTTTTATTGAATATTTATTAATGAAGAAATAAATAATTCTTATGATTCAAACCATGCTATATTAAAGGATATCCGAGCCTATCCTGTTTTTCGTGTAAATGAAAATCTCGATTTTTTTCCCATTACCATTTACACAAAATTTATGACAAGCCTAGCAGGAAAACTACTTGAAATTTGATATTTCAAGAAGTAAAGAAAAATGGAAAATCTATTTACACAAAAAATAGGATAGCACCTAATATCCCCTACGATTATGTTCATTTGGGAAAGATATTATCGAACAAGAATTTTATTAATGAATTCTTTGGCGCATTTTTATAAAATTGGCATATTGACAAGAAAAATATTTTGGTTTTCAATATAGTATTCAATAGGCATTTTTTGCACTGTATAAATAATTGAGGGAGTTTACCTGTGGTTAGCTTTTTTTTCGACTTAATAAGTTCAATAGGTTTTTATCATCTTTTTTATAAACTGAACAAACCTCAGTCCCGATGGCGGTCTATTGCACTTTTGGCGGCGGTTATACTAGGTCACCCTCTTTCCCTGTTATGGCAGAGGTTTTTTATGTTCGAGCAGGAAGAAGCTCCTACATTTATTAATATTACAGTTATTCATATCGCGGTCTATCTTCTTATCCCAGTTCTGTTGGGTAAAAACCGTTTAAGGGCGCTTATTTCAGCTTCATTCGCTTTTAGTATCATCAATTTAGCGCATCTGCCTATTGGGTATTTTTTTCTTTTGGTAGCTTCTCCATTTATCGGTTTGTCAAGCTACATAGATTTTTTACAGCAATACCCTCATTTGTATTACTGCAATATTCTTTTTAATAATATAGTCATTACACTTTCCTGTTTTTTTGCCGCCCGTTTTCTGCGTAAAACAAAATTAAAACCTCCTCTTAAAATGTATGTGTGTTTCAATTTACTGTTTGTTTTATTCCCATTGGCAGTTCTCTTACATTATGAAGATATATTTTCTGTTATGTCTGTATCTCTATTATATTCCACTATTATATGTACATTCTTTTTGGTAATAATACTGTTTTTATTTTATCTGTATAC
>JAITUY010000041.1 GCA_031286095.1 Treponema sp. | reverse complement strand
TAGAGTTGTTCGGAAACTTCAGTTTCTGAACAACTTCATATAAAAAACGCGGTTTTGTCGAACTTTCGGACTAAAGTCCGCGTTCGCAGGCTTATAGCCTGAAAAACCGCAAGACTTGTCAGCGTAGCTGACATGAGACAACCAACTCGAACCGAAGGTTCGCAGTTGTCGAACAAGTCCATTATAACAGAAAACATATTATTTTGTAACAAATTTTGGTTTAATTAACGCAAGCAAAGCGGGAAGAAGCGTCAGGCTTACAAGGGCGCTCGAAACCATTGTAAGGGCGATAAGAAGTCCAAGATCGCCGAGCATTACAAAGCGCGAAAGCAAAAGCACCGCAAAACCCGCGCCGACAGACAACGCATTTATTATAATTGCCTTGCCGGAACTGAAAAACACGTTCCGCAGAAAATCGCCTGTTCCGCCTGTGGCTTTATATTCGCGCTTGTACGCCTCAAGACAATGAATCGTGTAGTCGATCCCGATGCCTACCGAAACTGCGGCAACCATTGAAGTACCAAGATTGAGTTTGATCCCCGTAAAACCCATGACCGCAAAATTTAGCAGTATCGTAATCGTCAGCGGCGTAATACCAATGCAACCCGCGATCAGCGATTTATTGGAAAGGGATATAATGATGAATACGCAAATTAGCGAAAATAACATTGAGGTTACCTGCGATTGCACAACAAGATTGTTCAGGGAGCTTTCTACCATTGTTGTTCCGCCTATGGTAACTTTTACATCTGGCGGAAAATTTGCCTTCGCGTACTTTTCTATCTCGCGGAAAATCGCGTGGCTGTCGTCCATGCCCATCGTGCGGAGCTGTACAGTCGCTTTGACCGCCGTCGGCTCAAGAGAATCATTTGCGTATTCGCTTATGTTCCCGGATAAAAGAACCAGATAATTTGATATTAGCCGCTGTAAATCTTCCGGCGTTTCCTTTCCGTAGCGTTTTGGATCAACCGGAATTTCGTAATAGCCAGCGCCCTCGTAATTTACCTGCCGTTTTAATTCCCAAACAAGCTCGCTTGCGTTCATTCCGCGGAAACGGCTGGCCGCGCGGTCAAAAAGATTGATTAACTCGCTCTGCGTATAGATTTTTTCGCCGTCTGCGCCTGCGGTAGAATTTTCTCTTTGCGCAGAAGGCTCAGGGGAAGAATTATCAAACCCGAACCCAAAGCTGTCAAAGCCAAAATCGCCAAGGCTGGAACTGCCAAGGCTGGAACTGCCCACCGCCCTTGATGTTGTTACACGCAAACCTTCTGGACTTTCCGAGGCGTTAAAGACTTGATTGATCCGTTTGACTAAATCGGTAAAACCCATTACCTTGCCGACTCCGCGGACTTTTTTCTGCAAATAGACTGAAAGCCCGTCCATGGCGGCAAGGGTGTCCGGCCTTAAAGTTTTTTCGTAACTTTCCGTCTGCGCGACAACGCTTACCACTTTGGAACCGCCAAACTGCCGCCTGATAAATTCATCGGAGCGGTAAATGTCGGTATCTGTTTTAAAATATTCAACCATAACATTGTCGATAATCAATTTTGAAAGTCCGTATACCGAAAAAGCGACAACCAGAACGGCGAAAAAAACGATAGTTTTTTTGCGCTTGGCTATAATCACAAGGTTTTCCGCAAGAAAAGCGCTCACGCTTGAATTTTCACCCGCGCTGTTTTTACCCGTGTTGATTTTTTTTGGTCCGCGGATAATCAAAAGCGCGGGGATAAGGGTAATCGCCACGATGAACGCAGATGCTACGCCGAAACTTGCAAAGTAGCCGAACTCCCTGCACGGCGCGACAGATGTAAAACAAAAAGATAAAAAACCCGCGAAGGTTGTAAGCGCGGCAAGAAACACGGGCTTGCGAATCTTTATTATTGTTGAGATGACTAACTCGTTATGTTCTTCGCGCGTCATTTCGTTTTTTTTGCGTCCGTTCAGGTAGTGGGTAACGACATGAATGCCGTAGGCGCTTCCGACCGCCACAAGTATCACGGGCAGTACGGTGGATATTACCGAAAGTTTTATCCCGAAAATCGGCATTGCGCCAACCGACCAAATTACCGAAATGACTACCGTAAGCAGGGGCAGAACAACAGGAGTAAATCCGTGAAAAGAAAAAAATAAAATCAGCAGAACTACAAGCGTTACTACAGGGATAAGAAGTTTAAGATCGGCGTTCATTGCTTCGTTGACAGTTGCGACAATTACAGGCATTCCTGTAACGTAGACGTCCGCGCTGTCGCCGAATACCTTATGCGCGGTATTTCTGATCTGTAAAAAATATTCCGTTACCTCTTTTGAACTTGCCTCTTCAGAACTGATCGTCAGCGGTATTAAAATTTGAGTCGCCGTAAAATCGTCTGAATATAAAGCTCTTTCGTACATATCCCACGAAAGCAGACGGCGTTTTAATTCTTCAATTTCTTCCTGCGTTCCAGAAAAATCGCCCTTTACAAGTTTTTCTACTACAATAGTGTCGTCAACCGACGTGATATAGTCAGAATTGATAAGAGAAGTAACTTTTTTAACGATAGGTATTTCTTCCACCGCGCTTGTATAATCGCGGATTAGGTTTAAGAATTCGGAATCGAAAACCGTTCCGTATTGCCGTTCAAGTCCAATCAAAATGAAAAAGGAACTGCCGAACATTTGGTCAATCCATTGCGATGTTTTAAGCGCGGGATCGTCATGCGGTACGAAACGCAGGTTGTTGTTGTCCAATTCGGCTTTTGGCAATTGCCAGCCGAAAAACACCGTAATAACGGCTATGACAGCGATAATTAACCGCGGGTGTTTATACATTTTTTGCATAGTTAAAATTTACTTGATTATGCTGTTTTTGTAAAGGGCTAAAAGGACCCGTAATCTATGGCGGTTTACGGCGTTCCAAAACAGCCGGAGTATTGTAAAGCTGTTATGTGAATGGCAAGCGTACGTTACTTACTAGAGTTATTTGTAAATCTTCAATTTTAGAACAACTTTAGTCTTTCGGCCTTTTGTTTTTAACCCAAGATTTCTTTTTATACATAAAATTCATAATTTTGCTGAGTGAATTTTTTATATGTTTTTTAATAAATTATTGGACTTGTTCGACAACGTTATTGTCCTTTTTCATTGGATATTATCCTTATTGCAAATCTATTTAATCAAAAGTAATAGTTTTGTCAATGTTTCGTTTTAACTGACCAAGCCGCTTAGAGCGGATTAGCAGTTTTGTTAAGAGAAATCTCAAATCTTTTGTATTAATTTTCAGAAATTATACAATAAGAATATCCCTTTTTAATTTCTATTGTTTTTATTATTTTCAACCCGTTTTTTTCTGTCATTTTAATTATTTCTTCAACTGTATATTTATTAAATCCATATTTTGTATAAATAATATTTTCCAGAAATTCTTTTGAATAGAAACAATTAATAAATATGCCATTTGGCTTTAATATTCTTTTAATTTCTGAAAAACATTTTTCATAATTATTCCAAAAATAAATAGTATTTATAGTGCATATTTTATCGAATGTGTTAGTTTCAAATGACGTGTCGTTTATATTTTCCATTAATAATTTTAATTTGCCATTGTTAATTTTTTGCTTGTTCTTTTTTGAAACATTATTTACCATGTCGCTTGATATTTCTATACCATATATTTTTACCGGGATATTTTTCTTGAATAGTTTATATATTAAATATCCATTCCCAAATCCAATATCAAGAATAACATTATTTGGCTCTAATTTTATATTATCCAATACTGTAGAATAATGTTTTTGATTCATAATATTCATAATTTTGGTCATTGTTATGCCAATAATTCCCTTTGGATTACCAAAGTTTTTGCCTATATATTTTATAAATTTATTAATCAAACATTTTTACCCGAGATTTATTTTATCCAATAACCCCTGGCCTGACAAGCGCGGCGTTCAACGCGCCGCATCTGCACCCTTCGCTAATTGCCGCGCGAAAATCAGCGCCGCCCTCAAACGCGGCGGCAAGCCCTGCTGTAAACGCATCTCCGCAACCGGTGGAATTAACCGCTTTTACAGGCTGGAATTCAACTTCAAAAAAATCATTCTTTTCCGCCGCAATAATTTTATGACCGCCATTGGTAAGAATAACGCGGCATTTGTATTTTTGCGCCATGTCCAACACTGCGGATTTTATTTGTTCCTTTGCAGTATCATCTATCGCTGTCAATTCATTGTTCTTGATTAACTCAGGCGTAAAACCGGCGGCAAATTCAAAAAGATTCGGCTTTACAATATCAGGTTCGTATTTCAAGCTATCTGTTAAATCTTTCCCCTTTATATCAAGAATAACTTTAAGCCCCTTCTCTTTCGCTTTTCGTGTCATAACTGGAATTACCTTTTCAGAGAACCCCGCCGCTTTTGTGCCGGAAATTATAACCCAATTCAAGTCCTGCGTGTGCGCAAGAATTTGATCAAACTTTTC
>JAITUY010000220.1 GCA_031286095.1 Treponema sp. | reverse complement strand
CTTTTAGTCTGAAAAGAAAATAGATTATTATTTTTATCAAAAAAATTTGACAATATAAATGCACTTGCCAATGTTGCATGACCGCATAAATCAATTTCTACTTCTGGTGTAAACCAGCGTAAATCATATTGTTGTCCATTTTTAACAACAAAGGCTGTTTCTGCCAAATTATTTTCTGAGGCAATATTTTGGAGCAATTCATCATCTTTCCATTTGTCTAATATACAAACTCCGGCTTGATTTCCTTTGAATAATTCTTCTGTAAATGCATCCACAACAAAATATTTCATTTTTTCTCCATATATTTTTATTATATAATTTTAAGATATTGTCAATACACTATTTCCAATAATTTCGGGTTTTCATTTCGCATAACTGCAAGTATGTACGAATAACCGAGAGCAGTGATCAATATCACCGCTCCCTAACTTGTTACTGTTTCGTCCGCATTGAACTACTGTTTGTTTAAAAAGCGCTTGCTTGCATGGAGCATTCTCAATGGTTATAACGGGATCGGGTTCTATTGTTTGTAACCGTCTAAAAAGACCGCAAGCCGGCGCATTGCACCCGCAAGGGTGTCTTTGTCGGGAAGGAAAACGATGCGGAAATGATCATGCTCTTTCCAGTTAAAGCCCGTCCCATGAACAAGAAGCAGGCGTTGATCGCGCAGTAAATCAAGCATAAACTTTTCATCGTTTTTTATATTGAAGCGTTTTATGTCAACTTTTGGGAAGCAATAAAGAGCGCCTTTTGGCTTTACAACGGAAAGACCTGGGATTTCGTTTACCATATTAACCGCCGTGTCTCTCTGTTCGCGCAAACGGCCTCCGGGAAGAATAAGGTCTTTAATGCTCTGGTAGCCGCCCAGGGCGGTCTGAATGCCGAATTGAGAAGGCATATTGGGACAAAGACGCATATTTGCAAGCATATCAAGTCCCTCTACATAACCTGCGGTGCATTTTTTGTTACCTGAAAGAACCATCCAGCCGGCACGGAAACCTGTGGCGCGCCATGCCTTGCTTAAACCGTCAAAACTGACTGTCAGAATGTCCGGCGCTATCGTAGAAAAGGGAATATGCACCGCGTCATCGTATGTGATACGGCTGTAGATTTCATCAGCATAGACAATTAAGCCGTTTTCTCTGGCAATTTGGGCGATACCTTCAAGAACAGCGCGATCATAAACAGCGCCTGTCGGGTTATTGGGATTGATTACTACAATCGCCTTTGTTTTCGGAGTAATTTTAGAGCGAATGTCGTTTAAAACTGGATTCCAGTCCGAAGATTCATCGCAAAGATAGTGAACTGGCTTGCCTCCGGCAAGGGTAACCACCGCCGTCCACAGCGGATAATCAGGCATAGGAATTAAAACCTCGTCTTCCGAATTCAGAAGAGCCTGCATAGACATTGATATAAGTTCGCTTACACCGTTACCTATAAAAATATCATCGATTCCTACGTCCATTACTCCCTTTGACTGGAAATCCTGCATAACCGCTTTCCGTGCGGCAAAAAGCCCGCGTGAATCGCCGTAGGCTTGAGCATTGGGCAAATTTACAACTATATCGTGGACAATTTCGTCCGGCGTGTTTAAGCCAAAAGCGGCGGGACTTCCTATATTGAGTTTTATTACTTTAAAGCCTTCTTCTTCAAGCCGTTTTGCTTCTTTAAGCACCGGACCGCGTATGTCATAGCATACATTTTCCAGTTTCGAGGATTTTTCTATGTTTTTCATAACTACTCCGGCTCTTTTATTTTAGATCTTTCTTGAATGTACTTCTTATCGGAAATAACCGCATGAGAAGCGCCATGTTCATGGATACCCGTTATCCGGCCGTCTGTTTCCTGTTGTTCGTCAGCGGTTTCCGTATTTCTAGGTGAAAAAAGCCACACGCCGGCCTCGTCAATATATTTCCTTATAATAGCAATGTGAATCTCGGTTTCCGCCTTCTTTACTTCTTTTTCCCAGCCCTCAAAATCCTTTAGAACAGATAAAACACGGTCCCGGCCGTTTTCGGCGGCAGAAAGACAATCCTGCTGTCTTAATGATTTATTTGCCAGATTATTGGCAAGAAAATAAGCGGAAATACCGGATATAATGGCATCGCTTGAGGAAACAGCCATGGACAAAAACTCATGCTCGGCCTTGTCAAAAGTACTGCCAAGTAACCATGAAAAGCCGTAAAACCAGCGAATCCATTCCAAATCCTGTCTTCTTAGACGGCCTTTTTCAAGATGGGTCTTAAAAAAAGTAGCCGCCCCCTTATAATCGCCGCTTATAACCCTGGCGGAGCCAAAAATTAGAACGTTTTTCTCTACAACCGACTTTTTTACAAGAAAAGCCTTGTTTTCCAGCTTCAAAACCGAGGGATAATCTGACATAACCATATAAGAACTGGCTAAAAGCCTTACATACCGGTTATTGTACCTGTTTTTTACAAAGACTTTTTGCTCCAAATAATAGGCTAAAGCAGGCCAATCCTCTCTTTCTAAAAGCAAAAACAGCCGATAATTAAAGAGGAAAAATATGCCTAGACAAACAAGGATAGCGGACATGAAAAATAACAGAGGAGAAGTCACATATCGCAAATTCACAGCCTGCGCCTGGTCTGGAATTAACAGCGGCAGTAGAGCCGTTATTAACAGGAAAAACACGATAAGTATGCTAAAAGCAATTATAAGGTATTTAAATTTCAAAGGAAACACTCCTATTATTATTCATCATTATGAAAAGAATCATAAAATAAACCTGCCGTTACGTCAACGATGTAATCTGTCACGGGGGATAGAATGAAGGACTATTTAGTAAAGGATATTAAACCCAACAGTTTCTTTACAAAAACGCTGTATCTTGACGAAGCGTTTATTATAACCACTCCTGAAATACCGTTTTCAAAGGAGCTGGCAAACCTTCTGGAAAAATGGAGCTTTAATAAGGTATTTTGCGACGGCGAGGCGCATAAAGAGTATACGAACACAACAAGGATAGAATCCTCCGAAAACGGCATGAAAATACTTTCCTCTCAGCCGGATTCTGACAAACTTTCAAAAGCCGAGGAATTTTATTCAAATTTACTATATTTTATTGAAGACCTTTTTATAAGGGCCGCCGTGTCAAACGAACTGGATTTTAAGGTTGTTTCCGAAAAGATTAAAGACATAGTGGAATATATCAAAGAAGACAGGCGTTACCTGATGAGGGTTATAAAAAACATCGAACCCGCCCCTGAGAAAAACTATCTGGCTACCCATTCGGTGCGTTCTACAATAATTGCCATAATCATAGGGACATACCTTAAACTGCCAACGCACAGACTGCTTGAATTGGGGATAGCGGCTATTGTACATGAAGCCGGAATGTTAAAATTGCCGTCTCAGCTGTATCTTAGCAACAGACCACTTAGCCCTCAAGAAAAAAAAGCTATTTTAACACACCCTATACTTGGTTATACTATGCTAAAATCTTTTGATTTTCCGCTAGCGGTATGTCTTACGGCGCTTGAACACCACGAACGCGAAAACGGAACAGGTTATCCGCGCCAGCTTGCCGGAGAAAAGATCAGTTTGTATTCAAAAATTATCGCCGTAGCCTGTTCGTACGAAGCGCTTAGCTCTAAACGTCCGCACAAGGAAGCAAAAGACGGTTATACGGGAATGCTTGAGTTATTGAAGAACGAAGGCAAGCAATACGATGACACTATCGTCAGGGCGCTTGTCCTTTCGCTTTCAATATATCCAATAGGTTTGTATGTACTTCTTTCAAACGGGAAGAAGGGGCAGGTTATTGACGTAAACCCTGAAAATCCAAAATTCCCTATTGTAGAAGTTTTTGGAGACATTACTCCGGACGGGAAAAACAAAACCGTACAAACCGCGCCTAATGAGTTGAGTATTGTGCGCCCTCTTAACCGTTCGGAGATTGAGAGCTAGATGGTCCCCTTTCCCTCATTTTTAACAGTATTCGCGTTAATACTTTTTAGCGGTATTTTTTCGCTCTTCGATTACGCCATTGGTTTTTGTAAGAAATCGCGCCTCGAAAAAGAACAGGAAAAAATATACAAATCTGTTTTAAAAACATTTGAAAACCCGAAAAAATTATCGCTTGTATGCCGGTTATGGATCAACATACTAAGAATTCTGGCGGCTTTCTTTACAATCTTTGCTGTTATGCGCTACATAGAAACCTCGCAGGCAGGCGGCGTTACAAGCGCGTTTATAATCGCGGCAAGCGCTCTAATTTTGGGAATATTCGCAACCTTGCTTGCGGACGCGCTTCCAAAACTTATTTCCCGGGCAAAACCTGAAAAAACCGCCGCAAAATTGATTGTCTTTATAAAAATTCTCGGCGTTCCCCTGTTTCCGCTTATACTTCCTGCGATAAAGTTCGCCTCGCTCTTTCAAAATGATGATAACAATATAACAGAAGATGAACTTCTTAACGCTATTAAGGAAGGGGAAAAACAGGGGATTGTAGAAAGCAAAGAACGCACTATGGTAGAAGGCGTTTTTTACCTTGGGGATCGTCCTGTAGAAGCGTTTATGACGCATCGTTCGGAAATTCAATGGCTGGACGTAAACGCGCCGTATGGTGAAATAAAAGAAAAAGTAATAAATTCCCGCCAGCGCTGTTATCCGGTTGTCGATGGAAGCCCCGATGAAATTATCGGCGCGGTTGATCTGGATGATATAATTCTTGATACGGCACAAGCAAACCCCCATGGGTTACGTGCAATTATGAAAAAGGCGCAGTTTATTCCTCAAACCATGTCGGCGCTAAAAGCGTTTGAATCTTTTAAGCACAGTCAGGCTAACTTTCTGTTTGTAATGGACGAATACGGCGGATTATCTGGGGTAATTTCGATAAGAATGTTAATTGAAGAAATTGTCGGCGAACTTTCCGCGCCTGTAAAAAACGGAGAACCCATTAAGAAGCAGGAAGACGGCACTTGGCTTGCGGACGGCGCTTTGAACATAGACGACGCGGCGGAAACGCTATCGCTTGCCAACTTTCCAGAGAATGGAGACTTCCATACCCTCGCAGGTTTTGTCCTTTCCCTTGCCGAAGAGCTTCCGCGCGCGGGAGACAGCGTTAATTATCAAGGGTACATTTTTACAGTAAAAGAAATGGACGGCAACAGAATAGACAAAATTCTAATAACCCGCGAACCGCAAACGAAAGATAAAGAATAGGCTTCGCATCGGCCAGTTTGCGGTTGTTGGTAGTCATATAAATCCCTAAAGATTAATTTTTTGTCAAACAATTATATCATTCGGAGGTCTTTATGACCGCTATTTTTTTAAACTGTCAGGTAATTACCAACATTGTACCAACGGGGTTATTGAACAAGTCTAATGTTTTTATTTTTATATGATACAAATGGTTTTTTGTTAAATTGCTATCAAGGGCAATATATAAATAACGCGCTACTATAGAATTATACGGATTCCATTTTTGGCATAATTTTAACACATCTGCTTTTGATGGAAAGTCCGATAACCCGTAATACCAGTTAAAAGCTTGTTGGCAGGCTGTATCCTCATAAGGTATAATTATCAGGTCCTTCGCAAGTTTCCCCCCAAAACCTGTGAAAAGCCGAAAAAATAAGGTTGTAAAAAATTTTATGGAAACAATTAATAATGGCGGCTCTGTTTTTGGCGCTTATGATAATAATAAACTTATTGGATTTGCCGTTTTGTATAATGGACTTGTTCGACAACCCGGTTGGTTGTCTTACAAGTCCTGCATTTTTTCGGGCTAAAGCAAGCTTTAGCCCTGCAAAAATACTTTTTTATTGGTAGTTGTTTGGAAAACTGAAGTTTCCGAACAACTCTAATTATATTTTTGAGGGGGTAAAATATGGATATAAATAGTAAAATGGTTATTGAAATGGAATTAAAATTATTAGATAAAGATATTAGAAATAATAAAAATGAATTAAATAAATATATTTCAAAAGAATTTATC
>JAITUY010000166.1 GCA_031286095.1 Treponema sp. | reverse complement strand
AGCTCAATAGCGGATTCTTTGAACTCTTTCGTGTATGTTCTTCGTCTCCCCATGATTCCCTCTCTTTGGGTTTATCACAGGCTTAACTCACTGTCTATCTTTTCGGGAGAAGTCCACTTCTACGTCATTGTCTGCAAATTGCCGTATATCCTCGTTCAAATCTACAGCTATTTTTCTTTTTGCAGTAATATTGTTGATAAACTCGCAATATCCTGCGGCTAAATCAAGAACAACTGCGTCTTTTTTTACATATCGTTGAAAAAAATATTTGCACAGAACGCCCCACATTGCGTTCTTACTGATTAGGGCGGCTTTGTCATTAAACCGGTTTCTGTACAAATCTTCTATTTTCACGCTAAATATTTCCCAATTTAATCTGATCCAATATCCACGGTATGACCTCGTCAAGCGTTGCGCTTAAACCGGTGTCGGCGCTGAACCCCAATAAGTCTTTTGCCTTTTGGACGGACGGCACGCGTTTTTGAACATCGTACTCAAACGCCTTGTCGCTTATAAACGACAGCGGTTTATCACCGTTTATCTTTTTCCAGACAAGTTCCGCAAGTTCCTTAACGGTCGTGGATACGGGTGTTGAAAGGTTAAAATCCTCGTTTACAGCCTTGTCGCTTTCTATGCACAAACGAATGCCCTTTGCCAAATCGCCGCCGTATGTGTAATGGCGCACCTGATTCCCGCTTCCAAGAATATGCAGAGGGTCCTGCCCCTTTGCGACTTTTTGCACCAAATCCGGCACAACATGGCTCATGGCAAGTTTTACGTTACCCGACATTATATCTTTCTCGTTTTTTGCGCGCTGCTCTCCCGTGCCTACGCAGTTAAACGGCCTAATTATGGTAAAGGGAAGTTTATACTGCTCCCAGCCGCCCTTCGCAAAATATTCGCAGGCTAATTTCTGAAATCCGTAAGTGGAAAGCGGGGGCGGACATTTTAGCTGTTCACCTTCAGGAGAAGGATAGACGCTTGTAGATTCATAAACCATAGAAGAAGACAGCACGTTGATTTTCTTGAGCCGCCTTTCCTTAAAAGCCCAAATTGCAGCATCGAATGTGGCGGCTGTTATGCGCTCATTTTCAGCAAGAAGGTCGTAAGCGTACTCATGAAAATATGTGATCCCGCCAATCATGGCGGCGATAGCCACAACCTGGTCGCAGTCCTCAATAAGTTCTTTCATCAAACCGATGTCTTTTACGTCGCCTTCGGTGAATTTATAGCGCGGATGTTTATCGTAGCTCTTTTCAATTTTGCCGTATTTGCTGTAATTGTCTATGCCGACAACTTCGTGCCCGTTCCGCAGAAGCTCGTCCACAAGATAGCCTGCTATAAACCCGGCGGAGCCGGTAACCAAAATTTTCATTATATAACGCCCCCTTTCCCAAACACATTCCAGACATCGGCGACTATTTTGCCGTCAAGCTTCAAGTTTTTGTATATCTTGTGCGGCGTTGCGACAATAATTATATCGCTTTTTTCAATCACTTCTTCCAACGGCAGCATTCTGCCGTCATTTACATAAGGGTCGGTGCAAAGCGTGCAATGCGCCTGCACTTGTAAAATCTTTTTGAGTTTATATGAAAGCGATTCCCTTATATCGTCCGATTCCGCCTTAAACGCCATGCCAAGAACTCCGACCGTCATTTTTGAAATATCGTGTTTCTCTTTCAGTTTTTTTACGATGTAATTCGGCAGTCCTTCGTTTATCAGCATTGCGGTATGCCCAAGGTAAAAATCGCCGCTGTTAAAAGCGCCAAGCTGCATGGCGTCCTTAAACAAACACGGCCCAGCCGCCAGTCCAGGTCGAGGCAGGTCTTTCGCGCGCTCATAATTATGCGTTGCCGCATGGTAAATGTTGTAATAATCAAGCCCGTAATTATTCGCAATCATATAAAACTGATTGGCGACTGCAAATTTGATGTAACGCCAGACATTGCAAAATAATTTAGACAGTTCGGCTTCCATAGGCGACACTTCGATAATGTCCTGCGTTAAAACGCCGAACAGTTCTTTTGCGGCTGACAGCCCTTCTTTGGAAAAAGAGGATACGATTTGCGGCAGGGAGTTTAGTTCAGTCATGGCCTTGCCTTCCAAAATACGTTCGGGACAAAAGGCTACATGAATGTTTTTGCCGCGTTCCTCAAACCAAATTTTTATCTTTTCGCTTATGCCCGGATATACGGTGCTTCTGAGAATTAAAACCTGATTTTCCCTGAAATAATCGAAATATTGGTCAATCAGTTCTTTCATCAGTCCAAATTTTGGATTTAAATGCTCATCGACAGGCGTTCCAATAATAAAAATGACTACTTCTGATTCTTTTATGCATTCAGGATCGGTGGTTACGGCAATATGGCCGTTATCCAGGACTTTTCGAAGCAAAGGCTGCGCGCCTTCCTCGGTGAATGGAATATTGCCGGACTTTACTCTTTCTACCGATGCGGCGTTTATATCCTGTATACAGACTTTCTTCCCTTTGTCTGCAAAAGCTATTCCCAATGGCAGTCCGACATGGCCGCAGCCGCCAACGATGCATACAGCATATTTAACGTGAGTTCGATAAAAGATTAAGCAATCATGGGCAAAGCCTTTTTATTGCTGAGGCCACGAATGGACGGCTTATGAGGCAAAAAGCTATATGCCGATATTGCCGCCAATATGTT
>JAITUY010000144.1 GCA_031286095.1 Treponema sp. | reverse complement strand
ATCTTGAAGGGGGGAAAGCCCTCGCTGTTCCAGCCCTTCATGCCGTTTGACTATGGTTAGATTTTTATTTTGAGACAACCGGTCTTTTCGGTTAGATTTTATTTTGAGGCATCACGGGGAAAAGCGGAAAAAGCCAAAAAGTTGATAAATTGCGAATTTTTGCTAAAAAAGCCCTAAAAACTGGCAGTTTTATACCCCGTATTGTTTGAAAACTTCAGTTATTGTCTGATTTACTTTCCTGCTTATGTCTTCAGAAAGGTGTGTTATTAGTTCTTTGTTATCTTTGGGTACAGGTTCCGCTTCAAAAAGCTCGCAGACTTTTACTTCAAGCCCTTTCGCAATCTGTGATAATATGTCCGGCTTGGGAAATTTAAGCCCTCTTTCAATATTGCTTAAAAAAGTAATAGAAATATCCGCTCTTTCAGCTAAATCGGCTTGAGAATATTGCCTGCGAAATCTAAAAAATTTGATATTTTTACCCAATGTTGATTTTATTTCTTGTCCACTCATGACTATTATTCTTTTCAGTCTACCTTATTGAACTATATGGATTACCTATTGACAAAAGCCGTTTCGGACTATAGTATAGAACAATACGGACTTATGTCTGTATAAATCTATATTTTTGGGGGTTAATAATGAACAAAAAAATTTTGTTGGGGATGTTGGTATTGGTACTGGCATTCGGAATGACGGTTTTAGGGTGCAGGGAAGAGCTAGATGACCCGTATACAATAACCTCTCCTACACGTGATCCGCTTACAGGTACAGTAACGGTAACATCTGAAATTACTTACGACGAATACAGTAAGGAAATAATGACGCTAACGGCTAACACAAGCGCTTTAAATAATAAATCGTACCAGAAGTTATCCTATGAATGGGAAAGAGATGGTACAAACATAAGCGGGGCAATTGATGAGACCTATGTTGTTACTGATGCTGATATTGGAAAAACTCTCAAAGTAAAGGTTACATGTAGTAGTTTATCTGGTGAACAATATGGCGAGTTTGATGTGCCAAATAAAACAACAATGACCGTGTCGGTAAAATTTAAAAGCTCTACAGCCGCTTCTTCCGGTGTCAAAGATGTGTATATTCTTATATTTCATAAAGAAGAAGCTATTTCGTGGGATTCTGGAGAGGCAAAACTTATAACAAATTTAGGTACGACTGCAGAAACAGTTACTTTAGCTTCATGGACCGCAACTAAATTTAAAATATTTCTTAATTATCGTGATTTTCTTGGTCTGACACGTTATTGTTTTAAGAAAATGGGTACGTCGGATGAAGATTTTAACTTAACAGACAAGACGACAAAATCATATACTTTAGAATATTTATACGAATATGGTTATAAGAATCTTTATGCGACAGAAGAATAATTTTTGTTAATAAAAATGTTCGGAAACTTTTAGTTTCTGAACATTTTCGGCGCTATCCTATTTTTTGTGTAAATGGTAATGGGAAAAAAATCGATATTTTCATTTACACAAAAAACAGGATAGGCTCCAATTTTCGTTAAAAAACCGTGGTTATGTAAGGCTTTAGCCTGAAAAACCACAAGCCTTTGTCGGATTTTTCGGATAAAGTCCGCATCCGCCGACAACCTACAAGCTTGTCGAACAATTACAATATATAGCCGTGTATTTTCCCGCCTACATTCTAAATTCACTGCCAAGGTATACTTCCCGGACCATTTCGTTATTCAAAATCTCATCGCGGTCGCCGTGGGCGACAATTTTTCCGTCAGCTATGATATACGCTTCGTGGGTTATTTCCAGCGTATCGCGGACATTGTGGTCGGTAATCAGAATACCGATCCCCTTTTCAGCAAGACGGCGGATAATCTGCTTGATTTCATAAACGGCGATTGGGTCAATTCCGGCAAATGGTTCGTCCAAAAGCAAAAACTTCGGTTCGGTGGCAAGCGCCCTCGCAATTTCGGTGCGCCGTCTTTCGCCGCCGGAAAGGGTGTACCCAAACTGCTTTCGTATTCTGCCTATGCTGAAATCATCAAGCAGAGTTTCCAGTCTTTCGTTTTTCTGGTTTAAATCTAAGTCCTTCCGGCTTTCCAAAACAGCCATGATATTCTGCTCGACTGTAAGTTTGCGAAAAATCGAGGCTTCCTGCGGAAGGTATGCGATACCAAGCCTCGCTCTGCGGAACATCGGTTTTTCGGTGATGTCAACGTCGTCCATTGTTACAATTCCATGAGTGGGCTGGTAGAAACCGACAATCATATAGAAGATCGTGGTCTTTCCCGCTCCGTTGGGACCAAGAAGCCCGGCTACTATTCCGTTTTGCATGGAAAAATTTACACCGCGGACAACTTCATTGCGCCCGAATTTTTTACGCAGGCTTGATACTCCAAGAGTATGAATTTCCGCCTCTTGTATTACGCGGGTTTTTGGTTTTCCAAAAAGCGCGTATTTATTTTCGTTTGTGTAAATTGCTGAAATAATAGCGGCGGCTAATTCAGGATTTTCAGTTTTTTCTGGAGTTATCACACCCGGAAGTATCTGGTTTGCTTCCATAGACTTTAATTCTTTATTGTCCCCGATACAGCGCCTTCCATTATTACATCGTCCGTGTCCAGGTCCACGCGAATTTTATCCGCGCGGAATTCATCGTCTTTTTTGTATACAACCGGAAAACCTGTTAAATCCAGCATTTTTTCCTTGCGGTGATAAACGGCGTGTTCCGAGCGGCAGACCATGTCGTCTTTGAACAGACGGACGGCAATTTGAAAAACGGTGATTTCGTTTGCGTCGTCGTATTCGATAAACCGTCCTCTGGCGACAATAGAGTTTTTTCTGTCCTCAAGAGTTGAATTGCCTTCCAGCCGCGCTATTTTTAATTTTCTGTCGTAGCGAAGTCTGTCCGTGTAAAATAGAATTTCTTTCTCTTCCTCAAAACCCCAAACACTACCTATGCAGTCTATAAACTGGTTGTCTTTTCCCTGAATTTCTATCTTTTCAGCGCGAAGCAACAAGTTGTCCGATTTTACTTCGGCGTTTCCGGTTAATATTGTGGTATCGCGTCCTGTGGCTTTAGAGCCGGACATTTTGTTTGCCTTGAAAGTGAATTTATCCGCCGATGTAAAAAATAACAGCGAACATAATAAAAGGAAAATTATATGGGAACACCTGGAAATTTCAGTTTTTAGATGTTTTCGCACCATGTGATACTTTGTCATAGATCATCCTCAATTGTTTCTGTTTCCGCTGTTTCTTCGATTTCAATATCGTCGTGAATGAACAAGCCGCTTACATTACCTTTAAATTCCCATTGACGATCTCGCGCCGATACATGAAGCCCCGTTCCTGTAAAACTTGTTCCGTTATCCTGAGATATGGTTACCTCGTTTTCTTCAGGAGTAGAAAGCGTATGCGGCTCGTCCCTCCATTCAAGCTGATATGTCTCGATTGTAATATCTTCGGTTTCAACTTCGATCCTGACATCTTGATCCATAAAAATATCACCCGACTGAATTTCCACCGAAGCGTATCCCGCGCTTCCAAGAGCGTTAACTTCTTCGCCGTGCCCGCCGTATTGTTCAAACGTAAGATTTTGTATTCTCATTACGCCTTGTTTCTCGTAACGTTCGGCGCGTTCCGCCAGAAACTTCGCTTTAGGGTCAGCCGACCTTACACGCACATATTCAACATTTTCCATGATAAGACCGGGCTGTTCCTCGCCTGACGGCTCTCTATCGCCGTAATCAAACGAACAGCCAAAAAGGAAAAAGAGAAAAATACAAGTAATAAATATTACAATTTTCTTCATTTGTTCTTCTTTGCCGCGTTAACAAATTCCCTGAAAAGGGGAGACGCCGCAGTCGGTTTCGATTTAAATTCGGGATGAAATTGAACCCCCACTCCCCACGGGTGATCCGGCCATTCGACACATTCCACCAAAGAACCGTCTGGAGTAAACGCCGCCAGTTTAAGACCGGAAGAAACCATTTCGTTACGGTACTGGTTGGAAAATTCATAACGATGTCTGTGGCGCTCGCTTATGTGTTTTTCGCCGTAAGCCGCCAAAATGTGAGTGCCGTTTTCATTTACAGTTTCGCTCGCGCCAAGACGCATTGTTCCTCCGTAATTGGTAACGTTAATCTGCTCTTCCAAAAGGCTCACAACCGGATGTTTCGAGTCCTGATTGAACTCGGTTGAATCCGCGTCCGCCCAGTTCAAAACATTTCTGCCCCAGTCAATTACCATGATGTGCATACCCAGACAAATACCCAGATACGGAACCTTGTTTTCCCTTGCCCACGCCGCGGCTTTTACCATGCCGTTGATCCCTCGCTGACCAAAACCGCCCGGAACAAGAACGCCGTCAACATCAAGCAGGCTGGAGGGGTTATCCGTTTCCTCAAGCCCCGCGGAATCGACTTTAATCAATTCCACTTCCACGTCGCACTCAAGACCGGCGTGGAACAGCGCTTCGTAAAGCGACTTGTAGGCATCGTGCAGTTCCATGTACTTGCCTACGATACCGATCCGTACTTTGCCCGTCCGCTTTTCAAAGTGCTTCATAACAGAAAGCCACGGTTTCATGTCCGAGTGTCTGCTTTCAACGCCCAATTTCCGCAAAATAACCAGATCAAGCTGTTGTTCTGAAAAAACAAGGGGTACTTTATAAATTGTAGTATCAATATTGGGCGAAGTAAATACCGCATCGGGGTCTACGTTGGTAAAAAGGGCGATTTTCCTGCGCATAGGCTCGTCCATGATAACGGGGGAACGGCAAATCAAAATATCGGGCTGAATTCCCGTTTCCTGCATGGATTTTACCGAATGCTGAGTGGGTTTTGTCTTAAGTTCCCCCCCCGCGACTTCAGGAATCAGGGTTAAATGGACGGAAATCGCGTTGGATTTACCGCACTCGTGGATTATCTGGCGCGCCGCCTCTAAAAAGGGGATAGATTCAATATCCCCAACGGTTCCGCCAATTTCGATAATAACTACATCGGTATCGTTGTCTTCTTTTGAAACTGCCAAAATACGGCTTTTTATCTCGTCGGTTATGTGGGGGATTACCTGCACGCACCGCCCTAGGTACTGCCCTTCCCTCTCCTTGCGGATTACCGATTCGTACACCTGCCCCGTAGTTATCGAATTCGCCTTACTCAGGCGTCCCTTTGTAAATCTGGCGTAATTGCCCAAGTCAAGGTCTGTTTCCGCCCCGTCGTCGGTAACATATACTTCTCCGTGCTGGTAGGGACTCATTGTTCCCGCGTCCACATTGATATATGGGTCGCATTTTACCATACGGACATTAAGCCCCCTGCTTTCCAGCAACGCGCCTATTGAGGACGCGGCAACGCCTTTACCCAAACTGGAACAAACGCCGCCTGAGACGAAAATAAACTTGTTCATGTGTAAATATTATGACGGCTTTTTACTGGGAATTCAAGGGGCTTATGAACAGCCCGCTGTATTTCTTATAATGGACTTGTTCGACAACTGCGAACCTTCGGTTCGAGTTGGTTGTCTCATGTAAGTTACGCTGACCAGTCTTGCGGTTTTTCAGGCTATAAGCCTGCGAACGCGGACTTTAGTCCGAAAGTTAGACAAAGCCGCGTTTTTTATATGAAGTTGTTCAGAAACTTAAGTTTTCTAACAACTCTAATATATCAAAGACAGACTTACTGTACATATGGGTATTATTTATCAGTTTTTTTTATAGAGTTGTTTAACAATTAACATGGTTATTAAACAACCCTATTCGCCAATTACTTTTGTGAAAATATTTTCTTTTGTTACATATTTATCATATAAATAAAATGTTAAATTTACTAGCAATAAAGCAATGAATCCCGCAATTCCGGTTACTCCGTTTGTAAGATCATTGCCGCCTTTAATATATAAAATTGTTATTCCGGAAATGGCATTATTTGCTCCGTGAAAAATACCAGCCGTTATTACCGATTTAGATTTTATTACAATGTAAATCATCACAGGTGTAAGCAAAGTACAAAAAACTATCATCATTCCGACACCTGCCACAGGATGTTCAGGATAGTTATGACCAATAAGGATTAGCGGAAAATGCCACAAACCCCATACTGTGCCGATGATAAGTGATACGGGCAGTAATTTTCTGTTTTGCAATGATTTAAGCAAGTAACCGCGCCAGCCCAACTCCTCGCCCAATGCAAATATTGCATTTATCGTGTAAGCGGCTATCAGCGCCTGTCCAATTTTCATAAGCAAAAAAACAATAGGCGGAAATTTTGAAAGCTGTTGAACGGCAAGTTCCGCCTGTTCCGCTGGTAAATTTGAAATAAAACTTTCATAAGTTACAGAAAATGATATATCTGGCAACAGTAGATTTATTCCCAATGTTATGAATGAATATATAAAAGGTACAATTCCAGCAACAAGAAACCACCAATTTAATCTAAAAGAGACATTTAAATTTCTAAAAGGTTTTTCCTTGTGAATTATTTGAAGAATTATTGCGCAAAAGGCTGGCAAAAGCATATAAAATGCGCCAAAAATTAAATAAACCACTCCTTTTGCCTCGCGCAATCCAAGTAAAACAGCAGTTCCCGCTATTATCCAACTCACAATACAGGTTAAGAGAATAAATTGAATTGGCTTTTTCATTATTCCTCCGTAATTTATTAAAAATCTATTTATTTTAACCTGTTAAGTCCGCAAACTACAAGCTGTTAGACTCGGCGGTTGCCGGCTTAAATAAAAAACAGTTAAGAACAGCGAATTTTGGACGAAAGCCTGAATATTTTCTGGAAGTCAGCGAGTGTTAATTAATGCGATGATTACTGCTGTTTCCGCATCAGATAAAAGCCTTTCCTGAAATTGTTTGATAATCTCGGCAGGAAAATAATTAGCGGTAAAAATTATTGGACTTGTTCGACAACTGCGAACCTTCGGTTCGAGTTGGTTGTCTCATGTCAGCTACGCTGACCAGTCTTGCGGTTTTTCAGGCTATAAGCCTGCGAACGCGGACTTTAGTCCG
>JAITUY010000064.1 GCA_031286095.1 Treponema sp. | reverse complement strand
TGCAAAGATAAGCCAGCAGGTTTGTGTCGGCTTTGTCAGGCGATACGGCGGCAAGATAAGCCGCAACAGGATTTGTACTCATGGCTTCAGAGTATCTGAAAATACGAGTTGATTCAAGCCTGCGGCGGATTCCTATGCCATTGTCCCTTACCGCTGTCTTTGGGACGTGTGCTCACGCCGTGCGAGGGCGGTCAACATGTTGAAGGAGTCACTCAGGCTTTATGCTATGCTGGTGTTGAAATATGTGATATTATCCCGGGAAAAGGAACTTTTAGCGTGAACAACACATCAGCGTTTTTAAAATACCTTGCTGATACAGGTAAAAGACAAGCATATATAGATATGAGCAGGGAATTGTTAGATGATTTTTATGTAAAGTTAGGAAGTAAGAAACTATCCTCCAGGGAGATTGATATATTTATAAGGGGCAGATGGAGCGGTTATATTAGCAGAGACAAGGCTGCCTATCAAATCTTAAACGATTACGCTGATTTTTGCGAAGCGGAAATACCCGCATTTAAACGCGCTTTTGGCGGTCATGTGCGTGAAACCTTTGAAGCGGAAGCGCGAAAAGCCATGAAGTCTTATAAAAAATCTTTAGTATACATTCCGGCTGATACGCGAATTAACGCCTCTTTTCTCGGAAAGTTGAAAAATGACAAATTTGTGACAGCTTTTTACTCATTACAAAAGCTTATGTACGCCATATACGATGAAATCGAAAACGGCTCGCCGTTTGACTGGGGCTGGCTGGATTGGAGAGGCATGACAGCGGAGGGTCTTAACCATAACCGGGTGATGATGCTTTTTGCGGCTTTAGCCGGCAGCGGCCATTTAGAGAACGAAAGTCTTTGCGTGGACAAAAAGAACTTTAGCAAGCGCGGCATCTGCAAGCCAATGGCGAATACACGTTTAATGTTAAATAAACTTATGGACAAAGGATTTCGCATTGAAGGGCTTGACGATAAAAAATCCATTGTTTTTACCGTTTCATTTCCTGATGCCCCGAATTTGATTGCTGTCTTATACGCATATTTCAAGTCTTGTGAAAATCGTATCAAAGTGTTTTCGTATCGTTTCATGGAAGACCCAGCCGCACAAACCCGCGAAACATACTTCTTGGCTATAACGGACGGCGTACCCGAACACCTGCGAAAAATTTACTATTGGCTTTATGATGAGGCTGTAAAGTATGGTTTTAAACCAATGGGTTATGAAAATATGGGCTGTTATGTGTATAAAAAAGGTGCGACGGAATGGCTGCTTTTAGGCAGCGGTTCGTCATATCATGAGGATGAGTTTCTGCACAGTGTTAATTATGCTATTGCGGTCAAAACCCGTTTTCATCATGTTTTTCAGACCCATCCTGAAAAGATTGGGCGTTTGAAAAAAAGATTCCCTGATTCATTTGGGCGGCCGTGGACAGCATGTTTCAACTGTAAAGCCAACTCGTCCGGCTGTAAAAACCGCGTTACCTTTAAAAAAGGTGATGTAGACTATCATCACTGCGGCACAAAACACCACCTGTATTTTCACGACCCTGATCTGAATGATGTGAAGCATCTTCTTGAACTGTATAAATTAGAGAACAAGATAAAGTAAACGCATAAACAGTTTAAACATAATCCGCGCTTGACAAGCGAATTGAGCGGAGCGCATTATTAATTTATATTTGTGGAGGTTGGTTTTATCGTGGAGGCAAATGAGTTTAACGTAAAAGGTATTAAAATGACTATCATAGAAAAACCGGAACATGAAATGGTAGGGTATAAAAAATCGGCGAATTTTGATGATGGTTCTATTGACTTATTTGTTAAAGAGCTTGTTGAAGACGGGAAAGTGGGGAAATTAGCAAAAACATTGAAAACTTCTCAACACGTATGGTTATGTTTAGCGGATTGCCTGTCTTGCGGTTTGAATTGCGGGCTGCAGGTATGCTGTATAGTTTGCGTTGAAAAGACAGAAAATCATGATTTTTCCAAATTTGCAAACAACGAATTGTTTACATTTCGATTGCCTGCGTCAAAATGGGTGCGTTATGAAATGTATGATATTCGGTCTTTTGAAAATTTATTCAAATATGATATTTATAAATTAGTGCATGAAATCGGCTACAAGTGGAATGAAGCTATACGGCTTCATTTTGACAATCAATATGAGTGCCACAATGGCGAAAAATGGAATGACGGTAAAATCGGTTACTTCCTTTTACCTGTGGTTCCCCTGTAATTTATATAACACTCAGGAAGGAAATATAATGATTTGTCCGAAATGTAAAAAAGACGACCCGCAAAACAGAGAAATGTGTCCCGATTGCGGATTTCCTGTTAAGCCGATTCCTGTTCCGTCCGGCGGAAAAATTCGCTTCGGTAAATACGATTGGTTTGTGCTTGACAAACAGGACGGCAACACACTCGTTATAACTGAAAAGGTGATTGAAAAGCGGCCTTATCACAGCAAAAAGTGTGAAATAACATGGGAAACGTGCGATATACGCCAATATCTAAACGGTGAGTTTTATAATTCGTTCAGCGCGGCTGACCGCGAACGGATTATTGAAGCCGCAAATAAAAACCCCGACAACCCGTGGTATGGTACAGGCGGAGGCAATCCCACAAAAGACAGGATTTTTTTATTGAGTATTGATGACGTAATAAAATATTTCGGTGACAGCGGTCAGATAAAAACGCGGTATATGTACCCCTCTCCGTGGGGTGATTGGTGCAAAGATGAATTTTTACCGTGGATAGACGATCAATACAACCTTAACCGCCGCGCTGTGGACGACGATAGCGTTTGTGTTGGGTATTGGCTGCGCTCGCCCGGTTGTAACAGACATTATGCCACAAATATAATGGGCTTTTGCGGTGACGGGTACGACCAAGGCGGTATAAATGTTGCCGGTAATCTCAGTATGGACGGCGATGGGCATTTTTTACTTGATGACAATACCGGCTCTGATGCAATGTGTAATCCGTCCGGTGTTCGTCCCGCATTGTGGCTGAGAACCGAATAAGCATTATCCGCATTTTAAATGCTGTAACGGGCCAGTATAGACACCTTGTAACGGCCAGTTACAGGGTGTCGGCAAAGACGAGAAATTAAATCAGCAACCTCGCCGTACTTGTTTTCTAAAAGGGAATATTATTGGCAATTGCGTCTCAGCGTTCTTTGCGTGAGGTTCTTCTGTTGAAGAAACCCAAATTATTCTCTATTCTAAAACAATGCAAAAACTCTCAAAAGAGCAAGTATTAAAAATAGCGGCAAGCTACGGGAACGACCCTCAGCAGCTAATCGCTGTTTTGCTGGATATTCAGGCGGCGTCCGGGATAAATTGTGTCGAAAAGCAATGGGCGGAGCTTACGTCCGCCGTCTTGGGCGTGCCGCTTTCCCAAATATACGATGTGCTGACCTTTTACGCCATGTTCAGCACACAGCCGCGCGGCGAGTTTGT
>JAITUY010000052.1 GCA_031286095.1 Treponema sp. | reverse complement strand
CCGATCCGATAAAAGGCCAAAGGTAATTTACGGTTGTCATGTCCGGCATACAAACGCCGCTTGTCGCTCCCGCCTCTACCGCCATGTTGCAGATTGTCATTCTGCCCTCCATGCTCATGTCGGAAACCGCTTGCCCGCGCAATTCCATAACTTTTCCCGAAGCGCCCGCGACGCCTATCTTTGCGATGATCGCGAGGATTACGTCTTTGGGAGAAACACCGTAGGGCAGTTCGCCTGTCAGATTGATCCGCAGAGTTTCCGGTTTGCGGAAGGCGCAGACGCCTTTCAGTATCCCCACTTCAAGATCGGTGGTTCCGACCCCTGCGGCAAACGCGCCGAACGCGCCGTGGGTGCAGGTGTGGCTGTCGCCCATGATAATCGTGAAGCCCGGGCGGACAAAACCTTTTTCCGGGAAGATCGCGTGGCAGACGCCGTTGCGCCCGATGTCAAAAAAGTCTTTGATGTTGTGACGGCGCGCCCAGTCGCGCAGGGTTTTCCCCTGTTGCGCCGTTTGCGAATCCTTTGCCGGAGTTACATGATCTATCACCGCCTTGATTTTTGACGGATCAAAAACCTTGTCGAGGTTTTTGGAAACCAGATCGTTTATCGCAGACGGAGTTGTAATCTCATGGCAGAACACGCGATCAAGCCTCAGCACAAAGACGTTCTCAAACGGCTGATCGGCAACATGAGTATCGAAAATTTTTTGAGTCAGTGTTTTTCCCATAATTTAATCCTGCTTGCATTATAGGAAATTTGGCTAATGGTGGCAAGAGCGGCTAATACACATGATTAAATATGACGGCGCGCCCTGTGAAGGAGTATTTTGTGCTTTTAGTCGTACATCTTACTTGTTTACAGAGTATTGCGGCTCGTGATTTTTTAAATTTCCCCTCTTTTTTATCCGCAAAAGTAAAGCAAAATACATCTGTGTACATATATAGCGGACTTATTCAATAATCCAGTTGGTTATTGGACTTGTTCGACAACCCGGTTGGTTGTCTTACAAGTCCTGCATTTTTTCAGGCTAAAACCTTACAAAGTATTTTTTGAAGCCAGTGTTGCCTTATTTCTTTTTGCTTTTCAAATAATCATCGTATGATTTCATTTGTACGGCGGGCCTTGCCAGTTGTCCCCGTTGAATGGATCGTTCTTGTTCATGCATTTTTTTATCGCGCGCCTTTTTCAGCAAAGCCAACTCGGAATTCAACGCCAGCATACTGGTAGGTTTCGCCTTGCCGATTTTGATATCTTCCGCAAGTTCTTTAATTTTTTTTTCGTGCGCCAGTACCAATGCTGTAATTTCCGCCAGAGACTTTTTTTCCAGTTCTTTTTCCGTATTTCCCATCATGCTTGCAGTATATTGCCTGTCGCCACAGAAGGTCAATTGTTTATTTTATAATATAGAGGGGTTTAATACGGAATGTCCGAAAAACAACCGGCTTTTCAGACACCCTATGTTATTACGGATTCGTGAGCTTAATCCCTAAATCTGTCATGGCTTTTTTCAGGACCGCTTCGCTTGCGGGCGCAAGTTTGCCTAGGGGTAAACGCGCTGGACCTGCTGGAAGTCCCGCCCAGTTAAGAGCCTGTTTTATCGGAGCGGGGTTTGTTTCGATAAAAGCCGCTTTTACAAACGGAAGAAGTTCGTAGTGAATTGCGCGCGCGCGGTCATAGTCGCCTTCAAGGGCGGCTTTAGTCATCGCCTTTACTTTTGCGGGCAACAGATTGGAAATTACCGAGATAACCCCTTCGCCGCCAAGAGAAATTAACGGCAGGGTAAGGGCATCGTCGCCTGAGATGACGTAAAAGCGTCCCCCTTCCGCCTTTCGCGGCTCGGCGATTTCTCTGATCACATCGCCCATTTGGTTTATGTCGCCGGATGATTCTTTTACGCCGCAAATATTAGGTATGCGGGAAATTTTTTCCATTAACGGAGTGGGAATATTCCGCCCAGTGCGCGAAGCGATATTGTAAACGACAACCGGAATGCCGATGCTTCCCGCTGTTTCAAAATGGCGCAGAAGACCGTCGTCGTTGGGTTTGTTATAGTAGGGAGTTACAACCAAAGCCGAGTCTGCGCCCATTTTCTTAGCGCGTTCTACATAACCGCGCATGTGTTTAGTATCGTTTGAACCCGCGCCTATCATTATGTGGATTTTGCCTTTTGCTTCCTTTACAGCGATTTCTATTAATTTTTCTTCTTCGTCTTCGTCAAGGGTAGGATTTTCGCCCGTAGTTCCCAAAGGCAGAATGCCGTCGATCCCTTCCGCTATCTGAAACTGGATTAGGCGGCGGAAACCGTCGTAATCAATTTCCCCAGAATCCTTCATCGGCGTTATAAGCGCAGTGTGCGCTCCGCATAAATTTATAATAGATGACTGTGTCGTAAATGATTGTGTCATAGAGGACTGCGTCATACATACTCCTTTAACATATCGTCAATTGTAAAAACCCCGCGCCGCTTTTTTGCCGTAAGCCATTGGGCGGCAAGTACCGCGCCAGATGCGAAACCTTCGCGGTTACGGGCAGTGTGGGTGATTTCGATTGTATCCGCTTGTGAGTCAAAAAACAAGCTGTGAGTTCCCGGTACGCTTCCAATCCGTAGGCTTGGAAAGTGCAGTTCGTCTTCGGACGGTTTGCGGTTAAGAGTGTCCCATACGATTTTCTTTTTGCGGTCAATTCTGGAAAGCGCGCCCTCAGCCAAAGTTTTTGCGGTTCCTGAAGGGCTGTCCAGTTTTTTGTTATGGTGCGCTTCAAAACCGCCGATGTCGTATTCGTTAAATTTGTTAAAAAGTTCCGCCGCATGCCACGCGATGCGGTAAAAAAGATTAACGCCGATAGAGAAGTTAGACGACCAAAGCAAGGCGCTGTCCTCGGCTTCTACAACTTTGCGCACTTCGTCCAGTTTGTCATGCCAGCCGGTTGTCCCCACAACAACGGGAATTTTCCTTTGCGCAAGAGCTGTAATATTTTCGCAGGCTGTCGCGGGAACTGTAAATTCTATCGCGGCGTCCGCGCTGTCAAAATTTGCTTCGGCTATAGTTTTGCTTACCGGTATTCCGTCTGCTGTATTCCCCGCAAAAGGATCAACAATTACGGCAATAGCATGCCCCTGATCGCGCGCGATTTGTTCTATCATTCTGCCCATTTTTCCGTAACCGATTAACGCTATTTTCATGATAACTCCCTTAATAATCAGGCGGGCTTTTCAGTCTCTTCAAAAAAGTCCAGATGAAGAGCCTTGACGACTTCCGCCGCCTCGGTATCGTTTACAATAAAACTTATGTTTACTTTACTTGCGCCCTGAGAAATCATCTGCACTGTAACGCCCAAAAACTGGCATGTTCTAAACGCCCTGACTAAAATTTCGGAAGAGCGTTTTACGTTCCCAATAATCGAAACAATAGCTTTTTCTGTTTTAACTTCCACATGGGCGATTTTACTAAGTTCTTTTTTTGCTTCTGCAAGATCGTGGTTGGCGTCGAGCGTAAGCGAAACCGAAACTTCGCTGGTGGCTACCATATCTATCGAAACATTGTGCCTTGCAAAGATCGAAAAAACTTCAGCTAAAAATCCGTACTGCCCAAGCATTCTTGTAGAAACAATGTCTACAAGAGTTACATTACGCCGCGAAGTAATCGCGCGTACCGGTCTGTTTTTTGGCGAGGCGGCTTGCGAATGCTCAATCCGCGTGCCGGGAGCGTCTGTATTGTAAGAATTTTTAACAAGCACAGGGGTTCCCGTTTTTATGCATGGTTGCATTGCGCGGGGGTGAAGAACCTGAGCGCCGTAATAGGCAAGCTCGGACGCTTCTTCGTAAGTAATGTTTTGAACAGGTTTTGCGTTTTTTACAATCCGCGGGTCGGCTGTTAAAATGCCATCTACGTCTTTCCAAACCTGAATTTCTTCCGCTCCACAAGCGGCGGCGACCATTGTCGCAGTAAGATCGGAACCGCCGCGCCCAAGCGTTGTAATGTTGCCCTTTTCGTCCTTTGCGATAAACCCGGTTATGACGGGAATAACATTGCCCTTTATAAGAGGCGTAATCTTTTGCGGAATTAAATCCCATGATTCCTTTACAAGTTCCGCATGAGTGTAATTTGAGTCGGAAAGGAATCCGACGTCGAAAGCGTCAAAGGCTTTTGTGTTCATTTTAACAGACTGAAAAAAAGCCGCCGCAATCCGCACCGAAAGCCTTTCGCCAAACGATACAAGATAATCCTTCGTTCTTGGAGTAAGTTCCCTGATCAGGGCAATACCCGACAAAAGGCGCGTAAGCTCCTCAAACAGATCGTTAATTTCTTTTTGAATTGGCAGTTTTAATGTTTTGATTGTCGCAAGGTGCAATTTCTCAACGTTTTTTATGTCGGCCTTTCCCTGCGTAAGAGCCATGTCTCCCGCCTCAAGAAGATGATCGGTTGTATCTCCCATTGCCGATAAAATCAACGCTGGTTTGCGTTTAATATAAAGTTTAACTATCTCAGCGACATGTTTTAGCCTTTCCGCGTCCGCTACGGAACTTCCGCCGAATTTCATTACGACCATTTAATACCTCCATTTAACGCCGAAAGATATCATCGGTATCGGCAGATCGAACGAGCCGGAACTGCCGCCCTGATCTTCCTTGCCTGTATACTGGTTAAAAGTAGTGCGTCCTGGCGGAGTGTAAAAAAGCGACATCATGTTTTCCGCCGCCGCGTATATTTCCATGCTTGCCCTGCCGTTTTTGTTGACAGGGAAAAAAGAAAGTTTTATATCCAGAGGGAAAGACCACGGAGTTCGTTCGTTTTCATCATACCATGAATTGCGCCTGTATTTTTGAAGAATAACCGTCTCGCCGTTTTCATTAACAGTCATTACGGGATAGGGTTTGGGAGGTTCGTCGGACACTTTGTTTCTTGGCTGTCCCGAAGCAAAACCAAAACGGAGGGCTATATTAAGCCACTGCAGGGGCTTGATGTTTAGCACAAGATTAAAATAGTGGAAGCGGTGAAAAGACGGGTAATACCAAAGCTCGTCTGCGCTTCCGGCGCTTATACCATCACCGCCGTCGGACGGATTGCAGTATTTTGCCCAGGTGTATGTATATGAAATCCAGCCGTCCCAATAACGCGACTCCAGTTTTTGAAGCTGTAAGTCGAACCCCCAAACTTTACCAATGCCGTCAAAGTTGAAAGAAGGAGTTACTGCTCCGGTTGATGTGTCGGCGGTAATATAGCTTAGATCATAACAATATTTGTAGTAGCCTTCAATATTAATGCTGTACTTTTGGGCAAAATCAATTCTTGTTCCTATTACCGAAGTCCATGAACGGTTGAATTTTACTTCTATATCGCCTACGTCTAAACCGTCCCCAATTCCGAACTGGTTAGGATCAAAAAAACAAAGCATGGGATTTATCGAAGAAAAAAGACCGCTACCCAGTGTTAATGTTAAAGAATCAATTGCTCCGTAGTTTTTTAAAATACCAAAGTCGATGTTTAAGCGGGGATTCAGGGCGGGCGCTGTCTGAAAACTGAAATCATTTCCCTGAAAAAATAAATGATCAACGCGCAAGCCAAGCTCTATTCCAAAACGCTTGTTCGGAGTTGTGTATTCAATTAACCCGTAAGCCGATGAAGTAAACCCTTGATTTTTTACATTGCTGTTAAAACTTTGCGGAAAGACAATCGCCAAATTGGGAATATTCATATTAATTGCTTCTAAATAATTAATATTGTTATATAATCGTTCAAGTTGCTCGCGTTTTTTTTGAGGCAATCTGTTTAAATCTATCCCTTTTAAAACGCTTTCCCCGTTTTCATCAAAAAGCCGCGTTTCTAAAAATTCAAGACTAATATCTTCTCTCAGCTTCCACATTGAATATAGTTCCTGCACGCCGATCGCGAATATAAATCCTTTTCCTAAATCAATGTCCGTGTCAAAACGTCCTTGCGCGTTAAATATGGTGTTTTCCATATCTATTCCCGCATTTACGTTTGGGGCGGAGTATGTGCCGCCTTCCCTCAATCCAAATCCTTCCCGTACGGGCTGGGGAACACTGGAAAATAAATTCAAAAAATCATCGTTGTACGCGGCTGTAATTCTGTTGTCTATATAATCTTCGGTTAAGGTTTCCAGAAACCCTACGCCGCCTGAAAACCTGAGCGCTATTTTTGGGGTCGGGCTTGCGCTAAAGCCGGTAATAAGAAAGCCCTGATAATTATTGTAATCAGCTTTCATTTCCATCATGCCTTCGACATCGTCATCGGTAATATTGCTGTAGTCGGTTTTATAATCCGCGCCGACGCCGTCACTGCCGAAGAAAGCGTTTAACCGCCATTCAAAATCCGGAGTAAAACGGTAATTTACGGCCAGAGCGGCGCTTCTGATATATGGGGCGGTAGATACTGAATTGACGGCGTCAAGCGTTTCATTGTCTGTTACCTTGCTTAACCCTTGAGCCGCCCAAATAAGCGTGTCCCAGTATGTTACCTTGCCCATGAACAGCACTCCGCCCTTGCCCCAAAGCGGCACAGAGAGGTTAAGACTTGTGGCGCTGGTTCCGATTGCCGCTTCAAGTTCCGTCTCTGTGGGCGATGGAGATTTTGACGTTATTTCCAAAAGGCCTGAAATAGTATGCCCGTAACGGGCGGAAAAAACTCCGTGGGAAAGCCGCGCGCTGGAAACCATCTTTGGATCGAAGATCGAAATACTGCCCATCCAGTGATACGGACGCTCGATATAAAAACCGTCCAGAACAGCCATAAGATCGGTCGGGTCTCCTCCACGTATCGAAGGCGTTGCGCTGAACATTCCCGTGTAGCCGACCCCCGGCAGAAGTTTTACCGAGTTCATCACGTCTTCGATCATTCCGATTTCCGCAGTGCGCGCTAGTTCGCGGTCGGAAATAGCCACACTGCGTCCGCTCCTTGTCTCGCTTGATTCCGGACGAGCCGCTTCCAGCACCAGTTCCTGTCCCTGCATAATACCGCCAAGACGCATAGCCGCTTTAAACTTTTCGATTTGTCCGTTTTTTGACGCATCCGCACCCGGAATCGAAAGCTTAAATGTTTCGTAGCCTGGATATGTAATTGAAATAATTGTCGGTTTGTCGTCGGGCAGTGTAACAATCGCTATTCCTTTTGCGTTACAGGTAAACTTTTGTCCGTTTCGCAGAACGACTTGCGCGCCTTCAAGGGGCATGGCAAGGTCTTCGTCTTCAACAGTAATTTCTATTTCTCTTGCAAAAATTATAACGGGAAGAAGAAAAAAAACGAGTATTAGCGCGGTGCGTATGATCTTCATTGTTTTAACTGCCGGGTTTTGGAAACACTTTCTTTAACTGCCTCATGCGGTAAGCAGAATAAAGTTCTTTTCCGTATTCGGTTATTTCCCAGATTTCGTCTTCGCCTGAACTTTCGTTCTTGTTGACGCATCTGACAAGCTTTAACATGGATAAATCCGCCATAATTTTTTTGATAGTGTTGGAAGGAGTGGGGTAGTCCTTGCGGACGGGCTTGTCCAAATCGGGATTAAGCACCGTGCCAAGGAAACGGGAAATTTCCGCCGTGGTTTTTCCAATCGCCAATTCGGGAACAAGCAGTTTGAAAATCCTCAGATAGCGGAATTTTCTGCTGTTTTCCCAGTTGTCCCCGGACGTGTAATAGAAACTCAACATAACTTTATTCAGCGCAAGAACCTTAAGCGCGTTTTTAAGCTGTTCGCGCAGTCTTGTAACAATTTCGCCGTTTTCAATTTTTATCTGATGTTTAAGCTGTTCGTTCTCTATCGAAAGCCTCGATAATTCATTCGCTACCGAAGGCGTAATCGCCTGATCCGCCCTGACCCAACCGCCCTTAGGCGCAATGTTGATCTGCTGGATAAGCAGGCTTTGCAGTTTCTGGCAAAGGTCTGTTGAGTTAAGCCATGTATCGCTTATGCCGGCGCTCAGTCTCTTTTTTAATTCTTCTGTTTTTTTTATAAGAGCGGCATCCTTTTCTTTTTTTGCCGCTTTCCAGCGCGCCTTCTCGTCTATGATGAGCGAAATTATAGTAACGCCTTTTCTGTGGGCAATATTGCATTCAGATTCAAGCGGGGATATTTTTACATCTTTGGGAGCGTACTTGTGCGCGACAAGGGCGATAAAGTAATCGCATTCTTCAATTGTTTTTTCAAGCAGTTTATCGTAATTTCTTGCCGCGCCGTCCATATATTCGGCGGACACTGGAATGTGACCAAGTTCCATAATAATGCGCGCGATTTCTCCGCGTTCATTTTTCAGGTCGTCAAGGGTAGACCCGATAAAAATATGGTATTTCATTCCTGTATTATACTATATTGGCGTTCGTTCGCTCAATAGACTATGTATGCGTAATTTGCTATTATTTGAGTATGATAGGCTTTTTAATACGAAAAACTTTTTATGATCTTTGGGATAATTTATTTAGAATTGTATTAATCAACATCGGCTTTTTGATTGTTACCGCAATTCCTGTTTTCCTTCCCAAATTAGCGTCTAAATTTGTCAGTTCTACGGCGCTGGAGATAGGTCTTTCTGCTGTGGGTGTTATAATTTGCTCGATATATTTATCCACGGCGGCTTATTCGCTTAAATCAATTTCAGATTACGGCATTTTCGGGTTCGGTGATTTTTTTAAAGGATTCAAAGCCGCGTGGCCGTCCGGTCTTGTAATGGGTGTTTTTGCGGTTGTACTTTTCTTTGTTGTATATGTTGTTATTCCGTTTTATATGAGTTTTGAATCTCCTGTCGGACTTCTTCTTGGAATGATTGTATTTTGGGCGGTAATTTTTGCCCTGCTTTCGTTTCAGTTTTATTTTACAGTTTACTCAAGATTGACTACAAATCTGAAAAAGGCTTTTAAAAAGTGCATGTTAATCTCTTTGGATAATTCCGGCATGGCGCTTTTTGTGCTTATACACAATTTTGTAGCTCTGATTCTTTCAGCGTTGCTCGCGTTTATTTTTCCGGGTCCTGCCGGCGCTCTTTTGTATCTGGACGAAGCCCTGCGTCTGCGCCTGTTAAAGTATGATTACCTAGAAGCCAATCCTGGCGCAGACCGCAAAAAAATCCCGTGGGACACGATCCTTATTGAGGAGCGCGAAAAAACGGGAACGCGCACCATTAAAAATCTTATCTTTCCGTGGAAGGATTAACCGCTATTCCAAGACAGCCCGCTACCGCGCGTTCCCTGCCGTGAATCCCGCCGTGAACAGGGGTGTTTACAACTCTGACTTTTCCGTCTTCTCCGCGCAGGGCAAGCGCAGTTGATCCGCCGCCGTCAAAATTAATCCCGTTCCAAGCGCCGAGCGCAAGCATAAGAAGAGCAGTCTCTTTTTCCGTACCGCCCGCACTTTCCATGCGTCTTCCGTCAATTACCAGTAAATAGAGATATTGTCCGTTAGCCGAAATTCCAGCGGCGCTTCGCGGGTCTCTGTTCTCTCTGCCGATCGTTCTTTCAGCAGGTTCGCCGTTTATAAGTATGTGATGAAAACCGCCTACGGCGTTTACGATATTCTCCGTTGACTTAATCGACGATTGGTTGACAATGGCGGTTTTTCCGTCCGCGTAAAAAACAAGCGCGTCATAACGGGAATTGGCGGGCGCAATAAGTTTTCCGTCTGAAATAATGATACCGACATTTTTTATGGGCTGTCCTTCTTTTGCAGTGGAAATGTCAAACGGGGTGGCGTTGATTCCGGCGGTTAAGCCGTTTGCGCTGACAAAACTTGAAACCTTTACGCTTAATGTGCCAGCATCCGCCGCGCCGTCCAGTGTTCCGCCCTTCACGACAATTTGCAGATTCGGCGCTAAAAGATCGATTTTCAGCGCCCAAAATTCCATGTTTGAAACAGCAAGCTGAGGAACAGTAATTTTCCCGTGAAAAAAATCGACGCCGTTTGTAAGAGACTGCCATTGCGGAAGCACCGCTTCGACAGCTGTAAAAGATTCAGACTGTGTCCGCGCCGTGTCTGCGGAACGGAGCGTAGAACATGAGAAGAAAATCAGCGAGAGGGAAAGAAATAAAAACGGAATTTTACCATAAACCGCCACGAACCAACACGAACAGCGAAAAGATGCGGAACAAGAACTCGTGTACATACCGAAAGTACGCGTTCGTGTAGTTCGTGGTTTATGATTTTTTTTAGACATCACTTTTGCGCGTGTCGTACATTTGGCTAAAACTCGCCCTTGCCCCTGCGGTTTCTTTTCAACAGTTTGCGGGCGTTTGCCTTTTTCTTTCTGTTGAGGATAGTGGAGGGTTTTTCATAGTACTCACGCTTTTTAAATTCACGAATGATGCCTTCTTTTTCTACCATACGCTTAAAGCGTTTGATGGCTTTTTCAAGAATCTCGTTGTCGTCAACGGTAATATGCGCCAAAGTTAATCACCTCCTTTCCTCATTGGTTAGTTTATTACGCCTGCTGGTTTAATACCCCGCACGCTCCCGCGTGCAAGCTTTAGGGCGTTAAAAAATATCTTCAATATGAATTGTATGTAAGGGTATTAAACCGGCATAAAATCCATACCTATCGTAACCAACATACCTCGCCACTTGGGGCGATGTTGTTGATTGAATTTGTCCGGCAATTGCCTTGCCGCATAAACTGTGCAGTCAGACCGAACAACCTTATTTGTTCATTTTACTGATTATTGTTTCTTTGTCAATAATGGGACGGGCGACAAAAGCGTCGGGATCGGTGTTTTCCGCATTGACCCGCACTTCCCAATGAAGATGCGGACCCGTAGCAAGCCCTGTCGCGCCCGACAGCCCCAAAAGCGTTCCGGTGTTAACTAAAGCGCTTTCCTGCACCTCAATTTTGTCCAGATGATAATAAATTGAGTATATGCCGGGCGCGTGTTCCAGAACGACCGAATTTCCGGTAACAATCCTTGAACGCGCCAGAATAACCTTTCCCGCTCCGCATGCGGTAACTTTAGTTCCGGTCGGCACTCCGTAATCTACCCCCGCATGGATCGATGTATCGCTCTCTCCCGTCGAATATTGAAAAACCCTGCGGTCGCCGAAAAAGCTCGTTCTTCTTGTTGAAGTAACAGGCGGAACAAACGATCCCGTGTGGTAAATTTGATCTCCGTTTGTAGTTAATATTGCCCAAAGAAAATTAGCCTCATGAGTTCTTTGCGGACTTGGGTCGGTTCTTATTCCTGTAAGGGTTTGGTTAAGTTCGATAACTTCAGAGGCAAATTTTCTGTCTCCTATTACGATTGGAATTTCACAAAGAATGCCGATTTTATTTTCCAGTACGATTACCGCATTCCCCGGGGCAACCGTACTTGGGATCGCCAGCACCGCAATCATATAACCGGGTATGGAAAAAAAATCTGCTTTTGCCAACTGCTTTTCGCTCCTGACTAAAAGCGCTTGTTTTAATTCGGTTTCCACTGCGATTGTTATAGGTTCTCCCGGGCGCGGATTGTCTGGGATTACCGCGTATTTTATCTGGGCGGACAGTGAAGAAGAAATAAAAAGGAAGAAACTTACGCAAAGAAAAAATACGGAGCGTTTTTTCATTTTGCTTCGCTCTTTTTTAAATCCAGAATAATCATCTGCGGGGTTTCGTTGCCGCGGTAATAATTGCGGTTAAGGTTAAAAACAATGTCTATTTTTTCGTTAACGCCGAATTCCTTGTTTGTAACCCGTTCCGCGCTCTCCCAATACAGGGCAGGCCATTTGTATTTTCCGGCGTCAAGCGTCATTTTAACGTGCTTTTGTTCGGGTTTGCCGATGAAATTTATTTCTTTAACGGTAAGTTTGTTTGACATAAAGACAAGAGGTTCGTTTCCCTTGCCGTAAGGTTCAAACTTGTCGGTAAGTTTTAATATGTCCGGAGAAAGATAATCATGCGGAAGTTCAGCGTCAATTATCAGCGCTTCTTCGCCTTGTTCTTTTTCAAACTCAATCGTGTCCGCTGTCGACTTCAGTCTTTCCAAAAACGGCTCCCAGTTTTTAATTACCATGCTGAAACCGCCCGCCGCCTTATGTCCTCCCGAATCGATAAACAGATCACTGCACTGTTCAAGCAGGGAGCAGACATTGTACCCTCTGGCGGAACGGATCGAACCCGTGTGAATTTCATCGCCCATGGAAATCGCTATTGCAGGAACATTGAATTGTTTGGCGGCTCTTTGCGCCATAAGCCCTGTAACGCCCTTGTTGATTTTATCGCTGAAAACAATGGTAAGATTTTCGCCGTACGCGCTGAAATTTTTGTAAGCCATCGAATCGACAAGCGCCCATGTTTCTTCTTCCAGCGTCCTTCTGCTTTCGTTCATGGCGGTAAGTTCCGCGGCGATTTTTTCCCTTTTAACGGGGTCTTTTTCAAAAAACAGATCAGCCGCAGTTTTAGCGCACCCCATTCGCCTTGCCGCGTTTATTACTGGACACAGCTTCCATGAAATATCCTTTGTGTCAAAACTGCGCCCTGAAAGTTCCAGTTTATAAAGAAGTTCGGAAAGACCGTCTCTGGCTTTTTTGCCCAGAGCCTCAATTCCCCTTCGCACAATAATCCTGTTTTCGTCTAACAGCGGCATAACGTCCGCGATTGTTCCCAGCGCGGCAAGCTGAATGTCGGCGTTTTCTCCGTTTGCGTCCAGAGCGTTTTTTTCTTTAAGCCGCGCGTAGGAAGTAAAAAGATTTACAAAAACATCAAGCTCGCTTAATTCCTTGTCGGCGTACTTTGCTATTTTTGAAAGTTCCTTGATACGCAGAAGACCAAGACCGGCGACTTGTTTTATCTCGTTGCCAATTTGCGGAGCGATGTCCATCATTCCAACTTCAACGCCCTTGCCAAAAAGTTTCGCAAACGTCTGTTTTTGCAAAGGCGCATCCCAGACAAGAATCTGCTGTCCTTCCAAAAAAGAGGGCAGGCGCGTACCGGAAATTGAAACCATACCCGGCACAATTGTTTCTATTAAAGTGTCTATGACCATAAGGTTGCGCATTTTCGCTATTTCGATTATCCATGCGTCATTTACCGGTCTTGTGTTTAACAGGCAGATTTGCTGACCGTACAGTTCGCTGTTTTGGGCAAAACGCAGGGCGCAGACAAGTTTGAAGGCGACGCCGCAACCAGAAAGATCGCGGAACGGGTAAGTTGAGTCCTTTAACTTTGGATTAATTATTACAAGAGCCTCCGGCAGTTCGTCCTGCGGCTCATGGTGATCTGTAACGATTACGTCTACGGAAAGTTCCGCCGCCCTTTTAATTTCTCCGAAGCGCGATATGCCGCAGTCTACGGTAATTATTAAAGTGCCGTCTTTTGTGGAAAATTCCTCAACTGCCGGCAGGGAAAGCCCGTAAGATTCATCCCCTGTTGGAATACGCCATGTTACGTCCATGCCTATACTTTTAAGATAATTCGCCAGCAATGCCGTTCCGGTAATACCGTCCACGTCGCCGTCCCCGAAAACCAGCACTTTTTCGCCTTCGTCTTTTGCGGCAAGAATACGCTCCACCGCGTCTTCCATGCCGTCCAGCAAAAAAGGGTTACGCAGGGACGAAAGATCATCTTCCAGAAAGAAGCGTATGGCGTCGCCGGTACAAAACCCTCTGCGCACAAGAATAGATGCGGTTAGGAGATCACAGCCGTATTTTGCGGAAATTTCCTTTACAGTTTCGGAAGAGATTTCTTTTTTTTCCCATTTCATCTGCTTAAAAGTTACATTATATTGAAGGAATTTACAATGCGCGCATTGCGCCGTTAATTAGTAGAGTTGTTCGGAAACTTCAGTTTCTGAACAACTTCATATAAAAGACGCGGTTTTGTAAGGCTTATAGCCTGAAAAACCGCAAGACTTGTTTGACAACCAACTCGAACCGAAGGTTCGCAGTTGTCGAACAAGTCCAGTGTCTGTCCACAAAGTCGGTTACTTTGCGGACAGACCTTGTATTTTCTCGCATAAGGGCTGTGAAAATACGTTTTTCAAGGTAGTCGCGTACCTCCGGTACGAGTCTATAATGTGTCCACATTATAGACAGACTCTAAATAAGCCGCCTTTTAATCCGCCGGGATTATGACAATAATTATATTGGACTTCGGGGTGTCAAAAAAGGAAGAACTTTTTAACACGAACCAACACGAACCGCGGGCTGTCCGAGAATTCGGCTGTTTTTCGGATACCACCTAACGAACCTTTAGTTGATGTCTTATCGTTATCCGCGTTAATTTTTTAGATATATTTCTTCTGTTTGTATTGGCTTGTGAGATTTGCGGTAAAAAAGATTCGGACAGTCCCAACTCTATTGGACTTGTTTGGGAAACTGAAGTTTCCGAACAACTCTATTGGTTTAATTTAAAATTTACGGCTTTCTCTACGGCTTCATTTATAACCTGTTTCATGTCTGTAATAATCGCCTGATGTAAACGTTCAAAAGGATCATTGGGGTCTGATACCACTCTAAAAAGTTTGTAGGGTTCAATTTCAAGAGTTTGGGCTATATGTTCCAGCATTTTCGGTTTTGGGTATTTTTTGCATGTTTCTATCATGGCAATATAATGGGTTGACACATTGGCTTTTTCCGCCAATTCCTCCTGAGTCATGCCCTTTTTCCGGCGAAATTCCTTTAAATTAGCCGCTAGTATATCCCTAATGCCTATCATACTTCAAATCAAATGACCTTTTAGGCAATAATATCTTATTTATATCGCTTGACTAATTGCCGAAATGGTCATTATAATATGCCTAAATGGGTATATTTTGATTTTCTTGGAATCCAGAAGGGTAAATTCAAAATATTTATCACATTTTAAAAAGTTTCTTATGAAGCTTTTAAATAAGTTCGCGGGGACTAAAGAACCGCAAAGGGGTTTATTATGACGAACAAAGTAAGACTGGGGGTAACATGCTTGATTGGCTTGCTGTTGGCGGCGGGGCTGGTTTTGGTCAGTTGCGGTAAGAAGGCCGGAGAATGCTCAGGAACTGGAGAATGTACAATCACTGTAAAGCAAGGCGCGAATGGTCTTTATGTTGACAATGATTCTCCTAAGAGTAGTTGTGGTGATGAGGGAACTTATGATTATGAAAAGGGCATGACAGTCGGCGCCTGTGCGGTAGCTTTGCAAAACGATTGGTTGCATGGAGCTACTAAAGCAGGTACGATTAGCTGTAACTGTGCCAGTTCTAAGGCTGTTGATACTCTTTTTTAAGATTCAAGTAATACGACACATAAATAATGACTGGTAAATTTAACTAAAAGTTAGGTTTATCCGGCGCTTTTCTATTAATGTATCGTTTTACGGGGTAAATATGAAAAGAGGCATAATATTCGGCACGGTTGTAATTGCACTTGGACTGCTTATCGCCTTGGGTCCGCAGTTTTTTTTTAAGGTATGCGATATGAAAACGACATCAATAGGAGAGACTGAAGACTGTTGCGCCGAACCTGAAACAGCCAGTTGTTGCGCTCCTGCAGGAAACAGTTTTCCTCTTTGTCATTGGTCGGCGCAGGCGGAAGTAGGTATAGGGTTTTTAATAACCGCGCTGGGTATATGTATGATAGTTTTTCCCGATCAAAAAACGCAGTTGGGTTTGTATATCGGGATATTTCTTGCCGGCATTGTCGCCATGTTTATACCTCAAACGCTTATCGGAGGGTGCGGTTCAATGGATATGGCTTGCCATAAGGTAGGTTTTCCGGCAATCACCGCAGAAAGCATTATTCTGTTAGTTTTTACAGCATTTATCGCAGTTTACGGTGAAGTGAAGAAACAAATATAAGTATGCCGGCGGCGGCAAAAACACCATAAAGGAGTTTCCTATGAGTATTAAGAGTAAAATTAAAACGCTGGGGATTGGACTTGTTCGACAACTGCGAACCTTCGGTTCGAGTTGGTTGTCGAACAAGTCTTGCGGTTTTTATGAAGTTGTTCAAAAACTGAAGTTTCCGAACAACTCTATTATAGTTTTAACGGCAGTTATTGTGTTTTTAATGATTGCTTGCAATCAGGTAGATACGAAAGAGGTTGATACCTCGCAATACTACGTTGATCCACCAACAGGGATAGTTGTGACAAAGAATGATAATAAAACTGTATTTTTAACATGGAATGCGGTAGAGAGAGCCGGGTCTTATGAAATTGCTGTTCGGAAAGATACGGAAAATGAAGATGTACGCCATACTGTGGCATGGAGTATAACCGTTCCAAGTTATACGCATAATTATAATTCGTATGCTAGTGAAACTAGTATCCTCTACTACTATATAAAGTCAAATCCGAAGGAATCAGGTTATAAATCAAAGGGCTGGTCTGCCCCTGTTACTGTTAATTTAAACTGAACCGTAAAAGAGGCGGGAGATACCTGTTTAACCCGCCTCTTTTACCTGCTTCTACCTGCTTCAAATCCGGCAACCTTGTTCTTGAAAAATGGTTTTTTAAATGTAATAATGGAGAATATGCGGTTTCCTTCTATTTGTAATTATAATTTGAAAATTACGGCGCTGTTGGTCTTACTCGTTACAAGTTGCGCGACTTCGGTTAAAATAGAAGTTAAACGTCCGCCAACCTTGAACACTGCCGGTATCAAAAGAATAGCGATTATGCCCTTCGAGGCAACCGGGGTCAACAAAGAGATGGCTCAGTATGCTACGGCTACTGTAATAAGTAAAATTCAGGCGCTGAATTATTTTACTTTGGTAGCATCTTCGGAAATTGAAAGTCTGCGGAGGAATAATCAAAGCATAGAGAACTATGTAGACGCGCTGTTTACGGGGCAGATAATACGAATTGATACAAAGAACGAAGCCTATAACAGATCATACAAAACCAAAGACGGAAAAACCGTTAACTATACAGATTATACGACCAATGTAGAAATTGAGTTTAATTACTCCATTGTGCTTGCGCGGGATGGAAGGCTTATAGGACCTGTTCTTAAAAACGGAAAAAATAGCGCTTCAGACCGGAAAAATTATCCTTCCGCGCCGCCGCTTGTCAGAACCGCAATTGACGATCAGCTTGAATATCTTGGACGGGATATTGCCCCTTATACCGCTATTGAGACCCGTACCTTTGCAAGCGAGAAATCTCAAGATAAAGTTTTAAAGGCGGAAATGAAAAACGTCCTTGATCAGGTAAAATCGGGGAATTACAAGACGGCTCTTTCGGCGTATCTTGATATTTACGGCCGTTATAAAAGCATTTCCGCCGCGGAGAATGCGTCTATTCTTCATGAACTGCTTGATAACACATTAACCGCGAAAACTTTTATACAGCAAGTTCTTGATGAAACGGGAAACCCAAGGGCGCGCGATATACTCGCCCGTCTGAATAAAATCCTGCAGGATCAGGCCGTACTCGACAGTGAATACAGCGATAACTTCAGCCGTACAGAACGCGCCGCGGTTTTTGCAAGCGAGGAAATACAGAAAGTTCTTCCAAAAGACGCGCGGGTGTGGATTTACAACAATTCCGCGAACAATGCTATAACGTCAGCGGTTGCAGATAACATAACTTCCGATTTTATCAAAAAGAAAATAAGCGTTGTAGACAGGCAGAACATCAAGTTAATTGAGGCTGAACAGAAAATCCAAATGTCCGGTTTTGTAAGCGACAACGATTTTATAAGCATAGGTAACGCCGCCGGAGCGAACACAATCGTTGTTATTGACATAACTGGAACAGGAGCCGCGCGCCGTCTGCAGGTTAGGGTCTTAAACGTGGAAAAAGGCGTCCCAATAATGCAGAGCGACACAAGTGAAAAGTGGCGGTTGTAGTAAGATAATAGAGTTGTTTGGAAACTTCAGTTTCTGAACAACTTCATATAAAAAACGCGGTTTTGTCGAACTTTCGGACTAAAGTCCGCGTTCGCAGGCTTTAGCCTGAAAAACCGCAAGACTGTGAGACAACCAACT
>JAITUY010000225.1 GCA_031286095.1 Treponema sp. | reverse complement strand
AGCTACGCTGACCAGTCTTGCGGTTTTTCAGGCTATAAGCCTGCGAACGCGGACTTTAGTCCGAAAGTTCGGCAAAACCGCGTTTTTTATATGAAGTTGTTCAGAAACTGAAGTTTCCGAACAACTCTATTGTCTTTGATTAACCGCAAACCAACACGAACAGCGACAAAATATGTATGTTCACAAAAAGTTCGTGTGGTTCGCGGTTAAGAACCTGCTTCTTTATTCATTATCCTGCAAGGCGTCATAACCCTGCTCGCCTGTCCTTACCTTTATGACATTTTCAACGTCATAGACAAATATCTTGCCGTCTCCGATGTTTCCAGTATAGAGCGCTTTCTTTATCGTGTCCACGCAAAGCTGTAACGGCACTTTGCAGATAACGACCTCAACCTTAACCTTAGGCAGAAGAGTGGATTCCAGCGGAATACCGCGATAATATTCCCTGCCGCCCCTTTGCATGCCGCAACCTAAAACCTGCGTTACAGTCATACCTGTAATGCCTATTTGATCGAAAGCCGCTTTAAGCAGTTCAAACCTGTTTTGTTTTGTTAAGACGACAACCTTTGTCATCTTTGCGCCAGGCTTTGAGTTGTTTACAACAGGAATTGCCACATTTGAGGGAACTTCAATATCGGAAGCGTGTTTTAAATCTTCCGATACAAAGCCGACAGGAGACACCATAAAGTCGGCATAACTGCTTGTAATGTTATGTTCCGTAAGATCAAGACCGGCAACTTCTTCGGCTCTTGAAACGCGAAGACCTATTGTTTTCTTGATTACTGTAAAGACGATGCCCATTGTTACCGATACCCATGCCATTACAGAAACAACGCCGAGACACTGAACGCCAAGGAACGCAAATCCGCCGCCGTACGCCAAACCGCCGTCAAGCGCGAACACGCCTGTTAAAATTGTTCCCGCCGCGCCGGCAAGACCGTGTACTCCGACTGCTCCGACAGGATCATCAATCTTTAATACTTTGTCTACAAACTCTATGCCGAATATGATCACTAACGATGCTATAATACCGATACAGAACGCGCCGAACGGCGACACCGCGTCGCATCCCGCTGTAATAGCGACAAGACCGGCAAGAGCGCCGTTAAGCGTCATGGACACATCGGGCTTTTTGTAACGAATCCATGTAATAATCATGGTTAAAACCGCGGCTGTTGCGGCGGCAAGGTTTGTTGTAACAAAAATTTTACTGGCAGATACGATTGTATCATCGCCAGTCATGGAGACGGTGGAACCGCCGTTAAAACCGAACCAGCAGAACCATAGAATGAAAACGCCGAGCGCGCCAAGGGTAAGGCTGTGTCCGGGAATCGCGCGGGACTCGCCCGATTTGGAATACTTGCCGATACGCGGACCGACAATCTTCGCGCCAATCAAAGACGCTATACCGCCGACCATGTGTACGGCGGTAGAACCGGCAAAGTCATGGAAACCGAGCTGAGAAAGCCAGCCGCCGCCCCATATCCAGTGACCGGAAATCGGATAAATCACGGCGCTGATTATAAGGCTGTAAATACAGTAAGAAGAAAACTTTGTCCTTTCCGCCATTGCTCCAGATACGATAGTCGCCGCCGTCGCGCAGAATACCGTCTGAAAAATCAGAAAAGCGTACGTTGGAAATGCGCTGTCGTAATTTCCCCTGACCATAAAATCAAGACCGCCGATAAACGGGCCGCTTCCCGCGAACATGATCCCAAACCCAATCAGCCAGAAAGCCGGGGTTCCGATCGAGAAATCCATCAAGTTTTTCATGATGATGTTCCCGGCGTTCTTTGCCCGCGTAAAGCCCGTTTCTACCATAGCGAAACCAGCCTGCATAAAGAATACAAGAGCGGCGGCTATGAGCACCCACATTGTGTCAACTGACGAAAATACTCCTTCCATAAACTCCTCCAAATAAATAATTAAGGCGTATGTTCCTTAACAAGAACACATATCTTTTCGTGCTAATAAAAGCACCATTCTATGGCGTTTTACAACGTTCTGCCAAAAGCATAATGCCGTAAAACGCTACATATCGTCCGTAATAAACGGCGTTTTATGCCGCTTATATGACGCTGTAAAGTATCTGACCGTAAGTCGGGAACGGCCAGTGTTTTTTTGCCACCAGCGTTTCAAGTTCGTCAACGACAAGCCTAAGTTCCTGCATCTCGGCAAATACTTTTTCACGGTAAAAACGGGCGTGAGTTACAGTGTCCTGTCCCTCTTTGTTGTCCAAAAGCGTGTTTTCCAGCGCCGTCAATTTTTTGAGCATACTGGAAGACAGTTTTGCGATATTGACAAGCAAATTTTCTTCCATCGTAACGTCATAACCGCCCAACTCTTTCTTATGCTTAAGAAGTTTTGCCAGATCGTTTTGATAATCTACGCAGGCGGGAATGATCTGCCCCTTGACCATATCTACCATAGCAAGCGCCTCTATATGAATTGTCTTGCAATAGCCTTCCATGAGAATTTCATAGCGAGAGTGAAGCTCTACTTCGGAAAAAACATGGTGTTTGGTAAATAGTTCTACGCTCTTTTTTGAAACAAACTCCGGCAGGGCGTCAACTGTGGTTTTCAGGTTGGACAATCCGCGTCTCTGCGCTTCGACTACCCACTCTTCGGCATAGTTGTTGCCGTTAAAGATAATCCGCTTGTGATCGCTGAATGTCTTTTTTACCAGCGCTGAAAGATCGCTTTTGAAATCTTTTGATTTCTCAAGAGTGTCCGCAAACTGCCGCAGAATCTCCGCGATAATCGTGTTTAACACAATGTTCGGCCCGCCGATTGAGAACGCCGAACCTAACATACGGAACTCAAATTTATTTCCGGTAAACGCGAAAGGAGAGGTACGGTTGCGGTCTGTCGTATCTTTCGGAAAGTGCGGAAGAACCGAAACGCCTATTTCCATTTCGTGTTTTTCTTTGTTTTTATACCCCTTGCCCGATTCAATCGCTTCAAGAATTTCAGTTAACTCTTCGCCAAGGAACATAGACACGATGGCCGGAGGCGCTTCATTCGCGCCAAGCCTGTGATCGTTGCCTGCGCTTGCGACTGAAACGCGCAATATGTCCTGATAGTCGTCTATAGCCTTGATAACTGCGACAAGGAACAGAAGGAACTGCGCGTTGTCATGCGGCGTATCGCCCGGCTCAAGCAGGTTAATACCCGTGTCGGTGCTGATAGACCAGTTATTGTGTTTGCCGCTACCGTTAACTCCGGCGAACGGTTTTTCGTGAAGCAGACAGACAAGACCGTGCTTGTTAGCGAGACTCTTCATAAGTTCCATCGTAAGCTGATTGTGGTCTGTGGCTATATTTGTTGTCGAAAAGATCGGCGCAAGCTCGTGTTGCGCGGGAGCAACTTCGTTGTGTTTCGTTTTCGCGTTTACGCCGAGTTTCCAAAGTTCTTCGTCAAGCTCCTTCATAAAAGCGGACACGCGCGGTTTAATAGCGCCGAAATAATGATCCTCAAGCTCCTGCCCTTTCGGCGGTCTTGCGCCGAAAAGTGTTCTGCCTGTATAGATCAGATCGGGGCGTTTAAGATACATCTCCTTGTCGATAAGAAAATATTCCTGTTCGGGTCCGACAGTTGTAAGAACGCGTTGAGCGCTCGTGTCGCCGAAAAGCCTGAGTATACGGATTGCCTGCTTGTCGATTGTTTCCATTGAACGAAGAAGCGGGGTTTTTTTATCAAGAGCCTCGCCTGAATATGAACAAAAAGCGGTCGGAATGCACAAAGTCCCGTCCTTGATAAAGGCGTAAGAAGTTATATCCCAAACAGTGTAGCCCCTCGCCTCAAAAGTAGCGCGTAAGCCGCCGGACGGAAAACTGGAAGCATCAGGCTCTCCACGGACAAGCTCCTTCCCCGAAAATTCCATGATAACCTTTCCATCGCCTATCGGCGAAATAAAACTGTCGTGCTTTTCCGCTGTCGTACCGGTCATGGGCTGGAACCAATGCGTAAAATGGGTCGCGCCTCTTTCGACAGCCCAGTCTTTCATAGTATTAGCGACAACATTGGCAATATCAAGCTCTAAATGCGTACCCTTCGACATTGTCTTTTTCAACGCCTTGTACACATCCTTGGGAAGCCGCGCCCTCATGACCGTTTCATTAAAGACCATGCTTCCAAATAAACTAGGAATATCTTTCATATTCTCCCCCTTAAAAAATGAAAAAGCGCTATGGACCCAATACACGGACTTTTTACCCATGCATAAAAGGTTCACAGCGCCTTTGCTGTATTTGACCCGTGAGAGACCTCACAAATCCTGCGTAATACTACTATTTTTCAAAATCTTTGTCAAGCGTTTTTTCCCAATAAACAAGCAGTTTTTGGTTAGTAATGTCCGAATGTAATACCAAATTCGGCGTTTTTGCTATGTGTATCACGGAATCCCACTTTTTTTCCCCGGGCAGTAATTCCGCAAGCTGGTTTTCCGGCGCTAAAATCTGATCGGGACAAAATATGATACCAGGCTCACCGTCAAAAACAGCGGCGTAAAAAATATCGGATTCCACAATATCCTGAAAAAAATGGCTTCCAAAAGACAGTTCCGGCACTATACCCGCTTTCGGATATGATACTTCACACAAAGCCGCCATGTTGCACAATTCGCTAAAATGAACAGGAACCCCCAAAGACGGCGTTGTCGTTCCCCACCTGCCAGGCCCCATCAATAAAACCGTTTTGTCTTTTAATTTTTGATTGATTAAGCCGATTACGTGCGCAGTCTGATACTTATCCTTATCGTTCAATTCAAGATATTCTGTCGCCTTTACAAAAACAACATAATCAAAATACAGCCTGACATTGCCGCCCATAAAATCTCCGGCGGAAGAAAAAAAGATATGTTCCTTTTTGGGACTCGGGGCGTCCATAACCCTGCCAATCCCCTTTGTCTGCAGAGGGCGGCATTGAAGCAGGTTAAAACGGAATTCGCCCTTTTGATCAAAATTGGCGGTAAATTCAATATCCACGGGATAGTTATATGCCGTACTCAATGTCGAAAGCACAGTACGGATAAATCCTGGAAAATTTGTTTCCGTAAGAAGCTTTTTAAAATCCAGAATTCGCGGAGTTGAATCGGATTTAATCCCAAGTTCTCTCATGCGTTTTACCGCTTCGGTGTCGGCGGTAAAAAATATTTCTACGTCTGTTTTTAAATCGCTGTCCGCCAGTTTCTCTAAAGCTGTTTCCGTTAATTCATTGTTTTTCAGATCAAGAACATCGGCTTTATGCTGAGAAAACTTTTTTTCATCGCCGTAGCTTACAGGCGGTCCTTTGTTAGGACAGTCCAGGGGAACAATTTTCGCGTAATCGCCTGAAACACGATCCACAGCGCGCGTTCCAAGACCGAATACAAGCCTTAACATACCGGCTTCAGGATTCATGGATTTATCCCATACATACAAATTTGTAGAATTCCCAACGCCGGCGACATGCGGAAAAAATAAATCTCCGTAATGATCGCCTGAAACACGCTGGACAAGAATTGCCATCTGCTCGTCCTGATTGGTAAGCCCGCGCCTCTGCCTGTACGCAAGAGCGTCGTCGTTCATGGTGCTGGCGTAGACCGTGCGAACTGCCTGTTCAAACGCAGAGTAACGCTCTTCCGGAGTTCCCTGATTGGCGCAAAAAACGCTTTCATATTTTCCGGCAAACGCGTTGCCAAAATTATCCTCGCGCAGAGAGCTTGAGCGGACTATAATTGGAGCCTGCCCAAAATGTTCCAGCATTTGTATAAACTGTTCCCTGATAATATCAGGAAACTTACCCTGTAACATTTTTTCCTGAAGTTCCTTTGCAACTGTAAAATATCCCTCCGCCGTTTTTTGTTTAATGCGCAAGTCCCACAATCCGTTATGCACAATATATGTGTAAAAAATATCCGAGCCAAGATAGTAAGAATCGTGCGGCTCCCAGTGATTCCTCATAATATCGCCCGCTTCCTTCTCAAGAATTTTCCTAGCAAGAAGCATCCCTACGCTTTTTCCCCCGATAAAGCCCGTTCCTATTTCCCTTTCCGCAATATCCAGAATATCCATAAGCGTAAAATATTTTACAATAATGTCTGTTATACGCAATTCTTTTCCCACAATCCAGCCTATAAGCATTTTTTTTATTTCTTCCCTGGATTTTTCGTCGCTGGTTAAAAATGAGCGGGCGTGATCAAGTTTAATATGCCAATAATCCCTTGGGTGGCCGCCCCTGCTTACGCGGGAAAACAATGTCGCGGCATCCGCGCTGGAAGTAATCGAAAAAGCCTCATCGCCGTTAATAAGGTGCGGAAAAAACATCGTTGGCGAATATCTTTCCCACACCTTCAACGGGTGAATATAAAACTGATTGTCAACATTGTAGACATCAAGTAAAAGCTGAGTGGTTTCGCGTATACGGGCTATCGTGTCGTGGGTGTGAGCGCCGCGGATAAGGGCGAAATAGGCGACGGTATCAAGCACAAACAAAAACGGGCAGGTAATTCTGAAAAAATTGCCTACCATCATATCGGAACACCAGCTTTCCAGCAGATCGCTTAAGCAGTCGAACACATAAAAAGCCCTTAAACCTTCGCGGTCGATAATGTCATGAACTTTAAGCGCAAACAACTCAAAACCTTCGGAAGTATCAAGATGATAAACGACAGAAGGCTCATTATCCGCCATTAACGGCGCATGGTTGCCGAACCGGAAGTATACAAGCCTGCGCTCGTCCTTTTTTGCCTGACGTATATACGGTTCAAGAACTTTAAGATAATCCTCGATGGACTGAACCTGCCAAACCACATTATCACCTAACCGCAAGAGATCGATTGCCTGATCAAAACCAGGCATGCCTGTGCTTACTCTTCTATCCAACAGCATAATCGTTTACCCTCTCTTCAGCCGGCTGATAATTATCGTACCGTTTTAATATTCCTTCCGCGATATTTCTTTTTGTCGAACGCATGTCCATCGCCTGTTTTTCTATATACCTGTGAGATTCCTGCTCGCTCATTTTCATATACGATATTAACAGGCATTTTGCGCGGTTGATAACGCGTATGTCGTCGATTTTTTGTTTTAGACGCGCGTTTTCCGCTTCTACCCGCCTTATCCTGCGATGAGTCGATTTTGCGAGCAATACGGCAGACCAAAAAAGGGCTTTGTCCACAGGTTTTGAAAGTATCAGAATTTCGTAATCCTCACAGTCAGCGGCTACAGCGTCAAAACATTCGCTTTCTACAAGAAGGATCACCTGCGATACGCCTCTGCTTGCGGCATACCGCGAAAAATTTTCGCCGGATTCATCTTTTAAAGGCGAGTTAACAATTATTAAGTCGAAATCCTGTTTAGATAAAATTTTACCCGCCGACTCGACAGAGTTCATGCAAGTAATTTGATTAATACAGGCAACATTTAACATTACGGAAAAAAAAGCGGTGTCTTTCTCTAAATCAGAAACTATAAGGGCGCTGTTCATTTCCGCCGCCTGTTTAATTTGCGGTATAGAGTTGTTTATACGGGTTTTTAGCGTTTGGTTTTAATAAATAGTACCTGTCTTTCATAAGTTTTTTAGCATCCATGCCGAAATATCCGGCAAATTCTGAAACATAAGGCGCTATTTCCTGAAGTTCGCCGTCTTCGGCTATTTTTTCGGTAACCTGCGCCGGAAGAGAAGGAAGTTCTTTTTCCGTTCTTATAAAAATTTTCCCGCCGTGCATTCCCGTTCCGGTAAAATACCACACGGGAACATCTTGACAGCCTATGCCAAGCACTACGATCAATCCGCCTGCAAGATATTCGCCTAAAAAGCTACCGGCTTTGCCGCCGATAACGATTACCGGTTTTTTTTCTTTGTATTCCTTCATGTGAATACCAGTTCTGTAACCTGCATCGCCTTTTACGAATATACAGCCGCCGCGCATGGCATAACCAAGCGCGTCTCCGGCGTTGCCGTGAATGATTATTTTTCCGTCGTTCATTGTATCGCCTACCGCGTCTTGAGCGTTGCCGTTTACCTCGATGGTTCCGCCGTCCAGATACGCGCCCAGCGCGTTACCAGGCGTTCCCTTTATAGTCAGGTGCTTGGCGTCCATACCGCAACCTATATATCTTTGCCCGAAACAATCGTCTATGTAGCAAACAGTTTCCTTGGCTGTTTTTATCCGTCTGTTCAATTCTCTAAAATCAAAATTCTGCGCCGATATCATTATGCCGCTCCTCCTAACTTTATCATTCGATCTTCTTTTGTAAACGCCATAAGTCCTGGTTTTTCACAAACAAGCGCGAAGTCAAGAACGTCAAGCGGAGTACGCTCGCGGATAAGGCTGGTATAAATTCCCGCTTTTTCAACATTGCCGATAAGGATATACCCGTTTAATTTATTATCGCTGTAAAACAACCGCTTGTAATTGCCGCCACCGCTTTCCGTATAAACATCGCCTGTGTAATTACCGGCCGTAATCATGTGCAAGCCAAAAAAACCGATCGCGTTCATGGGAATTGCCCTGTCGAATGTTTTTTCGCCGCCCGCCATATTAATTCCGGCGCACTCGCCCTGCATGTAGGCGTTAGGCAAAAGCGCCATGATTTTGCTTTGCCCGCTTGATATATCGTTTGTCTGCGTACAGTCTCCGGCAGAATAAATATCTTTCACCGACGTTTCTGATTTTTCATTAACAACTATGCCGCGCTCTATCTTCGCAATTCCGTTAAGCAGAGCGGTATTGGGGCGCACGCCTACGGCAAGGACAAGAACGTCAAAGCCGATTGTTTCGCCGTTTTCTAAAGAAACGGTTTTATCTTTAAAACTTTTAACGCTGGCGGCAAGTTTAAACTCAACCCCCTTGTTTTCCAGATGCGCTTGAACCATTTTTGCGCCCTCATCGTCTAGAATACTAGACAAAATGCGCGGGGCAAGATCGACTACTGTTATGTGCTTTACACGCTTGTGAATGCCCTCGGCGCATTTAAGACCGATAAGACCCGCGCCTATGATCAGCGCGCGCTTGTCAGGGTTCAGCATGGATTCAAGTTTTTTCGCATCGTCCATGCTCATAAAAGTGCATTTATCTTTTACCGTATCAAGTCCCTCGAAAGGGGGAACAAAAGGCGAAGAACCAGACGCGACAAGAAGTTTGTCAAACGGTATCTTTTTACCGCCGGCCGAAACCGTCTTCTTTGACGCGTCAATTTCCGTTACGTCTGTTTTCGCCAGCAGAGTACAGTTGTTATCCTTGTAAAAACTTCCGCTACGGTATTTCATTCCTTCTTCATTAACCTTGCCGAGCAGAAGATAAGAAATAAGCGGGCGCGAATATGTATGGTACGGCTCGCCTGTAATAACCGTAATTTCTCCCTGCTTGTCTATTTGCCTTATACCTTCCACCGCGCCAATGCCCGCGGCTGAATTTCCTATGATAACATACTTCATAATAACCTCTATTTAGTGCGGTCGCATGACCGCGCATATAAATCGAAAATGAAACATCGTTTCATTATAACCTCTGTTTAGTGCGGTCGCATGACCGCGCATATAAATCGAAAATGAAACATCGTTTCAT
>JAITUY010000221.1 GCA_031286095.1 Treponema sp. | reverse complement strand
CGGATAAATCGATCTCGCTGATTCGCAATGAAAGAATTGGTTTTGTTCCGCAGGGTGCAAGTCTTCTTTCTAACTTTACGGTTTTGGAAAATATCTGCATTCCCTGGTTTTTGTTCAAGCGCGAAGGGGACCCGGAAGAACGCGCCCTTGCTTTACTGGAAAAAACGGGCATATCGCATCTTGCCGCATCGTATCCAAAAGAACTTTCAGGAGGCGAAATGCGTCGCGTCGCTATTGCGCGTGCTCTTATCAATAATCCCGCCCTGCTTATCGCCGATGAGCCGACAAGCGATTTAGACGCGGAAACAACGGCGGAAATCATGAAGCTGTTAAGCGCCATTGCGAAAGAGGGAACGGCGGTGCTTATTGTTACGCACGAGCTTGACACTCTTTCTTACGGCAATAAAGTTTATTCAATGAATAGTGGCAATTTAACGTTATATTAGGATAATGAAACAAGATTCAACGTATTCAGCGGCATTTAATGGTATCGTTATGCGCTACTATGAAAAGATTCTCAAGTTTTGCTGGTACGCTCTGGGCGGTGACACCGGCACGGCGGAAGATTGCGCACAGGATGTTTTTCTTGTTTTGTATCAGAACATGGCGAAACTGCGGGACTACGACAAAATCGGCGGTTGGCTGTATAAAACCGCATCAAATATTACTAAACAATACGCCGCCTCGTTGAGGAAAGAGCGCAAACATACCGTTTGCTTTCCAGCCTATTTTGAGAACGGCGACGCAAGCGAGAATATTCCCGCCGCCCTTGTCTACGCAGGCGGCGTACCGGACGAAAAGGCCCGGCTTGAAGAAGAAAATGCCATTGATTCTGCGTCCGCTGTAATCACAAAACGGCTCAAGCCGGCCGATAAGATGGTTTTGCGCCTTGCGTTTAAGGAAAAACGCCCCCTCATGGAAGTGGCAACTCTTCTTGACATTAGTCTTAGCGCCGTAAAGTCAAGGGTAAGCAGGCTACGCCGGCGGATAACAGTCATGGCCGGTAAACTTTTGGGAGAAACGTAAAAAAAAAGCAACTTTTCGCAAAAATATTGAGTTTTATAAGAGGTACATAATGTGCAGTGAAATACGGGATACGCTGTGGCGTGATATTGAATTGGAATTGGAAAAAAACACAGACTTAATTGATACGGATTATATTGACCGCCGTATCAACGAACTTTGCGAACTGGAAGCGCGGCGTTCCGGCTTGCGTCCGCCAAGAACCGGTGAATTTCAAATAAAAGCCGTGATTAACCGAATTACAGCCCGTTTTCGCAGAAAAATGCCGGTAAAACGGCTCCGTAATGTCATTCGCCTCGCAACTGTTGCCTGTATCGCGCTGATTATTGCCTTTTTTCCCATTAATTATGTATATACCCGGGTAACTAACCGTTGTTTACCGAAAAAGATAGGAATAACTATCTGTTGCGGAACCGACTATTGTATTTGTTCACCCAATAAAGAACAAACCGGACATTGAGCAGTTTAACTAATAGAGTTGTTCGGAAACTTCAGTTTCTGAACAACTTCATATAAAAAACGCGGTTTTGTCGAACTTTCGGACTAAAGTCTGCGTTCGCAGGCTTATAGCCTGAAAAACCGCAAGACTTGTGAAACAACCAACTCGAACCGAAGGTTCGCAGTTATCGAACAAGTCCAATATAGGTTAACAAAATGATAATTCACGTAAAAAAATGCGACTTTTTTAAATTTACCCGAGTAAATATATATGGGTAACATTAAAACCACGTCAGGCAAAATAGCGCCGCTTATAATTTTGTTTCTTTCACTTCCGTTTTTGGGACATACCCAGGATTGTTGCGGGCCAGGAGGCGGAGGAGGGGGAAGCCAGTTTAATTCTTCTGAATATGATGACAGCGGCTCTCATTACCGGCTAAAAGGCGTAAGGCATTACGCTTACAGCGCCCGTCACCAAGGTTTTACAACGGGATTAGAAAGCGCGGGTTTTACAGATAAATCACAAACCAGTTTTACGCCGCGCCTTGAGTATTTTACATCTTTACAGGCAAACGAACAAAACAATTTTGATATATACGGCGCGGCTTTTTACACGGTTTTTCTTGACGCCCCGCATTCACATCAAGTAGACATTAGTGAAAATATTGCATGGCGTTTTGCCATAACGGAAAATTCCCGGCTGGTTTTAAGAATTGATAATGAAGATTTATTTGTTATTTTTCCGAATGAATCGGGGATTAAATATGCCGTGATAGACCCAAGTATCGGTTACATTGCCGCCCTTGATTTCGGCGACATTTCGTTTAACGCTGGTTTTCCGGTGTCTATAGAGCCGGAAACTGGTTTTTCTTCATGGGCTTGTTTGGGCTACGAGCATCCTATAGGGCTTGGCGTTTCGCTCTGTCCCCGGTTTACTCTTTTCCCTGACCCTTCCTACGCCGGAACCACGCTTACCCTTACTTTTGCATGGGACAGTTTTTTCGCAAAAGCGGCGCTGTTGGCGGATAAAGATTTTACAGTGTTTCAAATCCGGCCTTATGCGGAATATACGCTGAAGCATTGTGTTTTTTGGGCAGGCGTTGAACTTGGCGGCATTGGAGAAGGAGAATTTTCGGCAAGTCCCTTTATCGGATTTGGATATAATTTTTAGAAAACTGTCCTTGAGGGCGGAAAAAATAAACAATAAGGAAGTGTGTTATGAAAAGGAATTTGTTGAAAAGCGCGCTTGTGTTAAGCGCATTAGCCGTACTGCTTGGCGCTGCTGGATGCGATGAAGATCCGGCGAAAAAGAAAATTATTGATGAGAGCGAAGTTGTAGAAAAAACTAGTGAAACGAGTCTTGATACACCAGCAAATGTAACAATTATGGTTACAGGAAGAACAATGGCTGTTACATGGTCTGCGGTAAATGACGCGGAAGGTTACGAGATTTTCACTACAAGTGAAAACTGCGGTTCAGGCAACAAGATTATTAATACAAAAGACAATACCGCGACTAGACACGACGGAACAGGCAGTTACATAAAGGACGACAAAAGCAACGGAGCAGTGGAAATAAAATCTAATACCAGCATAGAAATAACCTTGATGCCTAAAGCAGGGGATACCACCAAACCAATGGCAACGAGCGTTACGGCAAAGGTTAAAGCGCTCGGAGGCTTAAACTTAAATGACTCCTCATATTCAGAAGTGGAGACATGCAATATATCAGACGGAATGTAAATGGACTTGTTCGGCAACTGCGAACCTTTGGTTCGAGTTGGTTGCCGAACAGCTCTAATGTGTAACCGAAAGACTGTTTTACCGCACAACCCTTGTTTTGTGCGGTAAAATTAATCATTAGAGTTGTTAGGAAACTTCAGTTTCTGAACAATTTCATATAAAAAACGCGGTTTTGTCGAACTTTCGGACTAAAGTCCGCGTTCGCAGGCTTATAGCCTGAAAAACCGCAAGACTTGTTCGACAACCAACCGGGTTGTCTCACAAGTCCATTAAAGGGAAATTTTTCATGAAAAGAATTTTATTTTTATTAATAGTCGTTATCTTGTTCGCTGGTTGCGCTACCGCAGGCAACTCCGATTACGCACAGCTTGCCGCCTCTGGCGAAGATGTATTTGCCGGAAAAAACTGGAATGCTCCGAGGCGTAACAATATGTACGACCGTTGGGAATTTAATACCAACGGTACGTTTCACTTTGTCCATGTTCACGAAGGAAAACCTCTTGACCGCGGCATGTACCGTTATGAAGTAAATAACGGTACAATCAGCATTGTAAAAGAAGGCGAAGAACATAAAACGGTTTACACCTGCGAATTCAAAGGTAAAACCTTTACCCTGACGCCAGTTCCTTCCTCATCGGAAGAATATCGTCCGTCCGGCGGAATGGGAGCTTTACCGGAGGTTCCGGTTACCTTTACCAACGCACACTAGGAGGTATGTATGCAAACAAAAATTTTTATCTTTTTTGTTCTGTTCATTTTGACGTTTCCTGTTTTTGCCAACGGGGAACAAGACCCAAGCGCGCCTTTTAACGATCATGAAATTGTGGCAGTACACCGGATTCATCTGCGCGAAGTAGTGCGTATCGGCGTTATTTCAGATAATAAGCCGTTCAGTTACCAGGATAAAGAAGGTGTTTGGCAGGGATATGATGTTTATTTTGCACGGCGTATTGCCGTAGAAATTTTGGGCAAAAAAGACAAATATCTGCGCATGGTTCCAGTAACGGAAGAAAATTGGGTAGAGCTTCTCAATAATGATAAGATCGACTTTGTTCTTGGTTTTGGTTACAGCAACGGAGATAAGCTGGCTGACTTTTCGCTTCCTTACCGCAGGATTGCCGGAGAAACAGTCGCTGTGGCGGTACGAAAAGGAAACGACGGCTTAATTCTGTGGTTGAACGATGTAATAAGCCGCCGTGTGGAAAATGATTTTTTTCATAAAGATTACGAAGCGACACTGCGGCAGTTTTACGGTACAGCTAATCCCGATTCAATTGTTATTGAACGCGGCGTAGTAAAAAATTAAGGAGAAGTTAAATGAAGAAAAGGATTACCGGTATTGTTTTCACCGTATTAGGTTTGTTAATTGCTTTGGGACCGCAGTTTTTATTTAAAGTTTGCCAGCCAATAGAAGATATATTTATGAAATGCCATTGGTCTGCGCAGGCGGAAATCGGCGTTGGCGCTGTAACCGCTGTTTTGGGAATAGCTCTCATTATTTTTACTTCCGTAAAGGTACGGCTTGGACTTGTTATCGGCATATTGCTGTCCGGCGTTCACGCTCTGCTTATTCCTCACGCGCTTATCGGCGGCTGTACCATGGATTCCATGACTTGCCGTAAAATTACTTTTCCGGCAATTACAGTTATAAGTATTCTGCTGATTGTTGTGGCGGGGATTTATACGGCGTATCTTGCGCGTAAACAAGACTAATACGAAAACACTTAATTTTCCTCTCGCGGGGGCGCAAAGGCGCTGAAAAATTTCAGTATTAGTGCTATAATGCGGAAGCATTATAGACAGACTGCCTTAAAAACGTATTTTCAGCCTTTAGGCGAGAAAATACAAGGTCTGTCCGCAAAGTAACCGGCTTTGTGGACAGACACTAATTAGTAATAACGCGCGTCCCTGTGCTTTGTGTTAGATGTTTTCGGGATAAGTATCTTAAATTTTAGCCTTCATGTAGTACTACCTATGTTTTCAAGAACTGAACAATCATGCAAGAGATAATGAACAGGAACGCTTGTTTGGAAGAACCTTGTTTTACGTCAATATTCAAAATTTCTTCTGCTTTGTCCAACCTGTAAATAAGGGTGTTGCGGTGAACATGGAGCGCGTCCGATGCGATGCTTATACTTTTGCCGTTCAGAAAATAATGATAAATGCTGTGAACAAGTTCCCTCTGTGATTCATTGCCGCTTTCCCAAAGAGAAAGAATGCCGGGATGGCAGAAACATCGAGGATCGCCCCCAAGCGATAAAGTTTGTACCACATGTTCCGCCTGGTAATCTTCATAGAAACAAATTACAGGGTTTAAAGACGGTTTGCATTGGGCGGCGGCAAATTTACTTTGATTATAATAATACCGTAAATGCAAAAAATTATTGAAAACCATACTGACGCCGCATTGCAGTATAGCGTCCTTTTTTAAAAACTTTTCCAGCAATTCTTTGTTTTTTCCGTTCAGCAGTTGTTCATCGTGGCATCTCATAATCATGATGACATAATCTTCATAAACTGAAACAAGAGCGTCGGGAAAAAGATCGTTTATATGTTTTATGTCCAGAATTGATAAAATTGGAACCTTCAGACCTGAAGAAGCGGAAAAGGTAACCATGCAGAAACGATCGTTCAGTTTCCATTGAAAACTTTGAAGATAATTAGAAATTATATCCGCGGAAATATCAACGCCGTCCAGCAGACTGTTCAGCCAGTTAGTTTTATTTTCAGTAATTTGCATATAGATACTGTGGTTCTGAAAATAAAGCTTCAAAATTCCGGCAATGATAAAAAGAGTTTCCTTTTGACCTTCGGTAAACGGCACATTCATATCTACCGCCCCTATACCGCCGTATAATTTGCCGTCTATCCATGTATGTATACCTATTGTGGAGTGGGCAGGATCATTCTTTGGGAAAAGATTAATCATTTCTTCGCTTTTTTGAGCAACATGCAAAGAGATTTTTTTTATTTCATTAGGAGTATAAAAATCTTCCATTACAAATCCCGGCCTGTGAACTTTTTCCCAAATTGTTCCTTCGGTAGGAATTTTAATGGAACCGGCACTGCTTAAAATGCTTAAATTGTTATTCATAACGATTATCGGGTTGGGCATCGCCTGCGCCGCTATATTCAAAAAAACATTGATAGGTTTGTGATTAATAACAGCCATGAGAAGCGAATTGTACCATTCCTCGCGGTCTGCGATCAGCGCATTCCCTATTTTAAAAAGCTCCTCAACAGGAATATTTATTGGTATCTGAATAATCGTATCGGCATTTCCCGGCAAATTTGATTCGCTTTGAAGAGTATCGCCTAAAATGATAATATGTTTTGGGCAATTTTGACCAAAAACATTTTCGTCTTTTACGGTATTTATGATATTTACGATATACAAATAGCCTGGATCAGTTTTGGTAAATTCAGAAAAATAGTGCTGAAATCCGTAAATTTGCGCCTTTTTGTCGCTAATTTTATGCACAATAGGCTTATACTCAGAAAACCCATCTATAATAACGCCTAGAGTAAGACTAATTTGCCGTCTCCTTGTTTAGTCAAAAATGACTAAAACTCATGTTCTATTTTTATAATATAAATATAGGTGATTATTAGTCAAGAGAAAAAATACACATGGCTGTCTGAAAAGCCTTTTGTTTGGACTATGTATCTCCCTGTATAATGTAAAATGATAAGGCGTTTTATTTAATATTTCGATAAAAATCATTAGTGTCCAAAACTAAAATTTCAGTACAATTCTACAAAAAAAATCTACCTGATTATTAGACTTGTTCGACAACCCGGTTGGTTGTCGAACAAGTCTTGCGGTTTTTCAGGCTAAAGCCTTACAAAACCGCGTTTTTTATATGAAGTTGTTCAGAAACTGAAGTTTCCGAACAACTCTATTGACAAAATCTTCATAAAAAAGATATAATACTCCTATGAATGAAATAAACGTTATAAATAACGTCATGCAATTCTATATGCCTCCCCCCCCCCCCCAGAACTGTCTGTAATATTTTTATTATTTTTATTAATTTTATTTTCTCGTTTAGAAACAGCCATAAATATGGTTTTTACCGCTTTTGCGGTTTAAACATAAATTTGACGGCGTGGAAAGACCGCAAAGGAGAGTTTTTATGAAGAAACTCATTTTAATTTTAGCCGCTTTTGCTGTGTGTATGACAATTGCCGGCTGTGCATCTGTAAATGCCCCCGTATCGGCAACATCTAATCCGGTTGGTTCCAAAGTTGGGCACGCTGGTGGTTGGATATTATTCACATTTGGTGGCATGGGTTCTGGTATCGGACGGGCAAATGCGGGTGTTCTGCAAGCCGCGAGAAATGGCGGCATAACCCATATCTCAACAGTAGATTTAAGCTCAACAACCTGGTTTGGCGGATTATTTACAACTTACAATACAACTGTAAGCGGTGAATAAATAGAGTTGTTTAAAAACTTCAGTTTTCAAACAACTTCCTTATAAAATCGCATTTTTTTAAGACTATAGTCTGAAAAAATGCAGGACTTGTTCAATCAACAACGAGGTTATTGAACAAGTCCAATAAGGAACACCACGAGCCAATACGAACAAAATAAATATATCTTACAAATTAACGCGGATAATGATAAGACATCAATAAAAAGTTCGTGAGCATACCAAAGGTAGGCAGTTCGTGCTGGTTTGTGATAAGAAATCTTGCTTTTTGGACAAGTACAATTTAGACACCCTGTTTACATTGTCGGAGAAAATATGCGTTTTTTGGTCGCAGTCTTATTAAGCGTATCCGTGCTTGGTTGTATGACACAAAACATACAGCAATTTTTAATGCCTAACGGCGTAACTATGTATTTTCTACAGCCGACTCAATGGCGCGGCGGCGGCATTTACGCCGAAATAGATTTTAATTATAAAACTAAAGAAGAAACTGATGTAATATGCAATATCAGCATAATTGATAAAAAAGGTATACCGAAAGGCATATCGGCAATGACCTTTACAGGGGACAATATCAGCTTTAGATTGACAGAATTAAAAGTCCTTTTTGCGGAAAGCAATAACAATAAAATAAGAATAACAAGTAATTTTAACAGAGATGAATTTATCCAATTTATGCGCAGAGAAGAAATATATTTTGAAATTACGATGAATGACAAAACGGAAAAATTACTGCCCTCAAAAGAATTTATACGTTTAAAAACTAATTTTATCAACGATTTAGAATGGAGTGAGAACGGGATTCTAAATGCAACTCACCATTGATTTAAGCCCTTAATTATAAAACGCTATACTGTCAGGGAAGTAAGTATGGCAATTATGAAAGAAGCAGGCGGAACATTGTTTTACATAATAACGTTGTTCAGAAACTGAAGTTTCCGAACAACGCTAATAAAGCAGTTTCGGACTAAAGTCCGCGGAAAACTTTTGTTACAAGCTCTTGGCGGTTGCCGTTTTACAGATGATATTCAGGCTCCCTGTATAATGTAAAATAATAAGGCGTTTCATTTAATATTTCGATAAAAATATTCGCGACATCGGGATCAAATTGTATACCTCTATTCCGTTCAAGTTCGGATAGAGCCGTCCTTAAAGAAAGCGCTTTTCTGTACGCCCTGTTTGACGTCATAGCGTCAAAAGTATCGGCGACGGCGATAATCCGAGCGTGCAGGGGAATCTCTTTGCCTTTAACGCCTTTCGGATATCCGTTTCCGTCAAATTGTTCATGGTGATGATATACAGCCGGAACCAAATGTTTAAAAGATTTTATGTGTTTAAGTATGCTTGCCCCTCTCTCGGAATGTGATTTAATTACCGAGTATTCTTCGTCGGTCAGTTTTGTTTGCTTTTGAAGAACCATGTCCGGTATTCCTATTTTCCCGATGTCATGCAGTAACGCCGATCTTTTTAAATCTTCAATATCCTCTTTGTCCAGCTTCATGCGCTGTCCTATGCTTTTGGAATATTCCATTACACGGCGCGAATGACCGGCAGTATACTGATCCCTTGCTTCAAGAGCCTCAGAAAAAGCCATGATAGTTTCAAAATGTGTTTTTTCCAGCAATTCGGCAATATCCAGCGTCTCATTATCAATATGTGATTTTTTATGAAAGTTGTGCTTTTTGCCGTTTGTCCGCCTCATCTATATCTAGCCCCCTTTACAGTATACATATTATACCTATATGTTTAATATGATATTAATGAAAAATGACTATTTTGTCAATACTTATAAAAAAATAAAAAATATAAAAAACCTATTGACAGGATTTTAAATTTTCCTTATAATCCTATTAAACAGATAGGAATTATGTGCTTATCTGAGAAAAGGAGTAATGTATGTCAAAAAAAATAAAGCAAATCGCCATATACGGTAAGGGCGGCATTGGAAAGTCTACGACTACCAGCAACTTGTCGGCGGCTCTTTCAAAAGCCGGGTATAAGGTTATGCAGTTTGGGTGCGATCCAAAATCCGACAGCACCAATACGCTTCGCGGTGGGACTTATATTCCCACCGTTCTTGACACCTTGAGGGAAAAAGGTTCCGTAAACGCGCATGATGTTATACACGAGGGCTTTAACGGAATCTACTGCGTAGAGGCGGGGGGGCCTGCTCCCGGCGTCGGTTGCGCGGGGCGGGGCATTATCACCGCGGTTGAATTGTTTAAACAGCAGAAAATATTTGACGAGCTTGAACTTGATTTTGTTATTTACGATGTTCTTGGCGACGTCGTCTGCGGCGGTTTTGCCGTGCCTATCCGCGAGGGTATCGC
>JAITUY010000183.1 GCA_031286095.1 Treponema sp. | reverse complement strand
TTATGGCGGAGGTGTTACACCCGTTCCCTTTCCGAACACGGAAGTTAAGCCCTCTCGCGCCGATGATACTGCCCCTCTAAGGGGTGGGAAAGTAGGTCATTGCCGGGCTTTTTTTATTTATGGCGAAGTGGAGTTTTATCGCAAGTAAAACTTCAAGGTAAAGAACGCAGTTTTTTCCGGTTATTACATGGCTTTTTATGCCTTGAATATATCCCAAAACTCAATTTTTAAGCATACATTTCGTTTGATTAAATGCCGATATTTACGATATGAAACAGAAATTTATAATATTATTCGTATTGTTCCTCCTGTTTATGATGGTCCTATTTGTTCCATACCGTCTGCAGGCTCAGGAAACGGAGATTTTTCGTCAGGAAGGCATTGCTTCGTGGTACGGCAAGGAATTTGACGGACGGCCGACGGCATCAGGGGAGATTTTCGATTCTTCTCAATTAACGGCCGCGCATCCAAGTCTGCCTTTCGGGACTGTGCTTGTTGTTACAAACAGGCATAATAACAAAAAAGTGACAGTCAAAGTAAACGATCGCGGACCATTTGTCGCCGCGAGAATAATCGATATTTCAAAGGCCGCCGCCGAACAGCTTGATATGATATCTACAGGAACTGCGCCTGTTTCAATTGAAAGCGTTGATAAGCTTGCTCTAACAAGAACTGTTGTTGAGCCGGTCAGCGCGCCGAAACCTTCGCAGGAGACTGTACAACAGCAAACCTATACGCCTGTGCCGGCATCTACGGCTGTTACTCCCTCTGTAAATATATACACGCCGCCGCCAGTTGCCGTTCCGGTTTCTTATCAGGTTAGGCTGACGCCTGAAATCAATGTTGTTCAGAATAAATCGTACCGCCTGCAGGTTGGCTCTTACAAAATTGCCAAAAACGCTGTTGATGCGTTTGAAAGGCTTAAAAACGCGGGGCTTAATCCCGCCTATGAAAGATTTACAGACGGCGCTAACAGTGAATTTTTCCGTGTGGTTGTCGCTGGCGTTCACGGAACAGATGTGCAGTCAACAGCCGATAAAATCGGAACAGCCGGTTTTAAAGAAGCGATAATCCGCGAAGAGAACTGAAAGTTATTATTCTTTTTGAAAACCCCGCTGTTTCCTCCCGGCGGGGTTTTTTATTTTCTGATAGCGTCCTTCATTTCTTTCACGTAACGGTAAATGTGCGGTCCCGCTGTCGCGCCGTGCTCCGCGGCTATTTTTACAATAGCGCTTCCAACAATAACGCCGTCCGCGATTTTTGCCATCTGCGCCGCCTGCGCGGGAGTGTGAATGCCAAAACCTATGGCGAGCGGAACCGATGAAACGGATTTTATCGCTTTTGTGATTGAGTCAAGGTCTGTGGTTATTTCGCCGCGAATGCCCGTTACTCCCATTGATGAAACAAGGTAGATAAAGCCGCTTGCGGTTTTTGCGATTTCCTTTATCCGCGCTTCGGAAGTCGGCGCGATTAAGGAAATAAGGTCTATGCCGAATTTCTCCGCCGTTGTTCGTACGGGCGGCTGTTCTTCAAACGGAAGGTCGGGAATAATAATCCCGTCAAGACCGGCTTCGCGACAGCGTTTGAAAAAGGCGTCGTAGCCTGTCTGTCCGCCTTTATAATCGGTCAGACCGTAGTGGAAAACCGGGTTGACATATGTCATGAACAGAAGGGGGACGCTTGTCTCTTTCCGTAAACTGGCGACAAGGGTGAACAATTTTTCTACTGTCGCTCCTGATGAGAGGGCGCGGTTATTTGCCTCCTGAATTACAGGTCCTTCGGCTATTGGATCGGAAAAGGGAATGCCGATTTCTATCAAGTCCGCGCCGGCGCGAATCATTTCAAGGATAAATTCTTTTGTTTTTTCGATACTTGGGTCGCCGCCGGTGATAAAGCCGATAAAAGCTTTTCCGTTTTTAAAGGCATTTTGTATATTACTCATTTATAGTTTCCCCCCTGTATCGTACGAATTGATAATAATCGCTTTTGTGAGTATTTTATTTATTTTTGAGATAATTTTTTTGCTAGTCATTTATTTCCCTTCCTCTGTATCGTGCGATTGCCGCAACATCCTTATCCCCTCGGCCGGAAAGACAGATGATAATACTTTCATCTTTTCCAAAATTACGCGCTATTTTTTGCGCATGGGCTACGGCGTGCGCGCTCTCTATCGCGCAGATAATTCCTTCTGTGCGTGAAAGGTACTCGAAAGCGCATACGGCCTCTTCGTCAGTAACAGGCACATATTCGGCGCGTTTGGTGTCATTCAGCCATGCGTGTTCAGGCCCGATCCCAGGATAATCCAGTCCCGCGGAAATTGAATACACCGGCGCGATTTGCCCTTCCTCGTTCTGGCAAAAGTAGGACTTCATTCCGTGAAAAATACCAACCGTACCCTTCGCGATTGAGGCGGCGTGTTTTTCCGTCTCTATTCCAAGTCCAGCCGCTTCACAGCCAATCAGCCGGACTGTTTTGTCGTTGATAAAATTGTAAAAAATGCCCATTGCGTTACTGCCTCCGCCGACACAGGCAAGGACAGCAGACGGCAGTTTGCCTTCCGTACTGAGAATTTGCTCTCTTGCTTCTTTGCTTATCACCGCCTGAAAATCGCGCACAATCATTGGAAACGGGTGAGGTCCCATCACGGAGCCAAGCACATAGTGGGTATCGTGAACACGGCTGACCCATTCGCGCATTGTTTCATTTACCGCGTCTTTAAGCGTCATTGTTCCAGTTGTTACGGGGTTAACTTTTGCACCTAACAGTTCCATGCGGTAAACATTGAGCGCCTGCCTTTCGGTATCTTCCTTGCCCATGAAAATTTCGCATTCCATTCCCAAAAGAGCCGCAGAGGTTGCCGCCGCTACTCCGTGCTGGCCGGCTCCTGTTTCGGCTATTATTCTTGTCTTACCCATTTTTTTTGCTAGCAATGTTTGTCCAAGAACATTGTTGATCTTGTGGGAGCCGGTGTGGTTCAAGTCTTCGCGTTTCAGGTAGACTTTCGCGCCGCCAAGATCGCGCGTCATTTTTTCCGCGTAGTATAAAAGAGACGGTCTGCCCGCGTAATTTTTTAACAGGCTGTCAAGTTCCGTCTTGAACGCGCTGTCGTCTTTATAGTGATTGTAGGCCTTTTCCAGATTGATGATTTCGTTCATCAGTGTTTCCGGTATAAACCGGCCGCCGTATTCGCCGTATCTTCCGTTATTCATGTTTATTTCCTTTTCTTGCGATAGCGATTAATTGTAATATTTTTTCGCGGTTTTTGAAACCGTCTGTTTCCGCCCCGCTACTTACGTCGACGGCGAAAGGGTTTAATTCAAAAGCCTGTTTGATATTTTTTAAATTTATCCCGCCGGCAAGAAACCATGGAATTTTAAACTTTTTCGATTTAAGCGATTCCCAGTCAAACGCCTTGCCTGTCCCCGCTCCCGAATCAATTAAAAGAAAATCCGCGCATGTAGGTAGCAGGCGTTGTTTAAGTTGTTCGCTCTTGATTACCTTTATAACTTTAAACGGCGCGCCTTTTTTTGAACGGTCAGGATAGCCACACGCTTCTTTCAGCCGTAAAATGTAATTTTCATCTTCGTTACCGTGAAGTTGCGCGATTGAAATAACTCCGTTTTGGTATAATTCTGTAATAAAAGATATAGGGGAGTTTACAAAAACGCCGACAGGGATAATGCCGTCCGCTAGACGGAAGCGTAAATACTGGGCGAGTGGAGCGGAAACCTGCCGTTTGCTCGGAGCGAAAACGAAACCCGCGAAATCGGGACGCCCCTCGTTTACATAGTCTATGTCTTCGTCGCGGGATAAGCCGCATATTTTAATACGCATAATCGCAATGTAGCATGTTTTTATAAAAATTTACAGAGGAGTATTTGTTATTAAAACATGAGAGTTGTTCGGGAACTTCAGTTTCGGAACAACTTCATATAAAAAACGCGGTTTTGTCGAACTTTAGTTCGCAGACTTATAGCATGGAAAACCGTAAGATTTGTGAGACACCCAACTCGAACCGAAGGTTTGCAGTTGTCGAACAAGTCCATTATTTTTCCATGTAAAAAATTATTGCTTTTTTAGTTGGGCCGGAGTATAATTGACCGCGAACGGTGTCTTAAGGCTGTTTGTTTTTATTGTAGAGATATTTGTATGTTAACAGTAATTTATAAATTGCGCATAACGATACAGAAGGGAGGGACAGGCAGTTGCGGGAATATCTTGAACTGCTACGGGCGTTTATCATAATTGGCGCGACAACTTTTGGCGGTGGCTACGCAATAGTGCCGGTGCTTGAACGTGAGTTAATCAAAAAGCGCGGATGGATAGGCATGGACGAAGTGCTGGACTTTTACACTATCGCCCAAATCACGCCGGGGGTTATAGCCGTTAATATTGCCTCATTTGTAGGTTACAAGCGCAAAGGTATTGCGGGTAGCGCTGTCGCTACTATTGGTCTGGTACTGCCGGGCGTCTGCCTTATGCTACTTGTTTCGTTGTTTGTTAAACATTTTGCCGAATACCTATTGGTACAGCGCGCTCTTGCCGGCATACGCCTTGCCGTCTGCGCTCTTATTCTCGATACGTCAATCAAGCTTTTAAAGGGGGTTTTAAAAAATTATAAAGCAATCATTATCAGCGTTATAGCCTTTGTCCTGTCCGCGCTGTTCAGCGTGTCGCCAGTGTACGTTATTTTGGGCGCGGGTCTTGCCGGCTTTTTGCTTTTTCGCCCGAGGGAGAACAAAACGTGAGCCTTTTACTCCTGTATCTTGAATTTTTCAAAATAGGAATTTTTGCCATCGGCGGCGGTCTTGCTACACTGCCGTTTTTATTTTTCATGGCGTATAACCGTTTTACGTTTATACAGCAGAGTAGCTGGCTCGGTACGGAACAGGTTGGCAATTTTCTCGCCATTGCCCAATGTTCGCCGGGAGCTGTCGGGGTTAATGTCGCCGCTCAGACTGGTTTTCAGTACGGCGGTATTGCCGGCGGTTTTCTGGCTGTGCTGGGGCTGATAAGTCCCGCCTTTATCGTCATTGTCATTGTTTCCATGACATTGCAATCGCTTAAAGAAAACAAAACCGCAATATCGGTATTTTGCGGATTGCGGCCCGCCGCCACTGGGTTGTTATGCGCCGCAGGTTGGGGTGTATGGCGGCTTGCTTTGTACAACGGTAGCGGCGGTCTATGGTACGAATGTATCCGCTGGCGCGAAGGGTTAGTCTGCGCGTTCATCTATCTGCTTATCGTTAAATTCAGGGGACACCCGGTAATTTATGTCGCTCTTGGCGCTGTTGCCGGAATATTATTGGGACTCTAATAAATGTTCGGTCAGTAGTTTTTTCTTGTCTTCAGGAATGGGAAGCGGCTGTTCCGTATTGAAATCATAGTAAACCAGCACCGCGTTGCCCTTGACGCAGAGCCTGCCCTCTTGCCACGCCTCGTGATACACAGTAAATGATTTGACGCCGATACGGCTTATCCACGTTTTTATTTTTATTTCGTACTGAAAATACAGTTGATCCACATAATCGTAATCGGCGTGGGCAAGAATCAGCGGAAATGTTTCGCGCTTTATTTCCAGCGCGGAATCAAAAATTTGAAACAGCGGGTTACGCGCCAGTTCAAACCAAAACACCGGAACGGTATTGTTAATATGTCCCAGCGCGTCCAAATCCCCAAAACGGGGGCTTACAGTTGTTGTAAACATGGCTTAATTATATCTGAAACGCATGATTATGTAACGACCCCGCCTAGTACTCTGTAACAGTAAAAACTATACTTTATTTCTTATCACGCAGAGACGCAAAGGTGCGGAGAACTGCGCTCTGTTACCTAATTGTGCGTTCCGCAATATGCTTTTTTATTATTTTAAATGAAAAATAACATAAAAGGGATACAGGTTAGCTAATCACTTTTGAGCCTCTGCGACTCTGCGTGAGAATGTTTGGTAAGAAGGTATTGTGAACATTTAGCTGTTACAGAGTACTAGGGCGTGTTCACACTACGAAGGAAGATACAAATACAAGCCAGCCAGATAAAGGCCGTAAACATAAGATCAAGTTTGTCATATCTGGTTCCAATTCCGCGATACGCCTTAAGCC
>JAITUY010000119.1 GCA_031286095.1 Treponema sp. | reverse complement strand
GAACAACTTCATATAGAAAACGCGGTTTTGTCGAATTTTCGGACTAAAGTCCGCGTTCGCAGGCTTATAGCCTGAAAAACCGCAAGACTGGTCAGCGTAGCTGACATGAGACAACCAACCGGGTTATCGAACAAGTCCATTATATTAATTGACAAAATTTAAAGAATATATAACAATACAAACGTGACTGTAATGGAGAAAAAAAAGACAATAGATTGGTTCAAAAATAAAGTCTGCTTGTGTATTATGGGTTTATTTGCGGCAATTTTTTTTTCAAATTGCACAAGAATACGCCAAAATGATTTTTCACAACATAATTTTTCATTGAAAAACACGTTATCTATATTTCTGTTGAATAATAAAAAAGACTATTATTTTTGTATACCTGTTCAATATGTCGGCGATTATCAAATTTCCGGTTTTGAATTTACTAACGGCAATATATTGATTGGCGATTATGATATTTTATTAAAAAGGGACGAAATAAATATTTCTGTGTATTTAAATGAAACAGCGAATGAAAACGGAAATACTGCCGGAGAATTTAATCTAATCTATATGGAAGAGAACGGCAGTGTACCGGTTTCAAAAATGGCTGAACCGTTAGCAATAAAAAATAATCCCGGTTATACCATGAATCAATATGATATTTATATCGAAAAACATCTAACAGATAATGATATGAAAAATATAATAAATGAATATAAAAAAGGAAATGTATATTCTAAATTTTCTATATGGTACGATATTACAATTGATAATGAAAAACAAAATGGAAGCGGATTATTAGATGATTTTGAACTTCATAGCGGGCAACTTGATGAATATGTTTGGCTTCTTCCGCATTTTGAATTTTTTAGGACAAAATATCTGCAAAATTCATACGCAAGTAAGTAGAAAAAACCGCCCTAATAACTTATACTATAATCAATGAATGCCGACAAATTCACAATAAAAGCGCAGGAGGCGCTGAACGAGGCGTCCGCTATTGCGCAGAAAAACGACCATTCTCAGGTTGAGACCGAACATCTTTTGCTTGCGATACTTCGGCAGGAGAACGGAATTGCCTCGCCAATAATCGAAAAGATAGGAGGAGATACCGCCCGTCTTGCCTCCGAAGTTGAGGCGCTTGTAAACTCCGCGCCGAAAGTCTACGGAGAGGCGGCGCAGGTTTTCTTTTCGCCGCAAGCGGCTAAAATTCTGGCAAAAGCTGAGGTTGAGGCTTCGGCGTTAAAAGACGAGTATGTTTCTACCGAACATATTTTAATCGCTATTTCCGCGTCAGACAGCAAGGCTGGCGATTTTCTAAAAAAAGCAGGCGTTACAAAAAACGCGATACTTGGCGCGCTTAAACAGGTTAGGGGAAACGCCCGCGTAACCGATCAAAATCCCGAAGAAAAATATCAGGTGCTGGAACGCTATTGCCGCGACTTGACTGCCCTTGCGCGTCAGGAAAAACTGGACCCGGTAATTGGCCGCGATGAGGAAATCCGCAGATGTATGCAAGTGCTGTCGCGGCGTACCAAAAATAATCCCGTTCTTATTGGCGAGCCGGGCGTGGGTAAAACCGCCATTGTCGAGGGGCTTGCGCGCCGTATAGTCGAAGGCGATGTGCCGGAAGGATTAAAAGGAAAAAAACTACTTGCGTTGGATTTGGGCGCGCTGGTCGCGGGAGCGAAATTCCGCGGCGAGTTTGAGGAGCGACTTAAAGCCGTCATTCACGAAGTGCAATCCTCGGACGGAAAGATCATTCTTTTTATTGACGAACTGCATACGCTGGTTGGAGCGGGCGCGGCGGAAGGCGCGACAGACGCGTCCAATCTGCTCAAGCCCGCGCTGGCGAGGGGCGAACTTCGTTGTATCGGCGCGACAACGTTAGACGAATACCGCAAACATATTGAGAAGGACGCCGCGCTTGAACGGCGGTTTCAGCAGGTGTACACGGCGGAACCTTCCGTTGAAGATACGATTGCGATTTTGCGCGGACTGAAAGAGCGCTACGAAGTCCATCACGGCGTGCGTATTAAAGATGAGGCGCTTGTGGCGGCGGCAAGTTTGTCGAGCCGTTATATCACAAGCCGCTTTTTGCCGGACAAGGCGATTGATCTTGTTGACGAAGCGGCAAGCAGGCTGAAAATGGAACTTGACAGCCGTCCAACTGAACTGGATAAACTTGAGCGTAAACTGCTCCAACTTTCGATTGAAAGGCAGGCTCTTTCGCGCGAGGAAGACCCCGCTTCAAAAGACCGTCTTTTAAAACTGGACAACGAAATCGCCAGTCTTACGGAAGAACGCAACGCGATGAAAACCCGCTGGGAAAATGAAAAACTGGACATTCAGAAAATCCGTAAACTTAAACAGCAGATTGAGGAGCTAAAAATTGAGGAAAACCGTTATATAAGGGACGGCAATCTTTCAAAAGCGGCGGAAGTGAAACACGGAAAAATCCCTGAAGCTGAAAAACAGCTTTCCGCGCTTACAGCACAAATGGAAAACAAGCGCGAAAGCGCCACCCTGTTACGCGAAGAAGTAAGCGAAGAAGATATTGCGGGCGTGGTATCAACATGGACGGGCATACCTGTGTCAAAAATGCTTTCCGGCGAACTGCAAAAATATCTTGATCTGGAGAAGGTTCTTGAAAAGCGCGTTGTCGGGCAGAGCGAGGCCCTTGCCGCAGTCGCGGACGCGATCAGGCGCAACAAGGCCGGGCTATCTGACGCGGCGCGTCCGCTGGGGTCGTTTTTGTTTTTGGGTCCGACAGGCGTCGGAAAAACAGAACTCGCAAAAACACTTGCGGATTTTTTGTTTAACGATGAAAAAGCCCTTACGCGTATCGACATGAGCGAGTACGGAGAAAAACATTCGGTAAGCCGCTTAATAGGCGCGCCGCCTGGGTATGTCGGTTATGAGCAGGGAGGTCAGTTGACGGAAGCTGTCAGACGGCGGCCTTACAGCGTGATCCTTTTTGACGAAATAGAAAAGGCGCACCCGGAAGTGTTTAATGTTTTTTTGCAAATACTTGATGATGGCAGATTGACAGACGGACAGGGGCGGGTTGTCGATTTTAAGAATGTTATCATCATTATGACAAGCAATCTCGGTTCGGACTTGATACTCGGCGCGAAAAATCCTGAAACTCTGCGAAACTCGCTCTTGGAAATGTTAAAACAAAGTTTCAGGCCGGAATTTTTAAATCGTATAGATGAGACGGTTATTTTCAACAGGCTTGATAAAAACGAAATCGGCAAAATCGTAGATATTCAGCTAACGCGCCTTTCGCAAAGGCTTGCGGAACGCAAAATTACGCTGAATGTAACGCAGGCGGCAAAATCCCTGCTTGCTGAAAGGGGCTATGATCCAATGTTCGGAGCGCGGCCATTAAAGCGCACAATTCAGTCCGAGCTTGAAAATCCGCTGGCAAAGCAGGTTATTGCGGGCGCTGTCCGAGACGGGGAAACAGTTATCGCGGATGTTTCTGGCGGCATGATTGTTTTTAAGAAGAAGTAAGATAGGATTTTATCCATTTGCATTAATTCTATCCGCGATCATTATCAACGGCGTATGAGAATTATTTTCAAAAAAATATAATTTACCTTCTATAATATGAGCTCTCCAAACTAAATCTATTTTTTCTCGCAGATTATCATTTGAAAATAATAAGATAATTTCTTCTGTAGTTATTGTTTTTTCATCTGCTCCAAAACCCTTTGTAAATGTAACCGGTTCATATAATATTAAAACATAATAATATTCGACTTTATCCAAGTTATTTGGTCCGTAAGTTTCCTTTAATTCAATATTTCCGTAAATGTGAAAATTTATATATTCATCATTACCAAAATTATATCGCGTTTTGTGATAATATTCTCCGGAATCATCAACCCATTCCCCGGAAGCGTCAAATCCTCCTTGGGAAAATAGGGTGTTTATATTAAAGACAACAAATAATGTAAAAAACATAATTATTCTATTCATCTATAATTCTATAATAGGTATGTTATAGTTGCTTTGTCAATGGACTTGCATTTTTGTAATATTTTTATGAAATATTACAAAAATATGATATTAAAGAAGGTGTCCGAACAAATATTTCAACAGACCTGTGTTATACGAGGTATCGCATTCTATCTGAAAAATGAATAGACTTGTTTAATAACCATTTAAGGATGGCGATCATAGTTTATAATACCACAAATTAATTTCATCCTTAACGAATGCCGATTGAAACAATGATTACGGTAAGGGTATGACATACATCT
>JAITUY010000118.1 GCA_031286095.1 Treponema sp. | reverse complement strand
CTTGCGGTTTTTCAGGCTATAAGCCTGCGAACGCGGACTTTAGTCCGAAAGTTCGACAAAACCGCGTTTTTTATATGAAGTTGTTCAAAAACTGAAGTTTCCGAACAACTCTATTATATAAAGAGGAGTTGCCGGACGAAAACTTTGCGTCTCTGCGAGATGATATTGGAAATATGTTTTAGGGAACAATTTTAACAGGAGATATGTGTGAAAGAGATTAGCGGCGGGGTTTGTGCGCCTAAGGGGTTTCTTGCGGGCGGGATTCGTTGCGGGATTAAGACAAGTTCTCAAAAAAAAGATTTGGCTCTTATTTATTCGCGGAAAATCTGCAATACTGCGGCAATGTATACTTCCAATAAGGTTTGCGCCGCCAGCGTGCAGGTAAGCCGTGAAAACACAGCCGGCGGTAAGTTACGCGCCATTATTGCCAATTCGGGCAACGCTAACGCGTGTACGGGGCAGTCGGGAATGAACGCCGCCAGGCGTATGGCGCGTCTCGCCGCTGATGCTCTTGGTATTTCTGAAAAAGAGGTCGCGGTCGCTTCTACGGGAGTTATCGGCGTTCCTCTTCCAATCTCCTCGATAGAGAATGGTATTGGCGCGTTAAAAGAAAGTTTGCGCGCGGATGGGCAGGGACACGCGGACGCTCTTGAAGCCATCATGACAACTGATACGCGCAAAAAGGAAATCGCCGTGGAAATTGAAATTGGCGGCAAAGTCGTGCGTATCGGGGCAATGACAAAAGGTTCGGGTATGATTCACCCCAATATGGCAACTATGCTGGCTTTTATCACTACGGATGCGGCTGTGGAAAATGCCGCTCTTGATTCCGTTCTGCGCCTCGCCGTAAAACGCTCGTTTAACCGGCTGACTGTGGACGGGGACACTTCTACCAACGACATGGTTGTCATAATGGCGAACGGCGAAGCGGATAATCCGCCCGTCAGCAATACGGACAAATGCACAGCGGATTATAACGCGTTTTACTCTGCGCTGGAATATGTTTGCACTACCCTTGCCCGTAAAATGGCGCGGGACGGGGAAGGTGCGACAAAACTTGTAACGGTAACAGTTACAGGCGCTGAAAATGAAGATACCGCCGAAACGCTTGCGAAATCTGTCGCATCATCAAGCCTTGTAAAGGCCGCCTGTTTCGGCGCGGACGCTAACTGGGGCAGGGTGTTATGTGCTATGGGGTACGCTGGAGTTGATTTTGTTCCTGAAAAGACGGACGTAAGTTTTAAGAGCGTTGCGGGAGAAATAGAAGTTTGTAAAAAAGGGGAGTCTGTTCCGTTTTCCGAGGAAAAAGCGAAAAAAATCCTCAGTGAGGAAGAAATTGAAATATTGGTCAATTTGAATTACGGCAGTGAAAAAGCGTCCGTTTGGGGGTGCGATCTTACCTACGATTATGTTAAAATAAACGGGGATTACAGATCATGAAAGAACAATTTTCAAGCGAGGCAAGAGCGGGGATACTGGTCAACGCGCTTCCGTATATTCAAAATTTTCAAGATAAAATAATTGTCGTTAAATACGGCGGAAACGCCATGCAGAGCGAGGAGCTGAAAAAAGCGGTAATCGATGACATAATCCTTATGGCGTGCGTGGGAATACGCACTGTGCTTGTGCATGGCGGCGGTCCTGAAATTGAGGCTATGCTGAAAAAGACGGGAAAGGAAAGCAAATTTATTAACGGTCTTCGATACACGGACGAGGAAACGATGGACATTGTCCAGATGGTTTTGTGCGGAAAGGTAAACAAGGCAATAGCCGCCCTTATCGAAAAAAACGGGGGCAGGGCAATTGGTCTTTGCGGTATAGACGATGGCATGTTAAAAGCGCGCCGTATGAAAGGCGGTGAAGACCTTGGGCTTGTCGGGGAAATTGAGCAGGTAAATACGTCAATCTTAACTTCAATTTTAAATTCCGGCGCTATCCCGGTTGTTTCCTCTGTCGCCTACGGGACTGGGGAGGATGAGGGGAAAGCCCTCAATATAAACGCCGATATTGCCGCCGCCAAAATAGCCTCCGCGCTTGGAGCCGAGAAACTGGTGCTTATGACCGACGTACGGGGCATTTTACGCGATATAAAAGACGAAAATTCCCTTATAAAATCCGTTCAAAGGCGGGAATTGGACTCTCTTAAAAAAGAAGGCGTTCTTACCAAGGGAATGATCCCCAAGGCGGAATGTTGCGCCATGGCCCTGGACGGCGGAGTGAAAAAAGCCCATATAATAGACGGCAGACTTCCCCACGCCATACTTATAGAACTCTTTACCGACGAGGGAATAGGAACCATGATTTCGCCTTAGATACTTGTCAAAGTAAGTTAAAATTTGCTAAAATACCACAAGATAGCAAGAGGAGGCCAGTTGGCGGAGAAAGATTTACGCATAAACGAGCAAATTAGGGCGAGGGAAGTACGTTTAATCAGGGACGATGGGGAACCTCAAATAATGTCCGTATCTTCCGCGCTAGAGCTTGCGAAAGAGGAAGGCCTTGATCTTGTAGAAGTTGCGCCGCAGGCGGTTCCGCCCGTGGTCAAGATTTTAAATTTTGGAAAGTTCAGGTTTGAAAACGAAAAGAAGCTTAGGGATTCAAAGAAAAAGCAAAAGCTTTTAAAACTTAAAGAAATCCGTATGCAACCGAAGATCGACGATCACGATCTGGATTTCAAATCTAAACATATAAAGGAATTTTTAAACGATGGGAACAAGGTAAAAGTTACGATCCGTTTTCGCGGACGCGAACTTGCCCATACGGAATTGGGTTTTGACGTGATGAAGGATGTGCTTTCCCGCATAGAAGGCGAGTACGTTATGGACAAGCCTGCCGCGATGGAAGGAAGGTTTATGTCCATGGTTCTGGGTCCTAAACCTAAAAAATAGGAAAGAGAGGAAATATATGCCCAAGATGAAAACAAAAAAGAGCGCGGCTAAGCGTTATTCCTTTACCGGCACAGGCAAGGTAAAGTACAAAAAACAAAATCTGCGCCATATCCTGACCAAGAAGTCATCAAAGAGGAAACGGGGACTGCGCCACGCAGGTATTCTGTCCGGCGACAATGTGCCTGTAATCAGGAAAAAACTCTTGCCGTACGGGTAAGAGAAACAAAAAAGCTGAGAGGAAAATTATGTCAAGAGCGATAGACGGTTCAAAAAGAAAAAATCACCGTAAAAAAATACTGAAACTTGCAAAGGGTTACTGGGGACGCAGAGGTACGAATTACAAAACCGCAAAAGACGCGGTCGCCAAATCTTTAACTTACGCTTACCGCGACAGAAAGGACAGAAAGGGCGATTTCCGCAGACTGTGGATCGTAAGGATCAACGCGGCGTGCCGCGAGCAGGGGCTTACCTATTCGCGCCTTATTGCTGGTATGAGTAAGGCGGGCATTATAATTGACCGCAAGGCGCTGGCATGGCTTGCGACTGAAGACGCATCTGCTTTTAAGGCGGTTGTAGACAGAGTTAAAGCCGCGCTGGGGGCGTAGAAAATGATCAGCCTTGAGCAAGTCCAGCTTCTGGAATCCAGAGTCTCAAAGGCGCTTGAATATGTGCAAAAGGTAAATGCGGAAAACGCGGCGCTTGTTTCGCAAAGGGAAGAGTTACAGGCAAAACTCGAAGCTAATCAAAAACGGATTGACGAACTTGAAGTTTTAGTTATGCGCTTTAAAAAAGATCAGGGGCGCATTGAAGACGGAATCGTCGCCGCCCTTGACCGCCTTAGCCAGTTTGAAGAAGCGTTTGAAGACAGTCTGAAAGAGAAAACGCCGCATGGCGCAAAGAAACCAGCGGCGAAACAACGGGCAAAGCAGGAAGAGAAATTGCCGCCTTCTTCGTCAGCTTCTTCCGGTGTGTATTTTGAAATTCCCGAGAAAGAGACAAACGAAGTTTCCGCTAATCTGGAAGAGGAACTTTCTTCGGAAGGTGAACTGGACATTTTTTAGAGGTTATATGGCCAATGAACTATGTCTGGACATTTTAGGCGCTTCATTTACAATAGACGCCGACGAGGATGAAGCGTATCTTCAAAAAGTGCTTGAGCAGTACCGTTCGGCTGTTGAAAACACACAGAGTATATCAGGTATTAACACGCCTCTTAATGTTGCCATTTTAACAGGCTTTATGTTATGCGATGAAATAAACAAGATAAAACAGCAGATAGAAGGGGAATCCGCCGAATTACAACAGCGGACGAATAATCTTATAGCAAAGCTGGATCAGGCTTTAAAGGCCTGCGATGGAATATAAACTTTTTAAACTTTTCAATCAAATTAAGCATTACGAATGGGGAGCGATGGATTTAATCCCCAAATTTACCGGCATTGAAAACATGGGTATGCGTCCCTGCGCGGAAATGTGGATGGGGACGCATTTGTCTCCCTCGCAGGTGCAGTCGGACGGCAAAATGATAAGTCTTACGCAGGTCGCGGGAGGGGAACTTCCGTTTCTTTTTAAACTGCTCGCCGTGGAAAAACCGCTTTCGATACAGGCTCACCCGAATAAAGAGCAGGCGCGGGAAGGGTTTGAACGCGAAGACAAGGCTGGAATTCCCATAGACGCGCAAGAGCGTAATTATAAGGATAAGAACCACAAACCGGAAATTATATGCGCTCTTTCCCCTTTTACGCTTATGACTGGTTTTCGTGACGCGGGGAATATTTATCTCTCCCTTAAATCATTTATATCCGATGCCCCCCAATTAAAAGAAGTAATTACTCCTTTAATGCGCGCCCTTGAATCGGATTCGCTTGCGATTTTTTTTAACGTTCTTTTTCATATTTCAAAATCGGAACGGGAATATCTTGCCGCATTTATAATGGAAGATAGAATCCGCGAGACGGAAACCATTTCTCCGGAACAGATTAGTCTTATGAAAAATTTTGCCGCTGAATATCCAGCGGACGCGGCTATTTTGGCTCCGCTTTATCTTAACGTTATTACATTGCAAAAAGGTCAGGCTGTTAATATTCCCGACGGAGTGCTTCATTCGTATGTACACGGCTTCGGGATTGAACTTATGTCAAACTCGGACAATGTACTTCGCGGCGGACTTACGCCCAAGCATATAGATATTGTTGAATTAATGAAAATTCTTAAATTTTCCACGTACATTCCGAAAGTTCTATCCGGCGATTCAGTTTTTTTTTGCTATCCATCTGTGTGCGGTGAGTTTTCTCTTTCCTTTATGAGCGACGATGGCGGCGGTAAAAATACCATTCCCAAAAACTCAAGTCTTATCTGTCTTGTTACAGAAGGAGAACTTAAAGCCGGGAATGAAACCTTTAAAAAGGGCGAATCTTTTTTTGTGTCTTCCGGCGGAGAGGACATTGTATTAAACGGAAACTATGCCGTTTTTGCCGCGGCCGGAAAAGCGTGAAGATTTTCGTAGACGCAGATTCCTGCCCAAAGCCGGCGAGGGAGCTTGTTCTTCGCAGGGCGGAAAAACTGGCGATCCGCGTAATATTTGCCGCCAACCGTCTAATACCTGACGCGGCGCGGGCGCAAATGGAAATTTGCCCAGCTGGTGAAAACGCCGCGGACGACCGTATCGTGGAATTGGCGGAAAGCGGCGACATTGTAATAACAAGGGATGTTCCACTTGCGAAAAGGCTTGTAGAAAAAGACCTTACTGTTCTTGACGACCGTGGACGAGTCTTTACAAGAAATAACATTAACGAACTTCTGTCTCTGCGTAATTTTACGGTAGGGCTTGCTGAAAACGGCATTGGGTTTGAAAGAACCGCAAACTACGGCAAAAAAGAACTAAAAACCTTCGCCGACAGTTTCGATAGGATTTTAACCAAAATTCTATAAACATATTCCGAAAAAACATTTTCCGAAAAGACATCTCGCAGAGGCGCAAAGTTTCTGTCCGATAGCTCTTCTTTATATACCGGACTTGTTCGACAACTGCGAACCTTCGGTTCGAGTTGGTTGTCTCATGTCAGCTACGCTGACCAGTCTTGCGGTTTTTCAGGCTATAAGCCTGCGAACGCGGACTTTAGTCCGAAAATTCGACAAAACCGCGTTTTCTATATGAAGTTGTTC
>JAITUY010000074.1 GCA_031286095.1 Treponema sp. | reverse complement strand
GGTAAAGGGAATAATCGTCAGAACCGTAATTCCGGTAAAGGTGAGCAAGGTCAGCGGAGCTGAGGCGCGGCTCTGTATAAACGGTATTTTCGGCGTGCGGATCATGTGAATGACCAGCGTCTGCGACCACATTGATTCCACAAACCATCCGGCTTGAAAGAGCGCGATGTAGTATGCCTGCATTGCCGGATCGGTAATCTGACTGAATAAAAGTCCGCCGCACATGGCAGGGCAAATAACAAAATACATTAACAGGTAAGTGGTAATGTCAAATACCGAACTGGTCGGACCAATCCACAGCATAAATTTGCCGACAAGCGATGCGTCCCATTTTCTGGGAACGGCAAGGAATTCGCGGTCAACATTATCCCAGGGGATTGAAGTGCAGGAAAGATCGTAAATCAAATTGAGAAAGATGAGGTGTATCGACATCATCGGCAGGAATGGCAGAAAAGCGCTTGCCGCCAATACTGAAAACATATTTCCGAAATTGGAGCTTGCGGTCATTTTGATGTACTTGATCATGTTGCCGTAGGTTTTGCGCCCTTCGATAATTCCTTTTTCCAGAACCATCAAATCTTTTTCCAAAAGAATTACATCGGCGGATTCTTTTGCAATGTCAACGGCGGTGTCAACCGAAATGCCGACATCGGACGCCTTCATCGCCGCCGCGTCATTGATGCCGTCCCCCATGTAGCCGACCGTGTGTCCGTTGTCGCGTAATGCCGTAATTATCCGCGCTTTCTGAGTTGGCGACAGTTTTGCGAATACGGTTATTTCTTCCGCTTCTCTTTTCAGGGTTTCGTCATTCATCTTGTCAAGGTCAGAGCCAAGCAGTATGCGGTCAACAGGAAGTCCGACCTGTCGGCAGATACAGCGCGCTACTTTTTCGTTATCGCCTGTCAGAATTTTTACCGTTACGCCGTGTTCTTCCAAAGCGTCGATTGCAAACTCGGCGCTTTCTTTGGGCGGATCAAGAAACGCCAGATAGCCCATCAATGTCATGCCGGATTCATCGGCGACAGAAAACGCGCCTGCCGGAGCTTCGCTGATTTTTTGCGCTACTGCAAGAACGCGCATACCGTCTTCATTCAGGTCGTTTACTTTTTTCAGAATATATTTTCTGATGTCGTCGGTCAGCGGCTCAACCTTTCCTTCATATTCGGCGGAACTGCACACTTTCAGCATTTCTTCAACTGCGCCTTTGGTGATTATCTGCGTTTTACCATTTTTGACGACCACGCTCATGCGCCTGCGTTCAAAATCAAATGGTATTTCGTCTATTTTTGTGTAACGGTCTGCAAGTCCGCGCAGTTCATCAATTTTGTCCTGTTCTTCCTGCGTCTTTTTGATTATGGCGATGTCCATGAGATTTTTCAAACCTGTCTGATAATAACTGTTGAGAAATGCGTGGCGCAGTACGCGGTTGTCTTCTTCGCCGTGAATGTCGAGGTGGTAGAGCAGTACGACTTTATCCTGCGTCAGCGTTCCGGTTTTATCGGTGCATAAAATATTTATCGCTCCGAGGTTCTGCATCGAGTTAAGATTTTTGATAATGGTTTTTACTTTTGACATTGCAACCGCGCCTTTGGCAAGGCAGGCGGTTACAATCATCGGAAGCATTTCGGGAGTAAGCCCTACCGCGATGGAAAGGGCGAACAACACTGCCGCCATCCAGTCGCCTTTGGTAAAGCCGTTGATAAACAAAACGATGGGAACCATGACGAGCATAAAACGGATTAACACCCACGACACTGAATTGACGCCTTTTTCAAAGCTGGTCTTTACCGGTTTTTTGTTGACGCTTTTTGCCATTTCACCAAACAGCGTGTCGTCTCCTACCGCGCCGACAACGCCTGTCGCCGTGCCGCTGATGACGTTAGAACCCATAAAGGCGAGATTGGACGCGGCGGTCAGAATGTCATGCCTGCCGTTGTCAGCGTTAGGTGATTTCTCTACCGGAGCGCTTTCGCCCGTCAAAGCGGACTGGCTGATAAAAAGGTCTTTTGCCCTGATGATCCGCATATCAGCGGGTATCATGTCGCCTGCGGACAAATGAACGATGTCGCCTACTACTACTTCCGCAATGGGTATTTCCTTATTTCCTGTTTCCTGTCTTCGTACATTGGTTGTGGTCTTTATCATTTTCAACAGATTCTCGGCGGCTTTGCCGCTTCTTGTTTCCTGAACGAAACGCAATATGCCTGAAACAAGTACCATTGTGGTGATAATGATTACCGCTTTGGGGTCGGCTTCGCCCGGTTCGGCAAGAATTATGTCAAGAATTGCCGATATGATCGCGAGGGCGAAGAGGATTGCCGTAAAAGGATTGATGAATGCTTTTGCAAGGCGTTTTGGCAATGTCATTTTCTTGCCGTGAGTAACTTGATTACTGCCGCAACGGTCGCGGTAATCGGTTACCCATTTAACGCTTATTCCGTCCTGCGTTGTTCCCAGTTTGCGTAAAAGTTCTTCGGTTTCTGCGGCGGCGGCAAATTTCATTCTGTCGCGCACTTCATCGCGGCGTGTCATTTCTGCGTTGATTTTTTTGATCTGCTCTTTCATTTGAGTATCCTCCTGATTTTTTTCATTAGGCGTTTTTGCCTAATGGTATTTGGTGCGCCATTAGGCGCGTGAGGACACAAGACAGTTAGTCTAACCGCATAGACATTGTTTATGTAGTTAGACTAACGTACTTAATCAAAAAACTTTTGAGGAAATACGTTTTTAGGGTAGGATTCTATGCGCGGGTTGCCTATTTGCCGGACGGCAAACAGGAAGGTAAGCCTGCGGCATAGTTCTTACTACCGTATGGGTCGCTGTCTGTGTCTTTTGAACAGGTCTTACTACCGTAAGGGTCACTGTCCGTGTTGCTTGTGCGTAAGCTCACCTTTAACCTCCTGATATAAAATTGGGTATGTTGATTTCCAAAAACCAAAGTCTTCAAAAATACCCACTACCTATTATGTAAAAATTTTAAATTTAGTCAATAGCTCCCAAAAATATTTTTGCATTTTTAGAACATTATGTTTACTGCGCCGCAAGGCGCACTGAGACGAATAAATGGCGCACGCTACGGCTGATAAATCAGCCGCGCATTAGTTTAAGGATCGGGATTTTTTTGCGCTACGCCGTTCCGCATTAGTTCATCTAATAAAGACAAGAAAAAACATATTGTGGACTCACAACAAGGTAATTAAGTCCCGTTCTCTGCGAGCTTTACGTGATTAATTTTCCGATGTCTCTTAAGTATTTTCTTAAACTTTAAATTGTTGCCTATACTATATACTCTATTGATGCTGACTTTCTCTTGAGTACTTTTTTCCCATTGGATAGTCAAACATACAGTGCCTTTACATACGCCGTACTTCGCCGCAATGCTGTCCATTGTCCGGTATTCCCTCAAGTATTTTAAGGTAATGTATAGTTTGTCTTCTGTTGTCAGTTTAGGCGGCTTGCCGCCTAATTTATGTATTTGATTATATTTTCTTTGCAGAATTGACAACATTTTAGTAAATGAAGCAGACTTTACCCACACACAACCGCTTAAAAAGAACTTATGTAGTATTCTTTCCCCTACCCATTTAAATATTATAGCATTATTCCTTGGGTTGTTAAACAAGTTTAATATTGAATTAACCGCGCCCAATAACCAAATCAATAAAACAAAAGAGTAACGGATTTTGAAAATCTGTTTTTGGGTTTTACTAAAACAAAAAATTATGCTATCATATTTCCATGAGCGATCAACAACTCCTTGATGTTGAAACAGAAGAAACCATTTCTGAAAATAATGACTATCTTACACGGCAACTCATCACGTATATCGGAAATAAGCGGGCATTACTGGGATTTATCGGAGACGGAGTAAAAAAAGTTCAAAGAAAATTAAATAATAAAAAGTTAAAAATGTTTGATGTTTTTAGCGGATCGGGCATTGTCGCAAGGTTTTTTAAACAATTCTCAGAATTATTAATCGTAAATGATCTTGAAAAATATTCAATATTAATAAATAAGTGCTATTTATCAAACGATAATGAAAGAGATGAATTTACTTTGCGTAAATATTATTATGAACTAATTGAACAGGGGAAAAAAAATCCTGTTAAGGGTATTATTTCTGAATTATATGCTCCAAAAGACGATAAAAATATAAAACATAATGAGCGTGTTTTTTATACGACGAGGAACGCGATGTATATAGATACTATGAGGCAATTAATAGCTAATATTCCTGAAAAATATCAAAAGTATTTTCTTGCCCCCCTGTTGTCAGAAGCGTCAATACACGCAAATACTTCCGGTGTTTTTAAGGGGTTTTACAAAAACAAAAAAACGGGAATTGGACAATTCGGTGGGATTAATCAGGATGCGTTATTCAGAATAACCAGCGATATAACATTACCGTTTCCTGTTTTTAGCAACTTTAACTGCGAAACAATGATTTGTAACGGAGATTCAAATAAGATTATTCACTCATTACCTGAAACAGATATTGCGTATTTAGACCCTCCCTATAACCAGCACCCTTACGGGTCTAATTACTTTATGCTCAATTTAATTTTAGATTATAAATATCCTGAAAATTACAGTAAAATATCGGGTATACCAGAAAATTGGAACAGGTCGGATTACAATAAAGAAAATCGCGCCTTAAAAGCGTTAACATATCTTGTTGAAAATATTAAATCAAAATATATAATTATTTCGTTTAACTCAGAAGGCTTTATAAGTTTGGACGAAATGAAAAGCATGTTAAATAAAATCGGTAAGGTTGAAATAATTGAAATAAAATATAATACTTTTAGAGGTTGCAGAAATTTAAACAATCGTGAAATTCATGTTAAAGAATATTTGTATTTGGTGGAGAAATAAAATGGACTTGTTCGACAACCCGGTTGGTTGTCGAACAAGTCTTGCGGTTTTTCAGGCTAAAGCCTTACAAAACCGCATTTTTTATATGAAGTTGTTCAGAAACTGAAGTTTCCGAACAACTCTAATAGAATTTTTTAACAACTCTATTTAAAAAAATTGAGTTTCCCAAACCTGTGCAGTTTTCCGTTACTGCGCCTGTTAACCTCGTCTAAAGATTTAAACACAAAAGATGAAAACGCTTCTTCGTTGCCCGCATCGGAACAGGAAAAACCCACAGTAATATACGGTTCGTTATGGGCGGCGGCAAGCAATCCCTGAGTAAAGGCGCGGAAAAACGCGAGCGCCGAAGGACCAAGAAGGTCGGCTGTATCGTCTTTTTTTGCCGCCGGAACATCGTGATAAGCCAGCGACAAAATTCCGCTCTTACGGCTTGAAAAAACAGCCGCCAATTCCTTTACCAGAAAGTACCACCCTTTTATGTGATCGTTAACCAGTATTTCAGCGTCGGCAAGAGGGAGATCGGCGGCTCCGCAACGGACGGAAGGAGGCGAACAGACAAGAATTGCCTCATCAATGCGGTCAAGCCGGTTCTCAGCGGCAAGTATAAGTGTACGGGCGGAAATAGGGCTGGACGGATTCCAGTCCAAACACATACGCTTTTCATTTGCGTTTGCGGAAATTTTTACCGTATTGGCGGCAAGCGCGCCCGTAAGTCTGTTTGGTATCAGCGCGGCGGCAAAACGCTCTACCCTTTTTTCCGTCTCGGCTTCGATAGCGCGGCTAAGGGCAGATTCATTTCCCGCGATAAAAATTCCTCTAGTCATGAGAACATTGTATATTACCGTGAACTTATTGACAACTGCAACTTATATGGAATATATCTATAACAATGAATAATGAAACAGTTAATATTGTACGTGTCGCAATGATTGGCGATATAGTCGGTTCTCATGGGCTGGAAACTTTGACTGTTAAACTGCCCGTGTTAATAAAGGAACACAATCTGAATTTTGTTACCGTGAACGGCGAAAACGCCGCAGAAGGTTTTGGTATAACGGAAAGGGAATACAAACTTATCATTCAAGCCGGCGTTGACGTGATTACTTCGGGAAACCATGTTTGGGAAAAGCGCGAATTTTGGTCTTTCTTGGAAAACGAAAAAAATATTTTACGCCCGGCAAACTACCCCCCTTCTGTGCCAGGTGCAGGTTTTGCAAGAATCGAAAAAGGCGGCGTCAACTGGATAGTGATAAATCTTCAGGGCAGAGAATTCATAAACGCCATCGACTGCCCTTTTATGCGTTTTGACTCCATCGTAAACGAGCAGAAAGATGTGGCAAAGCCACAGATAATTATTGTAGATTTTCACGCTGAATCAAGTAGAGAAAAAGAAGCGTTTGCTTATCATGCCGACGGGCGCGCATCGCTGATTGCCTGCACTCACACGCATGTGCAGACGGCGGACGAACGAATACTACCGAAGGGAAGCGCGTACATTACAGACATCGGCATGACTGGAATTACAGACAGCGTAATAGGCATGGACATAAAAATTTGTCAGGAACGTTTTCGCAAACAGGTTCAGTACCAGATGAAACCCGCAGTTTCCATCGAACAGGGACAATTACAGGGCATCATCGCGGAAATTGACGCAGATACCGGAACGGCGGTTTCTGTTAAGAGGATAGCGTAATATTTTTAACGCAGAACACTTGAGACAGAAAATTGGATATGTTAGTGGAAATAAACTTTTTTATTTTTATTACCGGTTTATTGGCGTTAAGTTCCCTGGAAACCCAAACAGTAAAAAACTGCTTAAAATCGGCTAACCACCACCAAAGGTGATGGCTTTACCGCCGATTTTATGGCTTCGCCACCGCCGTTTTTGAAGATTTTAGCTACAGGCATAGCCCAAAGCACATTACCACCTGCAAATCAGGTGGGCTTTTAAGTTTCACTAAAAGAAGTAAAGGATTTTTAAAACGTAAAAACTTAAATACTAACTGCAAACCAGTAATGCAATATGGTTATGCATACACTGCTTTATAATTTATTCATGGAGTTATGCGCCATTTGGTCAAAATGGTATAAAATAATAAAAAGGACATTTACAACAAGAATAAAATATGATATGATTAAAATATAGGAGCAAAAATCATGGGAAAGGTATATATTTTAACAAATGATTCAATGCCTGGAATAATAAAAATCGGTGTGACTGAACAAGAATCAATTGAGGAAAGAATAAAATCATTAGATAATACATCTATTCCCACTCCATTTCGTTTTTATTTTGCTATTGAAACCGACAAACACAAAGAAATAGAAAATTTAATCCATAATGCGTTTTCGGATTATAGAATTCGTAGTAATAGAGAATTTTTTGAAATGGATCCTGAAAGAGCTGTTTCAGCATTAAAAATATCTGGTGCGCCTGAGATAAAGTTAAATAATGAAATGATTGATGAAAAAGGAATAATAATTAAAGAAAACATTCCCAAAAGAAATTTAAAAAGATTTTCTTTTAATTTTGTTAATATTCCTATTGGTTCAGAACTAACTTACACACGAGATGAAGACATTAAATGTAATGTAGTTAGTGACAATGAAGTAGAATATAATAATAAAAGATATTCATTAAGTAAACTCGCTGATGAATTATTAACACAAGGTGGATATAATTGGAAATCTGTTCAAGGTCCTTTATATTTCAAATATAATAATAAAACTCTTTTTGAATTAAAAAAAGAAATTGAATCTGAAATGAATGAAAATGATGAAGAAGGCGAAGAAGAAATTGGAAAATGACTTAACGGTACATAAATGGAGTTATGCGCAATAGTCTTGACAAATATTTTTGGAAATATATAATAATAGTAATATGGCGTATATAAAACTTCATCCAATAAAACAATTTGATTTTCAAATAAATAGGATATTAACTTATGGGGCGGAAGCCTGTAATTTAGATGAAATTAAAGATGGTATTGATAAAATAAAAGACTTTGATACGTGGTATATATTTTGGAAAAATTTGGGTCAAATAGCCGAAAATGAAAAAAGATTTCTCCATTCGGCTTATTATTACAGAATGGCAGAGTTTTTCTTAAATAATTCGATTGAAAAAGATGAAATGTATAATAAATCAATAA
>JAITUY010000032.1 GCA_031286095.1 Treponema sp. | reverse complement strand
AACATCTTTTCTTCATCCACTTCCTGAATATGTATTTTACTTTTTGATAGAGCCGCCATTGCTCCATAAACATCAGCATCAATCATATCGGCAATATCAACGATATCTTCATTTTCATATTCAATTTTATCTTCATCAAAAAAGACCCCTCTAACGGTTGCTAAAATTTCATCTGTGTCATCATCATGCAAAGTGAACCCACCAACAAATGAATATTTCTCCATTTCATCAACAGAACTGATAAATTCCTCAGTTAAATCATTTATTAATGAATTATGTCGTGATGAAAATGCTTTTAAAACCATTCTTTAATACAACCATTCTAAGAAATAGTATTACTTACCATATTATTTTACATATTTTCCTTATGGAAAGAGAAGCGCCCGCCTAAAATAGTTTAATGTATCTTTTTAAGTATTCAAAAATACCCAAAAAACCTTTCCGGGGCTTCTCAAGGCTTTCCCAATATTAGCAGGGACAGGACTCGAACCTGTGACCTCCGGGTTATGAGCCCGACGAGCTGCCAACTGCTCTACCTTGCGCCGTGAATTTCAATATGCCACTTTAGGACGGGACTGTCAAGGGGCAGATTGCGGGTCTTCGTTCCATTTACTGCGGATTGTCAGTATCGAAGACGCCACGGCGGATAAGGCGATTAAAACGGCCATTAATTGCGGAAAACCGGGAAGAGCCGCCATAAAGTTATAAATACCGTGAATGGCTATAGCCGTTAATAGGCGCATAAAAGACTGAAAGGGATTGGAACGGAACATGACCGTGGCGGCTCCGACTCGTGAACCGCAGGCGGCATGTAGAGGCGCGGCTGTAAAGGCGCGTAACAGTAAAACATTCGCGTTAGAAGCGCCGTAGGCGGCAGTTTCAAGGAGAGCGAAACCAAGCCCCGCGACAAGACCGCCTGCCGCCCCTTTTCTGACTGTGTCCCACGAAGGAAACTGCTCCGTGTTTTTTTTTGAAAGACGCTTGCTTGCGTAAAAAAAGACAAACAGCATTAACAGCCTGCTCACTTCTTCTGTAGAGGCGATACGGATAAAGAACTGGTAAAATAGATTGAGTCTGCCGCCCGAGGAGACAGGAAAATTTAACAGGTTTTGCAGGATTAGAGCCGGGAAAAAAGCGGCGGCTCCGGCAAGTAAAGCAAATAAAAACCAGATAAGCGAAAATTGATATTTTGCGAGGCGATACCAAATATACACGGCTATTACCGGTATTGCGGAAATCAAGATAATTACCAATAAAACTAACGAGCCAACCATATCTGCTATTCTAACAGATTTTTCAAAAAATATTAGCCATTTTTAAGCTTAAAATCATATATATAGAAGTTGTCTGGAGACTTCAGTTTTTGAACAACTTCCCTATAAAAAAGCATTTTTGCCGAACTTTAGTTTTCGGGTTTATAGCCCGAAAAAATACAGGACTTGTTCGACAAACCAACTCGAACCGAAGATTCGCAGTTGAAGTCCAATAAATATGTTATAATAGAGTTACAAAAATACTGGCAAAGGGGCGGTACTCTCTCCGTATTTGTATATTTGGCAGAATACGCTATAAAGTAATATGACGCGGAGTGTGAGTATAATATAAAATGCTGACTATTCGTGACGTACAGTTAAATGACGCGCAGGCTCTGCTAGACATATACGCGCCCTATGTAAGAACAACATGGATAACTTTTGAAACATCAGCTCCTTCATTAAGCGAATTTTGCGGAAGGATAGAGCAGTATCATTTTACGCTTGGTTTTCCGTACAAGGTGGCTGAACTTGACGGTATTATTGCGGGCTATGCCTACGCCCACCCTTTTCATGAACGGGAAGCGTACCGCTTTACCGCCGAGACTACCGTGTACGTAAAACAAAACCTTGGACGCGGAGGAATTGGGACAAGGCTTTACCAGACCGTACTGGAAGATTTGACAAAAAGCGGGTTTCACGCCGCAATAGCGATACTTGGTTACCCTAATGAAGCAAGCAAAAGGTTCCACGAAAAACTTGGTTTTCGTGAAGTTGGATGTTTCCATGAAGTCGGATATAAGTTAGGACATTGGCTGGACACCGGCTATCTGGAAAAAATTTTAGGGTAGTTTTTATGCAAAAGTTATCCGACAGGACAGCGGGATTTACCGATTCGGTCATTCGCCGTATGACACGCATATCGCTCAAGCACGGGGCGGTAAACCTTTCGCAGGGCTTCCCGGATTTTGATCCGCCCAAAGAAATATTAGACCGTCTTTCTGAAATATCGCATACAGGACCGCACCAGTATTCAATTACATGGGGCGCGCAAAATTTCCGCGAGGCTCTTTCTGATAAACAGTCAAAATTGATGGGCAGGCATATTGATCCGGAACGCGAAATCGTAGTAACTTGCGGCAGTACCGAGGCTATGATGGCGGCGATGATGACGGTTGCGAATCCCGGCGACAAGGTGATCGTCTTTTCGCCGTTTTATGAAAACTACGGCGCGGACATAATCCTGTCCGGGGCGCAACCAATCTATGTTCCGTTGCGTCCGCCTTCCTTCGCATTTGATACAGATGAGTTGTCGGCCGCATTTGCCCAGCGCCCCAAAGCGTTGATCTTATGCAATCCTTCCAATCCCTGCGGAAAGGCGTTTACCCGCGATGAGTTGACCGTGATTGCCGATCTTGCGAAGAAATACGATACCTATGTCATTACCGATGAAGTATATGAACATATAGTTTACGCGCCACATACTCATACCTATATTGCGTCCTTGCCTGGAATGTTTGAGCGGACAATTTCCTGCAGTTCCCTTTCCAAAACCTATTCAATTACCGGCTGGCGGCTGGGGTATATTATCGCGCCGGAAGAAATCACGGAAACGGTAAAAAAAGTTCACGACTTTTTGACGGTGGGCGCGGCCGCTCCGCTACAGGAGTCTGCGGTCGTTGGGTTGCGTTTTCCAGCGGAATATTACGAAAACCTTTTGAGGGAATATACCGGGAAACGGCAGTTGTTCCTGAAAGGGCTGGACGATCTCGGCATACGGCACACAACGCCTGAAGGCGCTTACTATGTAATGCTTGATATATCCGAATACGGGTATGAAAGCGATCTGGATTTTTGCGAGAAATTAGCCGAAAGGGTCGGCGTGGGCGCGGTCCCCGGTTCCAGTTTTTTCAGGGAAGATGTGAACCACTTGATTCGTTTCCACTTTGCCAAAAAAAACGACACTCTTTATGAAGCGCTGAACCGTCTGGAAAATATAAAAAAACAGATGAGAAAGATATAAAAGGAATACGGCTAAAAGTCCAGCGGTAAAATCGGCATAGCCTTGCCGTTATTTTCAAGACGGTAACGAAGATTAATGTCCGGTAAAATAAAATCCGCTAGAAATTCAACAGTTTGATTTTTTTTGCTTTTGGCAAAGCTTGACGAAATAGCAGACGCCATGGGCAGACTTTCCAGCAATTTGTCGATAAATTTAGGCTTAGGGTATTCTTCATATTTAACAGCTTTTTTTTCAGATATTTCAGCTAATGTCCGGGCTATGTTCAGCGCGTCTGAAAGCCCGCCAGTACTGTCAACAAGTCCCACAGACTGCGCCCTTAATCCCGAAAAAATCCTGCCCTGCGCGACAGATTCAAGTTTTTCAAGCTCCATGCCGCGTCCTTCAGCGGCTTTCCCGGTAAAAATATTGTAAAGATCGATAATGTAACTTTTATATCTTTCTTCTTCCTGATCCGTTAAATTTCTGCGCGGGAGAAGAACGCCCGTCATTAAATCGGCGTGAGGGCCGCGTTGAAGGGTGTCTATGCTCAGTCCAAGTTTGCCGTTAAGACCGTTGTCATAAAACCAGTTTCCTATTACGCCGATTGAACCTGTTATCGTATACGGGTTTGCCACAATATGCGATGCGTTCATTGCGACCCAATACCCGCCGGAAGCCGCCGTTTGTCCCATACTTACCACGACAGGTTTCCTCGTCTTTGCATAACGCACAGCGTCATCAACAAGATCGGCGGCAGACGCGCTTCCGCCCGGCGAATTTACCCTGAGAATTATTGCTTTAACCCCGCTCTTGTTTGCCAATTCACGGATAGTGCGCGACAGCTTTACGGCTTCCATGCCCTGTGTCATGGCTGTTTCCCCGTTTGCGTAGACAACGGCTATAATTGGCGGCTTGCTTTCGAAGAAACTGCGCGCTTTTGGGGCGGAGTAAGCGGGGTTATCGCCCAACAGACTGGAGACAGAGCCGCCGTATAAATTGAAATGATTAATATAGTCTCCCTCAATTTCCATGATAGCCATCTGTACAGCGTTCCCGCCGCCTATGTAATCAATAAGACCGCGGTCTTTGGCGCTTTTTGCCGAATAAATAAAATCGTTGTTTAAGACTTTGTTAAATTCTTCGTCCGTCCAGCCGCGGGCTTTTTTTAACGTATCGCGAGTAAGGTTAAAAATATCGTCAAGATAATCGTTGTACTGCCTGCGATCCGCCGGCGACATGGAGTTTCTTGTAAAAGTTTCTGATGCGGACTTATATTCAAAATAGCGTAATTCCCGTACGCCAATTCCAAGTTTATCCAGCGTGTTACGCGCATAGCCCCTGCCTATGGCATAGCCAAAAAAATTCAAGGTTCCGAGTTCGTCCATAACAATCTTGTCCGCGACGGACGCAAGGCAATAAACATCAATATCGGCGTTGCTTATAAAAGCGCATATTTTTTTTCCGCTTGCCTTAAAATGTTCCAGCGCGCTTCTTAATTCCCACAGATAATCCCTTTCTCTTGAAACATCAGCGATGTTTAAAATTATTCCTTGTACTCTTTTATCGTTTGTAGCTCTTTCTATCACCAGAAATGTTTCAAGCGGCGGTTTTGGTTTTGCAAAAGGGTTGCCGCTGTACTCATCGTTCAAGTTCAGCTCCAGATACATTTTTTGGGAAAACAGCGGGAATGAAATTAAAAAGAGCATAACCAGCGTTAAATATTTGTGTCTAACATTCATTTTTTCTTCCCCTTTGCTTTTGTTTTTTCGGGTTTTGCCTTTGGATTAGTTTTCGGCTTTGGCTTCGCTTTTGCGGGTTTAGACTTTTCAGCCTTTGGTTTTACTTTTGGTTTCGTTACAGGCTTATCCGCTTTTTTCGTAGCAGGTTTTGCTTTAGGTTTCAGTTTTGCGGGCTTTCCCTTTTCAGTTTTTGGCTCTGTTTTTGTCTTAACGGACACGGAGGTTTTTTTCGCCGGGGGCTTTGTCTTCGGTTTTGCTCTCGGCGACAAAGAAACCAAATACTCCAAAAGATTATCAAAACGGTAGCCGGATTTTTCTTCCGCTTTTTTCAGAACATCATAAATTTTTACGATACGGTCGATTCTTTCTTCCATCGAAATTTTTACGGAACCTTCCACCATAAAGAACAGCGAAGTGTAGAATAGGGCGTCTTCAAACCCTTCTTTGTTGAACCACGCGACATCTTCAAAAATGTTGATCCCTAAAATGCGCCTGAAATCCGCGTCAAGATAATTTTCATCGATAATCAGAGCGGCAAATTCGGCGGCATCAAATTTTTTCTCTTTTTCAACAAGCGAAGGTTCGGACATGGCGGTCTTGCTGAGAACGGCTCTGGCAATATCTGTTATTCTCCACGCTTCGTTTTCTGACAATCCGTAACGGCGGAAAATGTCCCGCAGTTTCCGTCCAATGTCCCAATGGGTAAAAGCGAGGTCTGCGGCGTGGCGGCCTTCCGCTTCTTTGCCTATTACAAGGCGCAACATATAAATCAGACCGTAACCCATTGTAATGGCGCAAAGTTTCTGTCCTTTCTCAATATGAGCTTTCATGTCCTTTAAGAACGGCGAAGACGGTTTGCCAAGCGCCTCTTTGATTTTTATCATTCTGTCGAGAAACAGACCGAATTCCCTGATAATCGCTTCATTGGGAACCATAGTAAATTTGCGCTTGACGCCATTTTCGTCAAACGCCGCCCATTCGTCGTACGCGCCATTCGCCCCGTCCATAAAATAAGACGCGGTTATAAAGAAATCCCCGGCGCTCTCTTTTATCTCTCCGGCGGAAGAATTTTTTTCGTTTAAATTGCACAGGCTTTCTATAATTTCCGGTTTAAACATCTCCGCAAGATGGTAATAAAGATCACCCAGATAAATATCTTTTATTGCGGCTAACGGGTCAGTTACTCCTCTGCCGTCTAAATCGTTGTTAAGCCTTGCCCACCTGCCTTTTTCATCGTCTTCAACTTCATAAATATCAAGAAAGACCTGCGTTTCGTAGCCTTTTAATCCGACAAAAAATCCGTTTTCGCTTATCGCTTTGGAAGAGCGGATAAACCACAGATTCGATTTTTGTTCGCGTAAGATGGTAAAATATCTGCTGTCGCCGTGAATCAACAGGGCTTCGCTCAGACTGTCCCTGAAAACGCCGCCGTCCGCCCGCGGAATGGCGGGGTCGCTTGTCTTAATCCAGCCTGTAGTTTCATAGTAGGAGTTATTGTAGAAAACCAGCGCCTTTTCAACTCCACTGCCTGTATACACGCGGTTGGAGTAGGCAAAAACATTTTCGTTTACGGAGCCGCCGCAATATAAATCGTAAATCCTGAAATTCTCACTGCCGGAAAAAAGATAGCGCCTTTTCATCAGAGGGAAAATGTCGCGCTCGTGGCGTTCTATCATGTATCCGTCGGGTTGTTCATCGCGGTAAGAACGCCGGTACTCCATTCCGTATTTTTCCTCAAAGCCCTCAATCTGACCGTGGCCGAACATGGGAAGACCTGGCATCGTTACAAGCAGTGTACAAATACCGAAATATTTGTCGCCCTTGCCGAATTGCGCGACTGCCGTTTCTTCGTCGGGGTTGTTCATAAAGTTGACAAAGCGTTTTAGAATTTCGGGATCGAACTCCATAGTATTTTTAACGGTCGCGCGGTACTTCGCGTTATCCTCGTTTTTCAGCATGTTCATAAAAGCCGAATTGTAAACACGGTGCATTCCCAAAGTGCGGACAAAATAGCCTTCCATCATCCAAAACGCTTCGGCAAGCAGTAACGTATGCGGCGCTTCAGCCGCGCAACGGTCTACAACTTCGCGCCAGAATTCATTTGGTATGCGTTTGTTAAATTCTTCGGTGCTGATTGAATGTTCGGCTCTGCTTGCGATTGCCCCGCCGCTTCCGGGTACGGGATACCAGAGACGCTGAATGTGTCTTTTTGCGAGAGTCATTGCGGCGTCAAAACGCACGATGGAAAACTGCTGGCACACGCCGATAATTGTGCGTATAACAGCTTCGCGCGCTTCTGGATTAAGAAAGTCGATCTGCGCGGTGTCGTTCCAAGGCATCGAAGTTCCGTCGTTGCCGTGATAGATATAGCGCGTGTCGCCCGTGCGGTTGTCAATCCGCTTAAAAACTACGGCGGCGTCGCTTCGTGAAAAATAATGTTCTTCAATTTGAACGGTAATATCGTCCCTGCCCGAAAGATTGCCGCAGTTGTAGTTGTAAGTCGGAAACGGCGGGTACGGAAGCTGTAAAAAACGGTCTGGGTGTTCAACCATCCATCTGCTGTCTATGCCCGTGTGGTTTGGAACCATGTCCGAACCAAGACGAATGCCGCGCCGCATACAGCGTTCGCGCAAATTGCTAAGCGCGCCCCATCCGCCAAGTTCTCCGGCAATGTCGTAATCGTAAAGACTGTACGCGGAAGCGGCCGCTTCAGGATTGCCCGTCCATTGCTTTATCGTCTTGCTCGCCTGACTTCTTTCCCAAAGACCGATCAGCCAAAGCCCCGTAAAACCTCTGCGCGCTAAAGTATCAAGTTCCTCGTCTGGAATCTGGTCAAGGCGGTTAATTTCTCTGCCGTATTTTTGTGAAAGCTGAAAAAGCCAGACAAGCGTGCTTTTTGCTATCAGCACTGTTTTTGGCATCCACTCCTGATCGGGGCTAAACCGTTCGTATTCGTCAAGTCCGGCGTAAGTTAAAACTTCACTGGGACCCGGTCCGAGAAAAACAGGCTTGTTTTCTTCGTTCATTACGTCAAGGCTCATCAGAAGACGCGCCATGAATTTTGAAAGGAACGCCCCCCAATGTTTCCGTATGTACTCAAGCTGACCAAAAAGCGAATCCGGGCAGGCGACAGCGGGAGATCGGAGCAAATCCCAAAGGTTCATGCCGTCGGGACCGAAAGGCGGAAGATTTTTAAAATGTTCCTTTAATTCTTCTATCGCATCGGGGTAGACGGTTTTTTGGGAGAGGTCTTTATCATCAAATAAAAATTTAAAAGGGTTAAACGCAGGATTAAGATTTGCAAGCGCAAGCATCATTGTTTCTTCGATGGAAAGCTCTCTGCAGTTTTCGCCGTCTTCTTTGCTTTTCAGGTATTCGGCGGCATTTTTTTCGCCTTTGTACACAGGCCGGGGGGGGAACTGCTCCGAAAAAGAGACTAAAAGACCGTCCGTCTGTTTTCCGCCGAGGTTTGTTTCCAGCCTGTCAAGCGCGGTTTCAAAAGCATCGGGTTGAACTTCCTCGCGGTAAAGGGAAATTACATAATGCAAGATTTCATCGATTAGCCCCATTGCGTAAAGATGTCCGGCTTTTATAAACCTTTCGGGGTGGGCTGGGTCCTGTTTTGAGTTGAATTTGGCGGCAAGCTCCCGCGTCTGCTTCATGTCGACAAGAAGCACGTTTCCGGTCAGGGAAAAAAGACTGTCTTTTAACCCGTACTCCTTCCGTACGTCGCGGTTAATGTGGAACTCCATGCGAACTTTCCGGTTCTTTGCCCAATACGTTGAATTTTTTTCCAGCTTATCGAGCCTTATTTGAAACTTACCCATAACCGCTCCTTGGACTTGTTCTAAGACAGAACCTTCCAATAACTATATTTATATTATAGTAGAAATATGAGAATATGTACAATTCCCGTTGTCTGCATATCTGTTTATTATGGGAATGTTTTTTAACGAAAAAACGATCTTTTTCCTTTAAATTCTGCAAGTACCGTATTTCCAATCAACTTGTTCTTGGCATCGAAATTTTTGGTTTTTACATTGCCAATGCCGGCGGCGTACCATAAAATGGCTTCCCCGGTTAAGGTTGTATTCATTGCGGTAGCGGTACAGGTTTGGGTAATTTTACGGCATTAAAAGGTTCCTGCCGGAACGGTTACGTTTTTAATGGTCAGGGTTTTTATCAAGGTGTCCATTTTTATAATGCTCATATCTATTGTCATGTTAATATTAGCGTTTTTAAGCGATTGTCCGGGTTGCAGGTTGTCCGGCAGTTCCACCGGTGCGCCTGAAAATTTCACCTTTACCGGCGGGTCTTTCATTTGACCTGCAAACATCTGGTTCATATCCGCGGACATTACATTGGACTTGTTCAATAATCCGGTTGGTTGTCTCATAAGTCCTGCATTTTTTCGGGCTAAAGCACGTTTAAGCCCAGCAAAAATACTTTTTTATTGGCAGTTGTTTGGAAAACTGAAGTTTCCGAACAACTTTATTGTCTTTTATTACCGCCTTGCAGGGCGTTTCAATGGGCAAATTAAGAGGTTTGCGGTTTTTGTCTAAACTCTCCGTTATATTAGGAAATAGTCATGTTTTTGCCCGAATCTTGCGCCTCTTTTATAGTAAACCGCGAACAATTATTTATTTTCCTTTTGACGTCATTATCCGCATACATTGCCCCGTTTTACAGGAAAAAAGGCGTTTTGTGCATAAATTCCTGCCGTAATCGCGGTTTAAAGGACAGCGGCAAAAAGCACTTTAAGCTTAATTATAGAGGGAAAGAAATTGTAAATAACCCATGGTGCTGGTTGTTTCTTTTTGGATTATTATTCTATACATAAAAATATTAAAATAAATATATAGAAAAAGGCTTTGACAAATAACGTTAGATGGAATATAATTCAAGGTAAGCGGCGTTTTAAATGTCGTATACTTTTATATACTATCCTAAAAAAATTTGGATAGTATAATATCTTTAAGGTTAGGTGGATATTATGTCAACAGAAGCAGAAGAAAGAAAGGCTATTTACACAAAAAGGAAAAAAAGCGGTTGCTGTCCCAGATGCGGAAGCAAGAGAAAAAAGAACAGTAGTTTCATCTATTGTGATGATTGCCGGGCGTTTTTCAGGGGTTATAATCAGGAAATCTCGGAGGCTATAAACAAAGACCGAAGAGCAAAGTACAACAAACGTAAGAAAAACAACCAGTGTCCGCGGTGCGGAAAAAAATTGGGCAAAGGCTACGGCAATAAAATTTGCCCAAAATGCCTGGCAAAGCAGTACGAATACAATTACGGGAAAAAGAAAACCAAAAAGAAATAGGCAGAAGAACAGATGATAAACAGGAACCCCAACCTCGCAAATTTAAAGGCGGGATACCTCTTTCCAGAGATCGCCAAACGGCGGCGCGAATACGCGTCTTCCCACCCCGGCGCTAAAATTATCAGTCTTGGAGTAGGGAATACCACAGAGCCGATTATGCCTCACGTCAACGCGGGTCTTGTGGAAGGGGCGCGGAAACTTGGAACGGTAGAAGGCTATTCCGGCTATCAGGACGAGGGAATGGCGGAGTTAAGGGAAAAGATTTCCTCAGTCTTTTATGGCGGCAAATTTTCTATTGATGAAATATTTATCTCGGACGGGGCAAAGTGCGACATCGGCAGACTGCAGGTTCTTTTTGGGGCGAGGACAAAAATAGCGGTACAGGACCCCTCTTATCCAGTATATGTGGACGGTTCTGTTCTCGCCGGAGCCGCCGGAGGCTGGCAGGGCGAAGGCTATGCGGGCATTACATACCTCCCCTGTACGGCTGAAAACAATTTTTTCCCCAATCTTGATCTTGTTCCGCAGAACAGTCTTATCTATTTTTGTTCGCCAAACAACCCAACGGGAGCAGTTGCAGATCGCCCACAGCTAACCCAACTGGTAAAGACTGCGATAGACAAGAAATGCATCATCGTTTTTGATGCCGCCTACAGCGAATTTATCCGGGACCCTGCGTTGCCCAAAACCATCTACGAAATAGAAAAGGCCGATCTTTGCGCCATCGAGGTAAACTCGTTCTCCAAGCCAGCGGGATTTACCGGAGTGCGGCTTGGCTGGTCTGTTGTTCCCAAGCCGCTCAAGTACGCTGGCGGCGAAAGCGTCAACACGGACTGGAACAGGATAGCCGGAACAATCTTTAACGGCGCGTCCAATATCGCGCAGTCAGGCGGACTTGCCGCGTTAGACGACAAAGGCAGAGCGGAAATGCGCGCCATGATGGATTTTTATCTTGGCAATGCAAAACTTATAAGGGATACACTTCGGCAGTTGGGGATATACTGCATCGGCGGGGACAACTCGCCTTACATTTGGGCGCATTTCCCCGGCAGGGACAGTTGGGAAGTGTTTGCCGAACTTCTGGAAAAATGTCAGGTTGTTACCACTCCAGGCGCGGGCTTCGGTCCGGCGGGTCAGGGCTTTATCCGTTTTTCCGCGTTTGGTCACCGTGCCGACGTCGAAGAAGCGTGCAAAAGGATTTCCGCGCAGTTTTCCTGATATTGCAAGATGTTATGCGCCATAAAATTGGTTAATAGAGTTGTTCGGAAACTTCAGTTTCTGAACAACTTCATATAAAAAATGCGGTTTTGTCGAACTTTAGTTCGCAGGCTTTAGCCTGAAAAACCGCAAGACTTGTGGGACAACCAACCGGGTTGTCTCACAAGTCCAATAAACAACTTGTTCAATAACCGCGCTGGTTGTTGAACAAGTCCTGCATTTTTCAGGTTATAAGCCCGCGAACGCGGACTACAATCCGAAAAGTCCGGCAAAAATGCGATTTTATATTTTATAAGGAAGGTTACAATCTGTAATTGCTTTAAAAACTGAAGTTTTTGGACAACTATATTGTTTTATGAGAATTAAAATTATTTGTATTATTTGTTGTATATTGCTGGTTTCCTGTGTACAAAAGAAAAAAAACGACATTCTGGCAGAATCAATACATCCGCAAGAAATATATCATGAAGAAAAAAACAATGAGATTATCACCAGCGTCAATAAAAACAACGAAACCATCCAAATAAATATAGGGGATATATTTATTGAAATACCGAATGATTATCATATAGGATATTTTGACGGGGATAATTATAAATATACATTGATTAATGATATTACTACCGAAAAATATTTTCATTTTATGGTTTTTAACAAGAATAAAGATTTTGACGGCGCGGATACATCTTATGAGTCAAAAAACGTACCCCTTTTGCAAAATTTTATAAACGGTACAAGTAATGACATGTCAAAGTTTCATGGAAGATACAGGAGAAATAGTTATAACAATATAAATGTTGCAGAGAGACTGATTCTTGGCGAATTCGAAATAATCAGTATAATGTTTGAAAGGCAAATTAGTTTTATTTATAATGATTTGGTATATATATTCACTATAAACATTCATAATATTGATAAAATATTTATAAAAGAAATGCCTGAATATTTTGAAGTAAAATATGGTTATTTTTCAAATGAAGACCCGTATGGCTGGATTACTGATAAAGAAGAAAAATTATATCGTGATTATATGGAATATTTAAAATTACCGCAACCAATAGATAAATTATTCAGAGAAACTGATAAAGTTTTTGGCAAAATAAAAATGGACTTGTGAGACAACCGACTCGAACCGAAGGTTCGCAGTTGTCGAACAAGTCCATTATTTGTTATTAACCGTATTTTTTGGGAGCATATTATATTGCAAGCTGTTCTTGAAAACAGTATATTGAAAGAATGGCAGTTGATATTCAAAACATAACAAAAAACCTTCATCCTCTGGAAGCGCGAATCATCCTTCATTATAAAAAGGGCGATGAGCTTACTATCGAGAAAGTTGAGCAGGAGCTGGGTTTTAAGCCGGGAAACGGAAATCAGGCGCTTTCATGGCTTGCCGGTAAGGGGCTGATTGGCGAAGTACGGCGGGAAACGGCGGTTTTTTACGAATTGACCGACCTTGGCAGAGAGTGGAAAGAAAAGGGTAGCCCCGAAGAGCGGATTATTGAACTTGTCAGGAAACAGTCCGGCGCTTTAAAACTTCCAGATATAGCTAAAAACCTCAATATCGAAAACAAAGATATTGGTAGCGCATTCGGCAGTCTTTCCAAACTCGGCATACTGGCGATGGATAGCGATAAAAATGTAATTATAAAAAGCCCCCATATAGAGTTACAACTTCGTGAATTTTTTAACGGCGAAAAGGTGAGCGATCCGGCGATTGATTATCTTGTCATTGTCCGAGGCTTGCTGGAAAAAGGCGCAAGCGCCCCCGTTCCCTCTGCCTCGCTTAACGCCGCCGAAAAAAACGCGATGAGCGGTATCGCAAAAAAACGCGGAGCCGCTGACGCGCCGTTCCGTCAGATAGACAGGGAAACCGTTGTTTTTGCTTTTGTTGAGGATAACGGTTCTGTTCCGGCGCAAGAAGCGGCGCAGGCGCTCAAAGCGGCGGGCATTACGGGCGACGAGACCGGCTCTTTAACACAGGCAATGCTGGAAAGCGGAAGCTGGAAGGGCAAGACATTCAGATCGTATAACGTTAAAACGCCGCCCGTCCGCCTGAATCCCGGCAGAAGCAACCCCTATGCTAAATTTCTTGAAAACGTAAAAGATAAACTTGCCTCTCTTGGCTTTGAGGAATTTGACGGGCCGTTGGTCGAAACCGAGTTCTGGAATTCTGACGCTCTTTTTATGCCGCAATTCCATTCGGCGCGGGATATTCACGATGTGTACAGCATAGCAGACCCGTCTTCCGCAAGCGGAATAGCCTTGGCGAAAGCCATTGACGAGCCGTGGCTTTCCAACGTTGCCGCCGCGCATGAAAACGGCGGTAAAACGGGTAGCCGCGGCTGGAACTATGGCTTTGACCGCGAATTTACGCGGCGGCTGATCCTCCGTTCTCAGGGAACGGTTCTTTCAGCAAAACAGCTTCCAACCGCGAAAATACCCGGCAAATACTTCGGCATTGTGCGCTGTTTCCGCTACGACCGCGTAGACGCGACCCACGGATGCGACTTTTATCAAACTGAAGGCATCGTGTTAGGTGAAGATGTTAATCTTCGCACGCTTATGGGCATGCTGGAAATGTTTGCCCGCGAAGTTGCAGGCGCGAAAGAGGTAAAATATGTTCCCGGATACTTCCCGTTTACAGAGCCATCTGTGGAAGTTCATATCAAACACCCGGTGCTTGGCTGGTTCGAGCTTGGCGGTTCCGGCATTTTCCGCCCCGAAGTAACCGAAAGCCTTGGCGTAAACGTTCCTGTCGCCGCGTGGGGCATAGGAATTGACCGCATGGCGTTAATGGCTTTGGGTCTGAACGACCTTCGTGAATTGTTTAGCCACGACATTGAAAACGTGCGGTTAAGACGGTCCAAAATTTAGGAGTATAAGTTACCTATGGAAGTTCTGCCGGCGGATCGGCACGGTTATGATTTTATCCCCGCCTGGTATTTGCCTAAAGATTTGCATGGTTTGCAAAACGCGCTTATTGACGAATACTGGTTACGCAACGCTCAGCAAGCTGAACTTTTTTCCAAAAAACCAGGTTCATGGCGTCAGTTGAAACCCGAAGAAATTGAAGTACTGATAAAAAACAGAAACTACTGCGCGGACTGGGAAAATTTTTTAGTCAGCGATCCGTTTGATCCCGCGCTGATACGCGACTCGTCTTTTTACGGACTTGTACGAATCGGCGCTCTCAGGAATGTTCTGCTTAAACATAACGATTTCCGCATCCCTGCCGGAATCCGCAACAGCGCTATCATTTCATGCGACATTGGAGATGACACGGCGATTCAAAATTGCGCGTATATTTCGCACTATATCATCGGGAATAACTGCATACTTTCCAAAGTTGATGAAATGGAAACTACCAACCACGCAAAATTTGGAAATGGCGTTATCAAAGACGGCGAGACCGAAGAAGTGCGGGTCTGGATCGACGTGATGAACGAGGCGGGCGGCAGATCAATTTTGCCGTTCGATACTATGATTACTGCGGATGCGTACCTGTGGGCGGCTTACCGCGACGATACCGCGCTTACGGACAAATTGGCGGATATTACCCAAAAACAATACGGAAGTTTGCGCGGCAGTTACGGGACTGTCGGGTCGGGTGCGACAATTAAAAGCTGTTCGGTTATCAAAGATACGGCAATTGGAAATTGCGCCTACATCAAGGGTGCGAACAAACTTAAGAACCTGACAATACACTCTTCCGCCGAAGAGCCGACGCAGATAGGCGAAGGCGTGGAAATGGTAAACGGCATTGTCGGTTACGCGTGCAATGTTTTTTACGGATCGAAAGCGGTGCGGTTTGTTCTTGGCAGGAACAGTAACCTTAAATACGGGGCGCGGCTTATCCATTCCGTGCTTGGCGACAACTCGACCGTATCATGTTGCGAGATACTTAATAATTTGATTTTCCCCGCGCATGAACAGCATCACAACAATTCATTTTTAATTGCAAGCCTTATTCAAGGAATGTCCAATCTGGCGGCGGCGGTAACAATAGGCAGTAACCACAACAGCAGAGCCAACGACGGGGAAATACGTGCAAAGCGCGGTTTTTGGCCGGGGCTTGCGGTAAGCCTTAAACATTCATGCGTTTTCGCTTCTTTTGTAATCATAGCAAAGGGCGAGTATCCTTCGGAACTTAATATTCCGTTCCCCTTCGCCCTTGTAAACAACAACGTTCATAAAAACCGCCTTGAAGTAATGCCCGCATATTTTTGGCTTCATAACCTTTACGCGCTCGAGCGCAATTCATGGAAATGCAAGAACCGCGACAAACGAAAAATAAAAATTCAAAAGATAGAAACCAATTATCTCGCGCCGGATACTGCGGAAGAAATAATTAACGCCCTGTCGGTCTTAAACGGCTGGCTTGGCGAGTCGGGATATTCGGCGTCGGACATGACGGGAATGGATCACAGCCCTATCCGTATCATTCTTTGCAGACACCTTGAACACAGCAAACGCGGGCAGGTGATCATAAAGCCGCTTGAGGCGATAGCCGGATACCGCCAGATGTTACGCTACTACGCGGTTAAAACCCTTGCGGAATTTTTTGACGCCAACCCGAAACTGGATTATCAGGGCTTTCTGGAATTGCTTGGCCCGCCTGCGCCAAAAGAGCGCGTTAAAGAATGGACAAATATAGGCGGGCAGATAGTTCCCTCTTTCCGCGTGGACGAGTTACGCAAAAATATCCGCGAAGGCGAGATAAAAAACTGGGAAGAAATTCACCGCGTATACGGACACTGGGACGAAGCATACCCGTTTGACAAATGCAGTCACGCGTGGTCAACTCTTGCGGTTCTACGGCACACGGAAGACGCCCCCGATTTCGCCGCGTTCAAAACGGAACTTTCCCTTGCTGGTGAGACCCGCAGATGGATCGACAAACAAATATACGAAAGCAGGGCAAAAGATTTCCTCAGTTCATTTAAAAAAGCGACCTTCCGTAATACCGCGGAAATGGAGAGCGTTCTCGGTAAGCATGGCGAAAACCCATTTATCAAAATTGTACAAAAAGAAAGCGCCGAATTTATTGAGATGATAGAAAGAGTGATCGCGCGGCTTGGTTAATCAAAATTTGATAGGTATATTTGGAGGAGAATATCGTATGAAAAAATTAACAACAAAAATTGTTATTGGCGTTTTTGTTGTTATCGTCATTGCTTTTACCGTTATCTCTTGTGATGAAAATAAGGATAATAATGAAAATCCTGGTGGAGTATATCTAACCGGAACTTACACAAGATACACAAGGTCTCAATACACATATAATGACAGTATAAATTTTACTAAAACATCCTTTTCTTCAACAAATAGAAATGGTACATTTTTAGGTGGAACATACAAATACGATGGCGCGGTTTTAACTTTAATTATAAGTGGAATAAAACACAATAAATACGCCCACTTGCAAGATGGGTATTTTGCAAAAACATTAACAATAAGTGGAGATGGCGTATATTCGGAATTCTTTAATGGTACATGGGCATTAGAAGATGTATTTATATGATGAAAATAAAAAATAATAAGGTACGGGTAACCAGCGCATAACGAGGTTGCAGAAAAACTGTTTTTGAACAAAAAAGCTATTGAAAAACCATTGATTTTGGGCGTTTTGGGGCTAATTTTAGGCATATTTTGGAAGTCATTTTTTTAGAAACTATGTTTTTCTGCAACCTCAACAGGACTGTATTCACATTTATTTGTCCCTCCGTGCCAGCGAAGCCGGCGGGCGTGGCGGATTTTTTTCCCAAATGGGCGAATTGACAGCAAATCCCCTTCCCTTTTACCGCAATTTGCAAATATAATAGCATTATTCGTTTTATAAAGACGGTGGATAAATAAAAAATTAACCGTCAAAAATTATATACGGTAAACGGAGTTACCCAAATAATAAAATTTATCTTACAGCAGAAGGCGAAAAATATGAAAAGGCGGACAGTTGGACAAACGGCGTTGACCAAGGTAGGCTCGTAAAGGCTTTACGCCTTGAAGGTATAGGTACAAAAATGCAATTTTATTATAAATACTTTTTTGGAAAGAAGCTTATGCAGGGGTTAGATATTTGCCAGAAAACAGCAGAACTCCTTGTAAGCATTTATAGAAAAAACGGTCCTTTAAATTTGACAGAAATATTGGTAATTTTTTCGATATTTTAAATGTTCGAGTTGTATTTTTTAAAATAATACTTGACAGACGTAGTAATATGTATTACATTATACATTGATACTAGTATTAATACGAATGGAGGTATAAATGGCAGACTCATCGGCGATGATGTCATCTGACCTGTTGAGGGGAAATACGGACACTATAGTTTTGCATATCCTTTCCGCTGGCGACGCTTACGGTTTCGAGATTTACAACCGCATACTTGAGCGGACGGGGGGACGGTACGAACCAAAGGAAACCACTCTGTACTCAAGTTACAAACGGCTTGAGGCGGACGGCGATATTGTTTCGTATTGGGGAGATGAAACGCAGGGAGCAAGGCGGAAATATTACCGCATTACCGAAAAAGGGCGGACAGCATTAACGCAAGGACTGCGCGACTGGAAGTTCACGCAGGAAATCATCAACAATTTATTGGAGGAAAAATGAAAGCGAAAGAATTTGTAGATTCACTTTTTAAAGGGTACGAAGAAACGTCCGCGCTTGCGGATTTTAAGGAAGAGCTTTTGGCAAACCTTAACGCAAAAACAGAAAGCCTTGAAAAAAAAGGCATGGAACCGTCTGCAGCTTTTGCAAAAGCCGCCGCGCAGTTGGGAGATGTGTCGGCGCTGGCAGATGAGCTTTCGCTGAAAAAGCGAAAAGAAGTTTTTGAAGAAGTATATATGGACATTAGAAATTTTATGAGTACAAAGAGAGTAGCAGGTTACGTGGTTTTTGTTGTACTGTTGCTTTTTGGAATTATTACGGGGCTTATTGTTTTTTTTACGCAGTCTAATCTTTCCGCGGTTTTTGCGTCAATGTTACCGTTCTTTACCGCCGCCATCGCTGGTTTTACATGGCTTGGACTGACGCAGGAAACCGCTGAATCATACCCTGTAAACGGTAAGCGCGCGGCGTGGTACTCTGCGGGTACTGGTCTGATCGTTTTTGGACTTTTTACAATGCCGGTAGTATTGTTCGGCAGTGTAAATAATTTTAACATTACGACATTAGGCGCAATTACGGCGGGAGGCGGCAAACCGGAGTGGATCGGCGCAATTTCTTCGTTAATTCCGTTTGTATTGCCCGGTATCGGCATTTTGGTTTTTCTTGGGCTTACGGAAAAAAACAGGCTAAAACCATGGGCAAAAGATTTACATGATAAGGCGGTAAAAAACGAAATGGAAATTTGGAATGATCCAGCCGCATCTGCGCGCTTTGGACTTTTCAGCGGAGCTATCTGGATTTTTGCGATAGGCTTATTTATATTGCTTGGCTTTTTAATCGGTTATAAATATTCATGGCTGGTTTTTGTCTTTGCGATCGCGTTTCAATTGCTTGTTCAGGGACTGTTGAGTAAAAAACCCGCGTGAGTTTAAAGATTGGACTTGTTCGACAACTGCGAACCTTCGGTTCGAGTTGGTTGTCTCATGTCAGCTACGCTGACCAGTCTTGTGGTTTTTCAGGCTATAAGCCTGCGTGAACACGGCGGACAAAACTTTTCAAAATGGCAGTCAAAACAAGCCTTTTAACCATTACACAATATGCAATGCCATTACAAAAAGAGACGCCAAAAACGAAGGCGAATTCGTATTTGGC